>CAYZKY010000170.1:0-12640 GCA_964478815.1 uncultured Verrucomicrobiota bacterium
TGACCCGCCCTTCACCCTTTCTAACCCCCTCCCGTCACCCAGGAAGTCTACATTCCGTTCCACCGGCTCCGCCGCGTCGCCCGGCTCCATCCTCCCGCTTCCCCACCTCACCCTCAAAAAACAGGGGGGGTGGCCCCAAAATGTCGACTCCTCCCCCCTCAGCCCGCCCCTCTCAACCAAAAAGGAGGGGGGGGTCCCGGACCCACTCTCCACCGGACTCCCGGAAACGGCTCGCCAAGGGGGGGCGGCCTTGGTAAGGGACGTGCCCATGAAAAATCTGGCCAGGTTGCTGGCGGTCGTGTCCATTGGAATCCTCGCGATGCGCGCTCAGGAAGTCATTCCGCTCTGGCCGGACGGCGCGCCCGGCGCCTTGGGCAAGGAGGACAAGGATATCCCCACCCTGACGATTTATCCCGCCCCCGCCGAGAAGGCCACCGGCGCGGCGATGGTCATCTGCCCCGGCGGCGGCTACGGCGGATTGGCCGGGCACGAGGGCAAGGATTACGCGCTGTGGCTGAACGAAAGCGGCATCGCCGGTTATGTCCTGAAGTACCGCCTGGGGAGCGGCGGCTATCGCCATCCCCGGATGCTGGAGGACGCGGCCCGGGCGGTGCGGCTGGTGCGGACGCGCGCCGAATCGTGGAAGGTCGATGCCAAGCGGATCGGCATCATGGGTTCGTCCGCGGGCGGCCATCTGGCCTCGACCCTGCTCACGCATTTCGACGCCGGCGATGCGGGCGCCGCCGATCCGATCGATCGCGCCAGCTCCCGGCCGGACCTGGGCATCCTCTGCTACCCGGTCATCACCCTGGGCGACAAGACCCACCACGGTTCACGCAACAACCTGCTGGGCACGAACGCGACCCCGCAACTAGTCTGGCTGCTGTCGAACGAATTGCAGGTCACGCCCGAGACGCCGCCGACGTTCGTCTGGCACACCGTGGAAGATAAAGCGGTGCCGGTCGAGAACAGCATGATGTTCGCCGCTGCCTTGCAGCGCGCCGGAGTGCCGTTCGACCTCCACATCTACGAGAAGGGCCGGCACGGCATCGGCCTGGCCAATGGTCATCCATGGACCAAGGATTGCCTCTTCTGGCTCCGCGAGCGTGGGTTCCTTAAATAGACCGGTGTCAATGAGCCCGGTGCCAATGTTATCGAACGCTCCCGGCTTCCTCATCGCCATCGAAGGCATCGACGGAGCCGGAAAGTCGACCCAGGCGGATCTGCTGCAGAAGGCTCTGCTGGCGCGCGGGCTCCCGGTGTTGCGGAGCCGCGAGCCGACCGATGGCCCGCACGGCCGGCGTCTGCGCGAGTCCGCGCAATCGGGCCGGTTGACGCTGCCCGAGGAAATCGAACTTTTCGCCAAGGATCGCCAGGAGCACGTCGAACAGAAGATTGCTCCGGCCCTGGGTTCCGGCCAGGTGGTGCTGCTGGATCGTTACTACTTTTCCACGGCCGCCTATCAGGGAGCGCGGGGAGCCGATCCAGCGGCATTGGTGGCCATGAACGAAGCCTTCGCGCCGGAGCCCGACCTGCTGCTGCTGCTGGATCTGCCGCCGCAGAAAGGCCTCGAACGCGTCGGCGCGCGCGGCGACCGGGCGAACCTGTTCGAACAGGATGCGGCCCTGGCCAAAGCGCGGCAGATCTTCCTCGCGCTCGACAAGCCGTATCGCGTGGTGATCGATGCCACGCAGCCCGCAGCGCAAGTGCAAGCGGAGATTCTAGCGGCATTCGATCACGCTTGCGCCCGTCGCGGCGTCTGAGGGCGCGACCTCTCGCAACCGCCGCGCCGGCGTTACCAATCCGTCGCCCGGTAATCCTTGAGGAATTTGCCCCAGAGATGCTCGCCGGTATTGATGCCGGCAATGATCGGGTCGACAATCCGGGCGGCGCCATCGACGATATCCAGCGGCGGATGGAACCGGTGATCGCGGACCTTGCGTTGCGCGATCTGCGCAGGGTCTTCGTCCGTCACCCAGCCGGTATCGACACTATTCATGTGAATCCCATCCGCCTGGTACTCGGCGGCCGAGGTGCGGGTCATCATGTTTAACGCCGCCTTGGCCATGTTCGTGTGCGGATGCCGGGTGGTCTTGAACTTTCGGTAGAACTGGCCCTCGACGGCGGAGACATTGACGATGTGCTTGTCCCGCTCGGGCGTGCGGAGCATGAGCGGCTTGAGCCGGGCATTGAGCACGAAAGGAGCCACCGCATTCACGAGTTGAACTTCGAGCAACTCAACCGACGACACTTCCGCCAGCGTCAGCCGCCAGGAGTTGACCGACCGCAAATCGACCTGCTGCAAATCCTGATCGAGCCGCCCCTCGGGAAACAGGGCTTTCTGGGCCGCCAGTTCTTCCGGCAGGAGCGGCACCTGGGAGATCTCGGCTGCCCGCGCCAGCCCGGCCACTTCCTCGATGGCGCGCGGTTCCGCTCCCGACGCCGCCTCGCTGCCGGGCAGCAGGTGATAGCCGCGCAACCCCTCGTACGCTCCGAGGAGTGGCCGGGCCGAGGCCGGCAGGTCCTGCCACGCCGCGGTCTCGCTCGCCATCATGTGCTGATAGAAGTCGGGCGGGCGGCGGACCGTCTGGCACGCGTTGTTGATGATAAAATCGAGACGCGGCCGCGTCTGCTGCAGGTGGCGGCAAAACGCCTCCACGCTCGGGGTGTGGCGCAGATCCAGACCGAAGATCTCGAGGCGATCCTTCCAGACTTCGAAATCCGGCTCTGCGGCATACCGGGCCGCTGAATCGCGCGGAAACCGGGTGGTGACGATGAGATGCGCGCCGCAGCGAAGCAGCTTGATGCCGGCCTGATACCCGATCTTGACGCGTCCACCGGTCAGCAACGCCACCCGTCCGTGCAAATCCGCCAGCTCGGTGCGTTTGCGGAAGTTCAGTTCCGCGCAAGCCGGGCAGAGCTGGTCGTAAAAGTGATGGATCGTCAGGTAGTCCTGCTTGCAGATGTAGCAATTCTGGGGTTCGACGACCTCGCGAAATTCCGGTTCCTCGATTTCCTCCTGCTGAAAGCCGGCTGGGGGAAAGACATTGGGCGTGGTGAACACCGGCTTCTGCCGCAACTGGCGGATGCCGGTCTGGCTGAGGACTTCGTCGTCCCGGCCTTCCACAGCCGTTTTCCGCAGCCGTTGCGTGGCTTTGACCAGCCGCCGTCGTTGCCGGACATCCGGGCAGTAGACATCCCCCGCCGCACGCAAAAGCCGCACGCGCTCGGGTTCGGGCAATTGGGCCAGCAGCGCCCGGTTGGCCGCCACCCGTTCCAACAATTCGGCAGCCGCGCGGACGCTCTCGGTGAAATTCTCGGACGCTTCGGTCATGGATCGCGGCGCATCGATGGACGCGCCGCGCGAAGCTAGTGCGAAGCCGTCCGCGCGTCGAATCCGATCGGCGGCCGGGAAGGCGGTGGGTTACGGCGTTTTCTTGAACTTGTGCATCCGGCCGAACTGGCTCCACTCGCTCACGATGAGGTTCAAGTCCTTATCCAGCGAGGCGCCGTGCGGCGAATTGCAGATGCCTTCCTTCCACTGATCGGCGGGCAATCCGAAATTCGCCCGATGCTTTTCGTTCGGGTTGTCGCCCACCTGCGCGGCGATCCGGCCGGCCTTGTCCAGCACCGTCACGCGCCCCTGCAATTCCGGAAACACGGCGTAATCGCCCCGGATATGCACGGCCGCCGGCATCCGCAAGTCCTTCTGGATCACGCCCACAAAGTTCCCCTCCAGGTCCCAGTGCTCGACGCGATTGTTGTTGCGATTGCAGACCAGAATCAGAGGCCGGTCGTGGCGTGGATCGAACGCAATGCCGTGGCAGGTGTTGAATTTGCCTTCGGCCTCTCCCCGTCCACCGAAGGCTTTCACGAATTTCCGGTTCTTGTCGAATTTCAGCACGTAGTTGGAGCCGTAGCCATCGGCGACGAAGATCGACCCGTCCGCCGCCACCGTCACCGCGCAGGGGTTGAATCCCTTGGCATCCTTGAACAACCCGGATTCCGCCGGATACTCGATCGACCACTCCTTCGTTCCGTCCAAACGCAACTTGACCACCTCATGCTCGGAGGGCCGTGCGGCGTAAATGTATTCCGTGCCGTTCTCCTCGCGAATCTCCAGCGCATGGATGCGGGTCGGCCCGACCGCCCGGAGGAACTTTCCGGCTGGCGAATAGACAACGATGCCGCGTGGAGTATCGGTCGTGACGTAAATATTGCCGGCTTTGTCGATCGCGGCCCCGCCGTGGCACGGGCCGAGGGCTTGCTGGCCCGGCTGCGCCTCGAAGAATCCCGGCACCACGGAATAGTTCAGCGTTTGAGCCACGGCCTGAGCCGGCCACAAGGCAAGAACGGCAAGACCCAGCGCGCACTGTCGAACGAAATTTGGCATGCCTTGGACCGTACAAGCCAGACGAGCCCTTGCAACCCAAAAAACTCGCGCCGGGCTTCCCGCGCACAAAATGCGATTTGCAGGAATGGGCGATGGATGGCACTCTCCGCGCTCCTATGCAACAGGTCGGCCTGGGCATCATCGGCGCGGGAACGGTGGGTGGCGGTGTGTATCGAGCTCTCCAACAGAATGGAGGGCTCCTCGCCTGCCGTACCGGTGTCCAGTTTCGCGTGGCGCGGATGGCCGCCCGCGACCTCGGCAAGACCCGGCCGGTCTCCATCCCGGGCCATCTCCTCACCAGCAACTGGCAGAGCGTGGTGGACGATTCCGCGGTCCAGATCGTCGTCGAGCTGATGGGCGGCACCACCACGGCCCGCGAGGTGGCGCTCCGTGCCCTGCGCCTGGGCAAGCCGGTCGTCATGGCCAACAAGGCGCTCCTTTCCGCGCACGGCGAAGAACTGTTCGCGGCGGCGCGCAAGTACGAGGCGAATCTCTATTACGAAGCCAGCGTGGCCGGCGGCATCCCGATCATCAAAGTCCTGCGCGAGGGCCTGGTCGGCAACCGCATTACCCGGCTGTACGGCATCCTGAACGGCACCTGTAATTACATCCTGACCCGGATGAAGCTGGAGGGCGCCGATTTCGATGCCGTCCTGGGCGAGGCCCAGCGCCTCGGCTTCGCGGAAGCCGATCCGTCCCTCGATATCGACGGCTTCGACGCGGCCCATAAAGCGGGCATCCTCGCCTCGCTCGCCTACGGCTTTTGGGTGAAGCCCAAGGATGTTTACGTGGAGGGGATCCGCAACATCACCCGGCTCGACATCCAGTTCGCCGGACAGCTCGGTTACACCATCAAACTGCTGGGCTGCGTCAAACATTCTGAACCGTCCGGCACTAAAAAACGGAGTGCCACCGGCCCGCTGGTGCAAGTGAGCGTCTATCCAGTCCTGGTGCCCAACAGCCACGTCCTCGCGAGCGTAAACCACGTCTTTAACGCGATTTACGTTCGCGGCGATGTGGTGGGAGACACCCTGTATTATGGGCGCGGAGCCGGCCAGGATGCCACGGCCAGCGCCGTCCTGAGCGATCTGGCAGATGCCGCGCTGGATCTGAAATGCGGGGGCCACAGCCGGGTGCCGGCGTTCGTCCCCCACGAGAAGGCGGCGGCGGTCATGAAGATCGACGACGTCGTCTGCCGCTATTATCTCCGGCTGCATGTCATCGACCGACCGGGAACGCTGGCCCGCATCGCCGCCATCCTGGGAGAGGCCAAGATCGGCATCTCGTCGGTCATCCAGCCGGAAGGGCACGAGGGGGAGAGCGTGCCGCTGATCTTCATGATCCATGACGCCCCGAATTCGGCCATGCACAAGGCACTTGCCGCCATCAAGCGGCTCTCCGTGGTCAAAGGATCGCCGATCATGATCCGCGTCGAAAGTTTCGAGTGAGCCGATGAGCCTCGCCTCCGCCAACCGCGTCTCCGCCATTGTTCCCGCCGCCTGGCCGGGAGTCATCGAACGGTACCGGGAACACCTCCCGGTGTCGTCCGCCACGCCCGTCGTGACGTTGCTGGAAGGGAACACGCCGTTGATCCGGGCCGACAATTTCGTCAAGGCGATTGGCGGGAACTTCGAGCTGTACCTGAAGTACGAGGCCATGAACCCGACGTGTTCCTTCAAGGATCGGGGGATGACCATGGCCATCAGCAAGGCCAAGGAACGCGGCGCGCAGGTGGTGGTCTGCGCCAGCACGGGGAACACTTCGGCTTCGGCGGCGGCCTACGCGGCCCGTGCGGGGATGAAGTGTGTGGTGCTGTTGCCGCACGGAAAGATCGCCTTGGGCAAGCTCGCGCAGTCCCTGATGTACGGCGCGGTGACCATCATGATCGAAGGGAACTTCGACGATGCCCTCCGCGTGGTGCGCGAACTCGGCGAGACGGGCAAGGTGGAGGTGGTGAACAGCATCAATCCGGTGCGCATCGAGGGGCAGAAGACCGCGGCGTTCGAAATCTGCGACCAGTTGGGGCGCGCCCCGGATTTCCATTTCCTGCCCGTGGGCAACGCCGGGAATATCACCGCGTACTGGCGGGGCTATCGAGAGTACCACGCCGCCGGCCGCAGCAACCAGTTGCCGCGCATGTTCGGCTTTCAAGCGGCCGGTTCCGCTCCGATCGTCGAAGGGCATCCCATCGCCGATCCGCAGACGATCGCCACGGCCATTCGCATCGGCAATCCCGCCAGTTGGGCCGGCGCGAGCGCGGCCCTCCGCGAATCCAATGGTTTCATCGATAAAGCCACGGATGACGAGATTCTCGCGGCCTACCAATTGATCGCCCGCACCGACGGCATCTTCGCCGAACCGGCTTCGACCGCGCCGCTCGCGGGGCTGATCCAGTGCGTCAAGGCCGGCCGCATCCCCGCAGGCAGCGTGATCGCCGCCACGCTGACCGGCCACGGTTTGAAAGACCCCGATACGGCGATCAAGAGCGCCGGTTTCGAACCGATCATCACCGCGCCGACGGCGGCGGCCGTGATGAAAGTGATTGCGCTGTGATGCCATGAAATCTTCCGTCCAGATCGACGAAGCCTTAGCCCGCGAATTGGAATCTGCCGCCAAATCCCGAGGGGTGAGCCTGACCGAATTCGTCCGCCAATCTCTCCACCAGGCGGCGAGCGCACCCGCCACGGCGGCGCGCGCGCCGTATGTTCACAAAACGCACGATTTCGGCGCGCATGTCGAAGGACTCTGGACGACCCTCGCCGAAGTGGAGTCCGAAGAATACCTAAGGAGGTCGAGGAAATGATTTTGGTCGATTTGTCCCTGATTATATCCGCCGTCAACAGCCGCGCGCCGAAACACCGCGCGGCGCGCCATTGGTGGGAGGAGAAGCTGAATTCCGACGAGCCGGTGGGGCTATCCTGGCTGGTCATCCTCGGATTCATCCGCCTCTCCACCCACTCCAAGATCTTTCCGGAGCCGATGCTGCTGGCCGATGCGATCGCCCTAGTCGATTCGTGGGTGGCCCGGCCCAATGTCCAGATCGTGTCCGTCACCGCCCAGCACTGGAATATCCTGCAGACGCTTCTGCACGCGGTGGGGCACGGCGCGGCGCTGACCATGGATGCTCATCTCGCCGGACTCGCCATCGAGCACGATGCGGAGATCGCCACCGCCGACGAAGATTTCTCCCATTTCCCGGGCGTGAAATGGCGGAATCCGCTGGTGCCGGGCGAAGGATCCGAGAAGGAAGGCTGAAAGTCGCATGGCTCTGATTGTCCAAAAGTACGGAGGGACTTCCGTCGGGAATACCGAGCGCATTAAAAACGTCGCCGCGCGCGTCGCGCAGTACCGGGCGCAGGGGGACCAGGTGGTGGTGGTGGTCTCCGCCATGAGCGGCGTCACCGACAATTTGATCAAGCTCGCCAAGGAGATCATGCCGCTGCCGAGCGAACGAGAGATGGACATGCTGCTGGCGACCGGCGAGCAGACGACCATCGCGCTGACGGCCATGGCGCTGCATGCGGGCGGGATCGAGGCGTGCTCGCTGACGGGCGCCCAGGCGGGGATCGTCACCGACGGGGTTCATACCAAGGCGAAGATTCAGAACATCACGCCCAAGAAGGTCCGCGCGCAGTTGGATTCGGGCAAAGTGGTGATCGTGGCCGGATTTCAGGGCGAAACGCCGGAGGGGCAGATTACCACGCTCGGCCGCGGGGGCTCCGATCTCACGGCCATCGCGCTCGCGGCCGCGCTCAAGGCCGACTTGTGCCAGATTTATACCGATGTCGACGGCGTTTACACCGCCGATCCGCGCATCGTTAAAAGCGCCCGGAAGCTCGAGGAAATCTCCTACGACGAGATGCTCGAACTCGCCAGCCTGGGCGCGAAAGTGATGCAGTCCCGCTCCGTCGAGTTCGCCAAGAAGTTCGGCGTCGTGTTCGAGGTGCGCTCCAGCCTGAACGACAACCCAGGAACGATCGTGAAAGAAGAAACCCGCAGCATGGAAGATGTCGTCATCCGCGGCGTCTCCCTCGATAAGAACCAGGCCAAGGTCACCTTGGTTGGCGTGCCGGATCGCCCCGGCGTCGCCGCGCATATTTTCAAAGCCCTCGGCGACGCCGCGATCAATGTGGACATGATCGTGCAAAACATCAGCCACGGCACGGATTCCCCCAGCACGGACATCTCCTTCACCGTCGACAAGCCGGATCTGCTCAAAGCCAGCAAGGTGATCAGCCAGCTCAAGACCGATCTCGGCCTGCGCGAAGTGATCGCCGCCGAGAACATCGCGAAGCTCTCCATCGTCGGCGTCGGGATGCGCAGCCATTCCGGCGTGGCGGCGCGGATGTTCGAGACCCTGGCCGCGACCGGCGTCAACATCGACATGATCTCGACGAGTGAAATCAAAATTTCGGTCATTATCGATCTGGCCCGCGCGGAGGAGGCGATGCGCGCCGTGCATGCGGCGTTCCTCGGATAGCCTCCATGCACGCCGGCCGGCCTCACTCGTACGTTCCCAACGCCCCGGACTTGCTGGCTGAGGGAACGGCCCGGGAGGAGTTGCACGCCCGCGCGTCCGCCGCCGCCCGGCACGAATTCGGCTCCACGGTTTTTGTCCGGGCGGTCGTCGAGGTCTCCAACTTCTGCCGCCAAAACTGCGCCTATTGCGGCATGCGCCGCGACAACCGCGCCCTGCATCGCTACCGGGCGCGGCACGAGCAACTCGCGGAGTTGTTGATCGAGCACCGGCCCGCCAGCGTCACGGATATCAACTTGCAGGCCGGCGAAGACCCGGTGGCCGTCCGCGAGGTGATTCTCCCCTTGATCCGCACCCTCCGCGCCGAAACCCGCCTCGGCCTCAGCGTGTGTCTGGGAACCTTGCCTCCCGCGCTTTACCGGGAACTGTTCGCAGCGGGTGCCGCCGTCTACATCCTCAAATTCGAAACGGCCAATCCCGCCCGATATCAAGCGCTGGAGGGCCCGGGCAGCCACGCCGAGCGGATCGGCGCGATCCAAACGCTCGCCCGTCAGGGCTTTCACGTCAGCTCGGGCTTCATCGCCGGCCTGCCGGGCGACGACCTCGCCGATGCGCTGGAGAATCTCGAACTGGCCCATTCGCTCCCCTTGTCCGGATGCAGCGTCAGCCCCTTCGTTCCAGGGGACGAAACGCCGCTGGCACACGCGGCTCCGGCCGGGATCGACTTCACGCTCAATTGCATGGCCGCCCTGCGCCTGATGCGGCCGGAATGGGTCATCCCCGCCGTGAGCGCGCTCAATCTCGCGCAACCCGGCCTCGGCTATCGCCGCGGTCTCGCCACGGGGGCCAACCTGGTCACGATCAACCTGACTCCCACGGCAATCCGCGAGAATTATCTGCTCTACAAACGCGAGCGCTTCATCATGACCGAGGAACGAATCCTCGAAGCCATCGCCGCCGAAGGGCTTTCCCCCTCGGCCGCCAGTTTGCAATCTCACTTTCTGAACGCCGCAGTTTTACCGGTATGAATCGATTGCTTATGCTCGCGGTGTTAGCCGCTTTCGCCAGCGTGGCGCCCGCCCACGCGCAGCTCGCCATTGTGCGCGACGACCACATGATCTCGGTCAGACGGGGCGAGACGGAGCTGCTGCGGTATTGGCTCACGAAACCCCCGGGGACGGCCCTGTCGGTGGAAAGCGCGAGTTTCTTCCATCCGCTGGCCACACCGTCGGGCATCCCGGTGACGGAGGTGGGGCCGGCGGACCACAAGCATCATCGCGGTATTTTTCTGGGCTGGGTGGAAATGCATGGGCGGAAGGACGCGGATTTCTGGGGGTGGGGCGCGCATGCACCGGTGACGAACCGGGTGATCGTCGCGACCAAGGACGGGACCGTCCGGAGCGCGAACGGAGTGGTCAGCTATTCCGTCGAGAACGAATGGCGCGCCGACGGCGAGGCGATGATCGTGGAAAAACTCGACGCGCAACTGACCGCGCGCCCGGAGGCCAATTGGCTGGATTTGCACTATGCGCTCACTCCGACACAGGACATCACGCTCGCGCGCTGGGCCTTCAGCGGCTTCTGCGTCCGTACGCGCCGGGATGGCAAACTGACCGCGTTCAGCCCCAAGGGCGAGGTGCGCCTGCCGAATCCGGTGCATACGAATCCCGACTCGGATTGGCCGGCGGAACGCTGGTACGCGGTGCGGTTGGCGCTCGCTGAGGGGCAAACGATCGGTGTGGCGGTGATCGATCATCCGGCGAACCCGCCGACGCTCTGGCACAATCATCGCGACACCTTCATGCTGAACCCGTGCATCGTGGCTCCCAAGGCGCTGGAACTGAAGCAAGGCAAGACCCTTCATCTGCGCTATCGCGTCGTGGCCTTCGACGGGGAGCCGCCCGCGAGCCGGCTCAATCGGCTGGCGCAGGAATTCGCGAAGTCCAAGTGAGCGTTGGCAGGGCGCGCGGCTTTCGCTAGACTGTTGCCCGATATCAAACTGTGTTCGGCCTCTTCAAACCGAAAAACCCGGAGGAGCATCGGTATTACCTGCTGCCCGGCATGGGCAAGGCGAACCGCCGGAAACGGGCGGTTTACCTGCGCTGGGCTATCGGGGTGGGGCTCTTCATCGGCATCCTGATCGGGGTAATCATCTATTTTTCGCAGCGGCCCGGGCCGGGATTGTTCGAATAGCAAGGCCGCACCCGACGAGTTGCGGCCATGGAATTGACAAACTCAACATTGTACTACAATGTATAACGCGTGATCAAGACCATCTCCAAGCTCGGCAATTCACAGGGCCTTATCTTCGATCAGGCGCTTCTGCAATTGGCCCGATTGAAGGTTGGCGACCAAGTAAATGTCGAAGTCCATCCAGGTGGCACGATCACGATTGCACCGATCAATTCGCTGCCTCCGAAGGAGCAGACGACGGCCTTGATCCGCGAGACGATGGAGCGGTATGCCAAGACGATGAAACGGCTCGCCTGATGCACGATCCCAATCGCTGCGTTCATCTCACGGTCGATCTGGTGCTGGAAATACACGCCGAAGGGATTGCCCGCTTTGGCGGATCGCAACGCATTCGGGATCGCGCCTTGCTCGAATCGGCGGTCGCAACTCCCCAGGCGACCTTCGGCGGTGTATCCCCCTATCAGGACGTGATCGAAATCGCGGCGGCCTACCTGTGTTGTTTGTGCGGCAACCATCCTTTCGTGGATGGAAACAAGCGGGCGGCGTTGGGTGCTTGCCTGGTTTTTCTCCAACTGAACGGCGTGACGCCGGCGCGCGACGGTGAGGATTGGGAGAACCTGACGCTGGCGGTGGCGGCGGGGGCCTTGTCGCGCGAGGAAGCGACCGCGCGGCTGCGGAAGCTGGCGCGGTCGAGCGGTCGGTCTGTGGGATAACTTCGCCCAGCGGGCGGCGATCCGGCGAGGGCGGTTTGATGAATGGGGGGGAAAGCGGATAAGATGGGTTTCATGAGTGTCATCGTGCCGATCGATTCAGGGGGAGGGATGACGATTCCGCAGGCGCTGCGGGAGAAGTTTGGGCTGGCGGAGCGGGCGGTGCTGGAAGAAACGCCCGAGGGCTTGGTGCTGCGCGCGGCGGACAACGCCCCCATAGAAATTTACACGGACGAGCGGATCGCGGAATTCGAAAGAATAACTGAGAAAGAGCTGAAGGGTTTTCGAATCGAGTGAAGGTGTTTCTCGATGCGAGCATGCTCGTCATCGCCGTCCGGAGGACGCCTCATGTAGTGTCTGTCTCTGATACCCATAGGTTTCCCAGCACTGCTCGGCGTCTAGCGCCACAGACCCAGGGACGGTGATTCTGGGCGCGCCGCTGGTAATCGCTCGCTTAGGGCCGGTCATGATTCGCGATGGCGTGCGGTTAGACCCGCAACCGCTGTAATAACTTGTCCGCATCTTCGATCCATTCCGTGTCTGCCCGACGAAAAGCCTCGGCTCGTCCCTGTAGCAAGTAGGCCTCCCCTTTCTGGGTGTGGCCAAGCTCGAGGAACCGCGGGTGTAATTTTTTCTGAGTGAGAAAAGTGCGGATTTTCGACGAATAAAATGTACAAATTTAGCCATCTCTCTAAATACCGTTGGGATGGAAGAGAAGAACAGAGCGACGCGGGAACTGAGCCAGGCAGAAATCCATCTCATTGAGCAACTGCGTCGGCAGCCTCGCATGATACAATTCACTAATGATATAAGGTATAAATAGCTTGCCCCACCCGTGAGCGCCTGGCACTCTCGAAGCGATGGGAA
>CAYZKY010000171.1:0-12550 GCA_964478815.1 uncultured Verrucomicrobiota bacterium
GTTTTCCAACGGAATACTCTGAGGCTGAGTGTTGCCGGCGCGCTGGAATTCGAGCGCTTCGCCGACGAACATGAGGCGGTCGACCTGGGCGAAGGTCAATTCGCAACGATAGGTGTTCGTGCCTTCATCGCCGCGGAACTTCAGGCAGGCGTTGAGGAAGCGGGTGCGGGCCGGCCCGAAATGCAGAAAATTGGATGCACCTCCGCCGTCTTGCAGAAATCTTTGCAATCCGCCTTGCATCATGTGGTTCAGCATGCGGAAGAAGCCGATCAGATTCGACTTCCCGGAGCCATTCGCTCCCACCAGCACGGTGATGGGCCCGATCTCGAAGTCGTCGAGGCTTTCGATGGAGCGAAAGCCCTTCAAGCTGATTTGAGTAAGCGAATGCATCCCGAGTTCGTCGATCCCGGGCCGGGTGTGCGGCCGAGTCGTCGTTCGGGGTGAGGTTAAGTTGGACTCCCGAAATTGTCACCCGAGTTTCGGGATGCTGGAACGCCGGGATGAACCGATCGCTCTGGGAAGTTGCGGCGGAAGCCGAGGGCAAGGTCCGTTCGGCTCAGGCCGCTTCGGCCTGGATGCGGCTGAGGAACGGGAGAACAGTTTCCGCGGGCAGGGGCTTGGCGAAGTAGAAGCCCTGGAGCTTGTCGGCTCCCAGCTCGCCCAAGGTGCGGGCCAGCGCTTCGTCTTCCACCCCTTCGGCGACCGATTCGAGGCCGAGCGTCTGGCACATTTCGAGAATGGCTTGAAGGATGCGGCGGCCCTTGGGATTGCGCGCCTTGGCGCACAGGCCCATCGAGATTTTCAGTTCGTGGAAGGGAAGTTCCTCGACCATGTCGAACGAGGAATGGCCGGAGCCGAAATCGTCGAGCGACAGGCGGAAGCCCGAGGCGGCGAGCTGCTCGAGGCATTCGCGGCAGCGGGGGTTGTTCAGGAGCGATTGGCGCTCCGTGACCTCGAGAATCACCCAGGACGGCTCCACCTGGTGCTCGCGGGCCAGTTCGAGCATTTCGGGAGCGAACGAAGGATCGAGCAACTGGCGCTTCGAGATGTTCAGCGCCACGGACATCGGGTGGCCGGCCGCGCGCCAGACCGCGAGTTCGCCCAGGCTTAGCCGGGCGATCCACCGGCCGACATCGACAATCAAGCCCTTGGCTTCGGCGAGCGGGATGAACCGCTCGGGACCGACCCACCCCAGCTCCGGATCGTGCCAGCGGGCGAGCGCCTCGAACCCCGCGATCTGGCGGGACTGGGCGTGGACGAGCGGTTGAAAATGCGCCTGGATGCCATGCTGCCGCACGGCTTCGGCGAGCCTTTGGAACAGCCGGCTCTGGCCGACGCCCTGGTGGTTGCCGGCGGCGATCCGGTAATCGCGCCAGCAATTCCGCCCCGCGTTCTTGGCTTCGTAGAGCGCCGCGTCGGCGTGCTGCAGGAGCGCCAGTTCGCAGTCGGCATCGTCGGGAAAGACCGCGCACCCCGCGCTGATCGTCACCCGGATGCCGAGATCCGCTTCGCGCGCCCGGGTTTCGACGGCCGTGACCAGCTTGGCGCAAATGCCCGCGGCATCGTCATGATCCTTGATGCCGGCGAGCAGGACCATCAGTTCGTCCCCGCCCCAGCGGCAGACGGTGTCCGTCTCCCGCACTTGCGATTGGATCGTCTCGCCGACCAGCGTGAGGACCTGATCGCCGAGCTTGTGGCCGTGGGTGTCGTTGATGTCCTTGAAATTGTCGATATCGATCATCGCCAACGCGATGCGCCCATCGCCCCGGCGGGCGCGCACCATGCTTTGGCGCAGCCGGTCCTCCATCAGGATGCGGTTGGGCAGCCCGGTCATTTGGTCGTGCAGGGACAAATGGACGGCCTGGTTCTTCAGCCGGAGCATTTCCTGCTCGGCGCGTTTCCGTTCCGTGATGTCGTGCCCGTAGTAATAGACGATGCCTTGCTCGACCGGCGTTTTGACGAGCGCGAAGATGCGTCCCGCGCATTCCATCTCCATTTCCTGGCCGAGGTCGAGGGCCGGGAGTTCGAAGGAGCTTGGGCGGGTGACCGATGCGGCCACCAGCTCGGGCGGAGCGGGATCGCCCACGGCGCGGCCCCAGGCCTCGAGGAGCGGGCGGCACGCGGCGTTCGCGAAGAGGATGCGGCCATCGCCGCTGACCTGGAAGACGGGGTAGGGGTTGGCGGAGGGGAACTGCGCCAGCAGCCGCATCCGCTCCTCCGTTTCGCGGCGTTGCTGGAGGATGCGCTGGGCGACGGCGATGCGCGTCAGCAGGTCTTCGGTGCGCACCGGCTTGACCAGAAAGTCGTCGACGCCTTGCTCGACGGCTTCGCTGCGCTTTTCCGCCCCGGCGCAGGCGGTTTGGAGGATGAAATAGGTGTAGTGCGGGAGAGCCAGGCCGCGGATTTTGCGGCAGAGTTCGAGGCCGTCCAGCCCGGGCATGATCCAGTCGCTGATGACGACGTCGTGATTTCCCTCGGTGAAGGCCGCGAAAGCCGCTTCGCCGTTGTCGTACGGCGACACCGCGTAGCCATTCCGTTCGAGCAGCCGTTCGAGAATCCGGCGGCTGACCCGATCGTCATCCGTGAGCAAGATATTCATGTGGCAATGGCGCGGACCGTCGGCGGAGGGAGGCGTGAAGCGCACCCGGCCTCGCGGTGTCGCCCTACATTCGGCAGGGCCGGGCGGCACTTGAGGGTGAAATCCGGGAGTCCGGAAGCGAGCGGCCGGCTCGCTCGCCGGGGGCTGCGCGACTGTGCGGATGGACGCGCACTTGTAGCCCGGCCGATTTCCCCTCATCGTCGGTCAGTTCGTTCCCAATCAGCATGCGGCGTTTGGCTGGGCTGCATTTGCCGTTGACGAACCCGGTGGAAGGATTCTAAATCGCTTCCACAACCCGAACCGAAAACGACGAGAGACCGATATATGAATACTTCGAAAGAAGCCAACTCCGTGGGGTCCCCCGGGCAACGTGGCTTTACGCTCATCGAATTGCTGGTGGTGATCGCCATCATCGCGATTCTGGCCGGCATGCTCCTGCCTGCGCTGGCCAAGGCGAAGACCAAGGCGGCCGGCATCCGCTGCATGAACAACGGCAAGCAGATGATGCTCGCCTGGCAAATGTACGCGCTCGATAACGATGATCGTGTCGTCCATTCCCTGCACGGCGGCGATGCGACGGCGGGCGCGGGCGCCAACAATCCCCGGCTCGCGCCGTGGGTTTCGGGTTGGCTTGATTGGGGTACCTCAGCGGACAACACGAACGAACTCTTTCTGACCCAGGACCGCTACAGCCGTCTCGCCAAGTACATGGGCCAGAGCAAGGATATTTACAAGTGCCCGGCCGATAACTTCCTGAGCGCCGTCCAGCGCAACCGGAAGTGGACCAAGCGGGTGCGCAGTTGGTCGAGCAACATCGGGGTCGGCCATGCCAACCATGCCAGCAACGCCGGTCCTTGGGGTGCCGACTACCAGGTGATCCTGAAAACCGCCCAGTTTTACCAAGGCCCGGTCCAAACCTGGGTGTTCGTGGATGAGCATCCGGACAGCATGAACGACGCCGGATTTTTCAATCCCACCGGGCGCAGCTCCTTCGTGGATTGGCCGGCCACTTACCATAACGCGGCTTGCGGGTTTGCCTTCGCCGACGGCCATGCCGAAGTCCACAAGTGGAAAGGTGCCCTCAAGACGGCCTCCTTCCAAAAAGTTAATTACGGCCTGCGCCCGCCCACCGTTCGGGCCAATGACATCGACGCCGCTTGGATGCACGACCACGGCGGCCTCAGGCCGAACGTCCCCTACTGGAACCAATAAGCTTCGCCATTCTTTCGCAAAGCCGTTCCCCTTGCAGGGAACGGCTTTTTTTGTTTCGCACGCCTGTCGGTGGCTTCATTTGTCTGATCGTTCGGGTTTTGCGTGATGCCCGTCCCACGGCCAGGTCAAAAGAACTCCAGCGTTCGCCGAGCTGGCCGATAGAAGGAAAGGAGCCGATTCGAGTTGAACCGCTAAGGCTTCGCGTTAAACTATCCGAGTTGTGAGTGGGGTCGACGTTACCGAGATCGTCCTGCTGGTGATTCTGACCGTGACCAGCACGGTTCTGTTGGGCACGCTGTCGGCTACGATCGTCAAGGCTTTCCGCGTCCGTCCCGTCCGCCCGAGGCGCTTTGTCGCCCGGCGGGGTGCTCGCAATCCAGGCGGCCTGCTCGCTCCCGAGCGCCCCGAGCGCTGGCTGGCCGTTCGCTCCTCCACCATGGTTAATGTCCAGCAGGCCCTCGGCTTGGCGAATCCCGTCCCTTGCTCCTGGAGCGAAGGCTTGGCCCGGCTGAGCCAGCGCGGGTTGTTCATTTCCCCCGCCGTCGGCGAGTGGATCATCGTCGCGGGGCCGGGCCTGCCGGATCCGGCGGACGATATCGATGCGCTCTACCGGTTTCTCATCAAGTTGGCGGATGACTTCGGCTCGGTGCAGTTTTTTGCCGCAAACCCGGCTCTCAACCACCATGCCTGGGTGCGGATCGAGAATGGCCGCGTCTACCGGGCTTATGCCTGGGCCGGCACGACCTTGTGGAACGAGGGCGACCTGACGGCCGCCGAGCGGGAGCTCGAGATGAAGCTCTACGATTATTTCGAACAGCCGCTGCCCTTCCCATTCAGCGCCCGCGATTCGCACCACGCGAATGCCGACAAGGTGGGCCAGCTCGCCGCCCGCTGGAGCATCGATCCGCTCGCCGCCAACCCCGTCAACCCCCGCGCCGGCCTCGGCATCGTCGGCCACTTGACCCACCTCCGCTTCGGCTGAAGAGATCCGGTTGCCGACCTTGAATCGCCCCGGGGCAGAGGGGGATCGAGATCAGTCTCGAGATGCTTCTCATCGCAGAACGGCTGCCGGTTTCCCATCGCCTTGGACCGGCCTTCCGGGCAGCATCGGGCGGATGAACTATCGCCGGTTCGGTAAAACGGAGCTGCAGATTCCCGTCTTTTCCTGCGGGGGCATGCGCTACCAATGGAAGTGGCAGGATGTTCCCACGAACGAAATCCCTCCAGACAATCAGGCCAATCTCGAGGCCACCATTCGCCGCGCGATCGAACTTGGCCTTTACCACATCGAGACCGCCCGCGGCTACGGCAGTTCCGAGATGCAGCTTGGCGCGATCCTGCCGAAGCTGCCGCGCGACAAGATTCTCGTGCAGACCAAGATCGCTCCGTTTCCCGATCCGACGGAGTTTGTGCAGACGTTCGAAAAGTCCATGGCCTACCTTAAGCTGGACTATGTCGACCTCCTCTCCATCCACGGCATCAACCACCGAGGTCATCTCGAACAATCGCTCCGCCCGGGTGGCTGCCTGGAAGCCGCGCGCCAGCTTCAGCGATCAGGGCGCTGCCGCCATGTCGGTTTCTCCACCCACGCGACGACCGACATCATTCTCGACGCCGTTCGCAGCGGTGGCTTCGATTACTTCAACGTTCACTGGTACTTCGTGAACGACCTGAACTGGGCCGCCCTCGAAGCCGCCCAGGCCCTCGATATGGGCGTCTTTATCATCAGTCCCAACGACAAAGGGGGGAAGCTCTATGCCCCGCCTCGCAAGCTCGTCGATCTGTGCGCGCCGCTCAGCCCGATGATCTTTAACGACCTGTACTGCCTCAGCCGGCCCCAGGTGCATACCTTGAGCCTCGGCGCGGCGCGGCCGGGCGACTTCGACGAACACGTTCGCGGCCTCGCGCACTACGATCGCGCTGCCGACACCGTGCGCCCCATCGAGGCGCGCTTGCGCGCCGAAATGCTGCGCGTTCTCGGCGCCGATTGGTGCGCCCGTTGGTTTCACGGCATTCCCGAATACGTGGATGTCCCGGGCCAGATCAACATTCGCGAGATTCTCCGGCTCTGGATGCACGCGAAAAGCCTCGACCTCGTCGACTGGGGCAAGATGCGCTATAACCTCCTGGGGCAGGGCGATCACTGGTTTCCCGGCGAAAACGCCGCGCGCGTCCGCGAATTCGATCTTTCCGCGACGCTGGCCGAAAGCCCATTCGCGAAGGACATTCCCGGCATCCTCGCCGAAGCCCACTCCATGCTGTTCGAGGCTCCCAAGAAGCGCCTCAGCCAGAGCTGACGTAAATTGGGGATTGAAAGCGCAGGGCAGGCTGAGAGGGTTAAACGATGCGTCGCAGGGAGTTTTTGGCGGTATCGGCTTTGGGAATGGCGGCCGGGTGCCGCTTGCCGAAAGGCGGGCCGCCGCCGTTGCGGGTCTTGAGCTACAATATCCATCACGGCGCCGGCGTGGATGAGAAGCTCGATCTGGCGCGAATCGCCCGCGTCATCACCGAATCGGGCGCCGATCTGGTGGCCCTCCAGGAAGTGGATCAAAATGCGCGGCGAACCGGGGTGAAGGATCAGGCCCGGGAGTTCGAGCGGCTCACGGGGCTGACGGCCTCTTTCGGCAAAGCGATGGATTTCGATGGCGGGGCGTACGGGCAGGCGTTGCTGAGCCGCTGGGGTCTGAAAGATTTCGAGGTGCATCCGTTGCCGAATCCGTCGGGGCGGGAGCCGCGCATGGCCATTTCCGCGAGGGTGAGACCGCCGGGTTGGCCGGAATTTCGATTTGCCGGCACTCACCTGGATCATGTGCGGGATGACCGGGACCGCTGGGAACAGGCCGGGAGGCTCATCGAGATCTTCGGCGGCAGCGAACCGACGGTGCTGGTCGGGGATTTCAATGCCCGGCCGGACAGCCGGGTGATGCAGCGCCTGCTCGCCGGCTGGGAGGATGCGGCCCGCGGCAACCCGGAACCGACCATCCCGGCGGAATCGCCCCGGGAGCGGATCGATTACGTCCTGCTGCGGCCGGTCGAGTTCTGGAGCGTGAAGCACATCCACGTCATCCCCGAGGCCGTCGCTTCCGATCATCGGCCGGTGCTGGCCGAACTGGAGATTGCCGGGCGCGCTTGAGGAAGCCGCCGCTTCACTCGGTTTGAGCACCCGCACCGCGCGGGCGAGTTGGTTATCGGGGCTCCCCAGCGTTCCCCGGGGAAACACGGAGGCCGACGAGTTCGTAGGCGCGGCCGGTGGCGAGGAGGAGGCGGACTTCCCGGGTGGAGGAACTGTAATGGTTCGAGGCGAGAGTGGATTCGGTGCCGGCGAGCCCCGAGCGGGTCTCGACCAGTTGATCGACGTTCAAGCGGCCCGCGAAGAATTCGAGGCGGCGCGTTTCAAACTCCTGGGTTTTCTGGCGGACGACTTGTTCGATCTGGAGCCGGTTGCTTTCGTTCTCGGCAAGGCTCTGCGTTTCGGTGGAAATGCGCCGCCGCAGGAGAAGTTCTTCGGCCTCGATCTGGGCATCGAACTGGCGGATTTCGGCCTCCGCCTTGAGCTGGCTCGCTTTCAGGACGCGGCGGTCGTTGAGCCGGACATTCAGGCCGCCGCCGACCGTCCAGCCGCGGAAGCGGTCGTCGTAGCTGGGAGAGCCGATGGGAAAGGTGGTGCCTTCCAGAAAGGTGGTGACGTCGTAGCGTCCCTTGATGGCGCGGTCGCGCTTCAGCTCGGCGGTGCGGCGGGCGTCGCCAAGCACGCTAAAGGCAGGATTGTTTTCGCGGGCGCGCTGCATCAATTGCTGGGCCTGGTCGGGCGGCGCGGCGGGATCGACGAAGAGGCTGGCGGTGTTGGAGGGAGGGGCGATCAGGAAGTCCTCGTGCGCCGGCAAGGCGAGGTACGAGCGAACGATCTCTTCATCCTCGCGGCGGCGGGTGAGGTAGGTATTGCGGGTGGTCTCGGCGCTGCCGCGAACGGACTCGAGGCGAAAGCGGTCTTCGGCCTTGACGCGCGGATCCTGGGCCACGGCGGAGAGATCGGCGGCGTACCGCTCGTAAATATCGATGAGCCGCTGGTAATAGACCGCCTCGACGAAGTATTGGAGGGCGGTATCGACCACCGAGTTGTAACTCTTCAGGTAGTCGAGCTGGGCCTTGCGCGCGGTGGACTCCTGGAAGGCTTGGGCAATGATCCGGTCCTGGCGCCGGCGGGAACCGAAGAAGGGAAACTCGAGCCGGGTGCGGAGCAGGGCGCCACCGTCGCTTTCGACGGCGGGGAAGCCCGCCGCGGCTTTGTCGAACTCGAACCGGGAGAAAGCTCCCCCGGCTTCCGCGCTCAGGACGGCGCCTTCGAAGGTTTCTTTTTTGATGCCCGCGACGGCTTCGGCGGTGTTGCCGAAAGCGCCCCGGCGGTTGGGGAAATCATTGATGTCGGAACGAACCTCGACGAACGGCTCGAGGCGGCTGAGGTTCGCCCGGAACTCGTCGAGGCCATGCCCGGCGGCCACCATCTCCTCGCGCGCGGCGCGGACGGTGGGGTTATTGGTGTAAACCAGCCGGATGATGAGGTCGTAACTCAGCCGGTGAACGATCGATGGGGCAGGGGAGGGGGTGAAGGTTTCCGAAGTCGCGGCCGCCACGGACGGAGGGGCGAGCGGAGGCGGCACCGGCGGCACCGCGCCGATCAGCAGGGCCGGATCGGCCAGCCAGGCGCAAAGGCCAAGCCAGCCGAGTTTCCCTGCGATTCGTGCGCGGCACCTCCCCATGCGTATTCGTTTCGTGTTTTTCTTCGACTGGCGCAAGCCGGAGTTATTCGTTTGTTTCTCGAGGAGCGCCCGCTTCCGGCGCGACGGGACCGGTTCCGGGGGGTGGTTCCGAAGGCGGAATTTCGGCGGATTCCGGCAGGCGCACCTTGCGGCGTTTCACCACGGCTTCGCGCAGGAGATACTCGATCTGGCCATTGACGCTGCGGAGTTCGTCGGCGGCCCAGGCCTCGAGCTCGCGCCAGAGCTTCGGGTCGATGCGCAGCAAGAATGATTTGCGGCCTTCCATGCGCCTCCCCCCGTCAGCCTCGCCCCCCCGGCCTCACGAGTGCAAGGTGCCGGTGTTGATGATCGGCTGCACTTCCGCCTCGCCGCAGAGCACCACCATCAGGTTGCTCACCATCGCCGCCCGGCGATCGTCGTCCAGCTCGACGACGGCTTTGCTCGCCAGTTCCCTCAAGGCCATATCCACCATGCTCACCGCGCCATGCACGATCTTCTGGCGCGCCGCGATCACGGCTTCCGCCTGCTGCCGCCGGAGCATGGCGCTGGCAATCTCCGGGGCGTAGGCCAGGTGCGTCAAGCGCGCTTCGTCGACGACGACGCCGGCTTTGGAAAGCCGCTCCTGCAATTCATGCTGGAGCGAGATCTGGACTTCCTCGGAGCCGCCGCGGAGGGTGATTTCGTTGTCTTCCCCATGGTCGTAGGCGTAGCTGCTGGCCAGGTGGCGGACGGCGGTTTCGCTCTGAATGCGGACGTATTCCGGGTAGTTTTCGACATCGAAGGAGGCTTGGGCGGTGTCGGCCACGCGCCAGACGACGACGGCGGCGATTTCGATGGGATTGCCGCGTTTGTCGTTCACCTTCAGGCGCTCGCCGTTCAAGTTGCGGGCGCGGAGGGAGATTTTGACCTTGCGATTGAAGGGGTTGGTCCAATGGAAACCGGCTTCGCGAACCGTGCCCTGGTAGCTGCCGAAGAGGATCAGCACCCGCCCTTCGTTCGGCTGGAGGGTGAAGAATCCGAAAAGCAGAACGAAGGAAACCAGGAAGAGGAGTCCCCCCGCGAGGCCATGCCAAACCACCTCGGTCTTGATGGCGGCGTAAAGCATGATGGCCAGCCCGCCGCCCATCAGCAGCAAGTTCACGGGCAGCATCAGCCAGCCGCCGGCCACGTTGATCGCGCGTTCCGAACTCGAGGGTTTCATTGTTGGATTCATACGTTGGGTCGTAGTATTGATAAAATATTAATATGATATCAAAAAGATGTCAATCGAATTTTGTGGACGGTGTGATTCATTGCGGCGGAGGGATGGAAGTGAAGTCGAAGCCGGCCGCCAGCGGGGGGGGGGAACCGATTTTGCGGGCACTCCCCCCATTTTTTCGGGAGACGAGGTTGGTGGACACTGGCCGGGGCTGATGCCGTCAGGGGCACCCCCCCCTATTTTTTTGAGTGAGGAGGACGGGAAGGGGGCGAGGTTTCCTGCGGGTCCGGCTGGAGGTTGGTCCGATTCGGGGGATGGAAATGTAGACTTCCGGGGTGACGGGAAGCGCTTATTGGTGGTGAAAGGCGGGCCGGTTTGCCCCCAGGAAGTCCTATTTACGCGGGTTTCGTGAGGGTGGGCGCCCGGGCTGGGCGGTGGCAGGATGGGGAGCGCCGGGAGGGGGGCGCCGAGTTTAACACAGAGATCACCGAGGACACGGAGAACACCGAGAGGAGGCGGGACGGGAAGTGATGGGTTTGGGCATTCCGGGGCTTCCCAGCGGAATGTAGACTTTCTGGGGGATGGGAGGGGGGTAAGAGCGGTGAAGGGCGGGTCATTTTGGGCGCAGGAAGTCCTATTTACGCGGGTTTCGTGAGGGTGGGGGCACGGGCCAGGCGGTGGCAGGATGGGGCGCGCCGGGAGGGGGAGGATTGGGACGATTGTGGCATGGGACCACCCTTCGAGCCTCTTCCCGGAGGAAGGGACACGGCGAGGCGGCGGGGTCGCGCGGCGGAGAATCGGAACAGGAGGGGCGAAGGGTTCGCGCCTGTTGTTCGGAATCGATCCGGGCGACCGCGAACTTGGGTTCGCGATCATGGCAAGAGCTTAGCACGACCATGCGGGAAATCAATGTAGTATTTGTAGAGTCTACATTTTGAGCGATCGATTACCAGGGACACGGACGATTCCGACTCATTCGGACAAAGGCCGGAAAAGGGAAGGTAATTGCCCTCTGGTGCCGCGCTTATCCGATTGACTTTGTTGGAGGAGGGCGATACGGATGGCAGGGCAATGGCCGACGCATTCCAATACGACGTGTTCTTGAGCCACAGCTCGAAGGATAAGGCGGCGGTGCGGGCGATAGCGGAGCGGTTGCGGGTGGACGGAGTGAAGGTGTGGTTCGATAAATGGGTGCGTAAACCTAGCGACAGTCTCCCGGCGAAAATTCAGGAAGGGCTGAGGAAGTCGGTCGTGACGGCCAACCGGCAGCATGCCGCCCGTCTCTGCCAATCCAGACTGCAAATCGCCTTCACAGGAAAGTTTGTCCAGCAATGAGGGTCTTGCCATTAGAACGAATTCCAGAGGAATTATGGAAATCTGACCTCCTCCGATTGCCGGTTCTTTTCTCAACAATTTATGTAGCGCAGTTGGACAGACTCGGGCTTAAGCAGCTTTCGACCGACACGACAGCAACAGATGTCCACGGGGGAAAATCCATCGATGAAACCCATAAGCATTTTGCGCAACGGTTTGCTGTCTCAGCCGGGCGAGTCGAGTTTTCAACTTTAGGCCCGAGCGCCCACTTCGAATCCTTGAGTGAGGCGTTCCTTTCGACTTTTAGTGATGGTCATGTGGGATTGCTCGACATCCCGTGTGGAGCAGGAGCGATGAGTGGAACACTCGTCTCGACGCTGGTCAAATTACGCGAGAAATGTGTCCTTCCTCGATTGCCGCTCAGCATTACCGTTTGCGCCGGTGACTATTCGCCGGAAGCGTTGAAAATATTTGATCTACTGATGAACAATCTCGCTGGGCCAGCGTCCGCGCAAGGAATTACCCTTGCTTGGCAGACGCACGAATGGGATGCCACGCGAGCGGATCAAACTTCCCGTCTAGTTGATCGTTGGTTTGCCGCCTGCTCTAGCGCTACCGAACATTTTGTTGTAGTAAGTAATTTCAGTGGTGCATTACATAACCAGAGTGCCTTTGCCGAATTCTCGCCTTGCTTTGAGCAGGTGCTTGCAAGGTTGCATGACAAGCAGAGTACAGTGGTTTGGGTCGAACCCGCAACAAAGAGCGCAAAGACTGGCGTGCTGGTATGGCTGGCGGACCTTATCACTAGGCGAATCGGCTGGTTTGGAAAATCCAGCCAGGACAAGTCTCAGTCGGTCGCAGAATCGGAGTATAAGGTTGAGCACCCGGTGAGCGGACAGGCACTCCGTTCGAATGTTGCAGTCCACCGTTTCATCAGAAGATGAATGCCGGAACGGTAGACACGCGGACACTCGCGGTGCGATGCCTAAACGAGACAAGGCTTCTGCATCCGCCGACCTACGTTGCCAGTCGCTTTCTCGCCGACTCGATTGCCAGTGATAGAAGCAGCTCGTGGACACCGAAAGCGGTTTCTAGAAGATATTCCGTTCAAATGGCGCCCCGCTTTTTCAAATTCCAGCGCTACAAAAAGCGTTCCAAGGACAGCCGTATCGAATACCGCGATTTTCTTGTTCCCAGCCCCCTTACATGCTTGGCAGAGGCGTTGGTCCTGAATCAACTCGGCGGGCTGGAGACATTTCAGAAGCAAGGTTCAGTATACAGCTACCGCTGGCCAAGCTTCCCCGGATGCCCTTATAATTTCGACCATTACTCGAATGGCTACCGGAAACGAAACGCTGAGATTTCTTCTATCTTAAAGAATAGCCCACAATGTGTTGCAGTTGTCACGGATATCCAAAACTTGGTTCTTCGACGTTTTCAGTGGAATGGATAAGGAATGGTAAGCTTCCC
>CAYZKY010000172.1:0-12541 GCA_964478815.1 uncultured Verrucomicrobiota bacterium
GTGCCCGGATCATGCCGCTGCCAACTCGCGTTTGCGGACGGTAGGTTTACGGTTGGCTTTGGAGAGGCCGGGCGCGGCTGCCTTCGTTTTCATTCTGGGCTGGAGCAACTTGGCAATGAGTCCCGTCCAGCCGGTTTGGTGTGATGCGCCGACGCCACGACCGGTGTCGCCGTGGAAGTACTCGTGGAACAGCACGTAGTCTTTGAAATGCGGATCGCTGCCGAGCTTCGAGTGATACTTCAGAACGGGACGTTGGCCGTCCGCGCCTTTAAGGAACAGGCGGGAGAGACGAACTGAAATCTCATTCGCGGCTTCGTTGAGCGTGACGAGCTTGTTCGAGCCAACCGGACACTCGACTTTGAAATCGTCTCCATAATAGTGATGAAATTTTTGCAGCGACTCGATAAGGAGGTAGTTCACCGGCATCCAGATCGGGCCGCGCCAGTTCGAGTTGCCGCCGAACAGGCCGGACAGCGATTCGCCCGGCCAGTACCCGGCTTCCATCGTGTGACCGTTGGTCTGGATGCGATACGGATCGCGCTCGTGAACCTTTGATAGAGCCCGCACGCCATAGTCGCTGAGAAACTCCGTCTCGTCGAGCATCCGGCGCAGGAGGCATTTCATGCGATGCCCGCGCAACAACGAGAGCAGGTGGCGTTCGCCCTGACCGTGCTCCTTCCAGCGCGAAACGAGACTGGCGAGATCGGGGCGGTTCTTCAGCAGCCACTCCAATCGCCCCGCGAAGCCAGGGAGCTGTTCCAGCAGTTCCGGCTCAAGCGTCTCCACCGCGAACAACGGAATCAGCCCGACCATCGAGCGAATCTTGAGCGGCCGGCTCTCGCCGCTCGGAAGATTCAACACGTCGTAATAAAACTCATCCTTGTCGCACCACAGACCGATGCCTTCGTCGCCGATATTGTTCATCGCTTCGGCGATGTGGAGGAAGTGTTCGTAGAACTTCGTGGCGATGTCCTCATAGACATTGTTGTGCTTGGCCAATTCGAGCGCGATCCGCATGAGGTTGAGCGAATACATCGCCATCCAGCTTGTGCCATCGGCTTGATTGATGAAACCGCCCGTGGGCAGCGGCGCACTGCGATCGAAGCAGCCGATGTTGTCGAGGCCGAGGAAGCCGCCTTGGAAAATGTTCCGACCCTGCGCGTCTTTGCGATTCACCCACCAATTGAAATTGAGCATCAACTTGTGGAACACGCGTTCGAGGAAAACGAGGTCGCCCGTGTGCTTCGGATCGGTTTCACGGCGTTGCTTGCGATCCATCTGGAACACGCGCCAGGCAGCCCACGCATGCACCGGCGGGTTCACGTCGCCGAAGGCCCACTCGTAAGCGGGTAGCTGGCCGTTCGGGTGCATATACCATTCGCGCGTGAGCAGCGTGAGTTGATGCTTGGCGAATTCCGCATCTACGAGCGCAAGCGGGATGCAATGGAACGCCAGGTCCCAAGCCGCATACCACGGATACTCCCACTTGTCCGGCATCGAAATGATGTCGGCATTGTTGAGGTGCCGCCACTCGCGGTTGCGACCGTGCTTGCGTTCGTTGGGCGGTGGGAACTG
Organism: uncultured Verrucomicrobiota bacterium; assembly: GCA_964478815.1. GTDB lineage: Bacteria > Verrucomicrobiota > Verrucomicrobiia > Limisphaerales > SXQI01 > DASVNK01. The sequence continues at coordinate 1,576 of CAYZKY010000172.1, forward strand.
GCCCGGGTCGCCCTTGATCCACTCGGCGACGTCGTAGTAGAAGAACTGCTTAGACCAAATCATTCCGGCGAACGCCTGGCGCTGGACATGGCGGGCATCGGCATCGGCCTGGTCGGCCTGCAATGCGGCGTAGAATTCGTCGGCTTCGCGCAGACGTGCGGTGAAAAGCGCGCCAAAATCTGCAAAAGGTTTGGCGCTGGTGGATCTGCCGAGACGCAGGCGCACGCTTGCTGAACTGCCTGCGGGAATTGTCAATGTGTAGAGCGCGCCGGCTTTCGTGCCTGTGCGGTTTGGATTTACGGCTGATCGATTGCCGCGAACCACGTAGTCGTCGAAACCGTCCTTGAAGAAACCTTGGGCATCGTTCTGCCCATACAGGCGGCGTGTATTTGTCTCATTGTCGCAGAACAACAATTCCGGACTGGCGTCGCAATACATCACAAAGTCGCCGAGCTTTTGGTGCTTCGCCGAGATCGCACCATTCTCGGCGAGGGACAACTGTGGCTTCTTCGCCCCCGGCTTCCACGACCAAGTGTTGCGAAACCACAGTTGCGGCAGCAGATGAATCGTTGCTTCCTTCGGCCCGCGATTGTGAACCGTCACGCGCATCAGAATCTCGTCTGGCCCGGCTTTGGCGTATTCGACGAACACATCCCAATAGCGGTCGTCGTCGAAGATTCCGGTGTCGAGCAACTCGAATTCCGGCTGGCTGCTGTCCCCTTTGCGACGCCTGTTTTCCTCCACGAGCCGGGCGTAGGGGAACTCTCGCTGCGGATACTTGTAGAGCATTTTCAAGTAGCTGTGCGTCGGCGTGGCGTCGAGGTAGTAATAGAGTTCTTTCACGTCCTCGCCGTGATTGCCTTCCGCATTCGTCAGGCCGAAGAAGCGTTCTTTGAGAATCGGATCCTTGCCGTTCCACAGCGCGAGCGAGAGGCAGAGGCGTGATTGATCGTCGCTGATGCCGGCGATGCCGTCCTCGCCCCAGCGATACGCTCGACTGCGGGCGTGGTCGTGGGGGAAATACTCCCAGGCATTGCCGTGCGCCGAATAGTCCTCGCGCACAGTGCCCCATTGGCGTTCGGAAAGGTATGGGCCGAAGCGTTTCCAGTTTTGCCTTCCGGACCGGTCTTCGTCGAGGCGTTTTTTTTCAGCGATGGTTTCCATGAGATTTTCGGGTTGAAGGGAGGCTGCGGTGGTAATCCTGGCACATCTGGCACGTTGGATCGTTCTTCGTCCGCTCGGCAGCGCGTTCCTTGATTATGCCCGGCGTCAATGCGATCATTTTCCTGGCCGCTTCTTCGCGATGCTTTTTGAGTTCCTCTGTGGAGATGTCGGGCTGGCGAACGCGGTAACTGGTTTCAGCAGCGGACTTAGTTTGGGCATCGATTCAGGCGGCCATGAGTTTCGGACATATGCGGTCTGGACGCTTGTTCCAGAGCCAGTTGTGCGAGGCGAGGCCGGGCTTGATTGCGCTCCTTGAGCACGATCTGGTCCCAGCGCAACGCTTCGCCCACGGACCAGGATTGGAAGGGGCAGTCACGCGGCGTTTCGATCCACGCCTCGAAGTCATTCACCAGAACGACGCGCCCCGTTGGCGGCGTCGCGGTGGTGAGCAGGAGCGCGTGATAGCGGCGCGTGCGAATGTCGCTTGCCGTGCCGGACGCAAAGCCGCCGAGGCCGTCGGTTTCGAGCCATTGGCGCGATTGCAAATTGGAGATTTCAGATCGGACATTCATGGTGGTGTTTTGGAGGGGTCGGCGTGAAGAGCTTCTTTTCTCTTTGAGTGCGGATATATTGGTTGCGGTTGCGAAGTGGGAGCCGCCTTGCTCGGCTGCCGCGGAAAGGGTTTAGCCGCCCGTCTCGAAACCGGGATACAGTGTCATCCCCCCATCCACGAAGATGCTTGCGCCGTGGATGTAGTCGGAATCGTCGCTTGCGAGCCACACGCACGCGCGGCCGATGTCGTCTGGCTCGCCGATCCGTTTGTAGGGAATGAGCTTCATCAACTCGCGATACGCCTCGGGCGTGCCCCAGGCTTCCATGTTGATGGGCGTGCGCACCGCCCCGGGGCAGACCGAGTTCACCCGGATGCGGTGCGGCGCGACCTCCTGCGCGATGCTTTTCATCATCAGCATCACTCCACCCTTGCTTGCCGCGTAATTCACATGACCGGCCCACGGGATGACTTCGTGGACGCTGCTCATGCAAACGATCTTTCCCGCCGCGCACGAAACTTCCTGGCGAACGCCGCGGCGCTTGAACTCGCGCACGGCCTCACGCGCGCAGAGAAACTGCCCGGTGAGGTTCACCTCGAGGACGGCCTGCCAGTCGGCGAGCGACATCTGATCGATCGGAGCATCCTTTTGCAGACCGGCGTTGTTGACCAGAATGTCGATCGTGCCGAACTCCTGAATCATCTTCTTGAACATGGCCTGCACCTCGGCTTCGTTGGCGACATTCGCCTGGTGGGCATAGACATTGGCGCCGCAGCGGGACGCTTCCTTGACAACGTCTTCGGCGGCATCGGGGCGCGAAACGTAATTCACCACCACGTCCGCGCCCGCCTGCGCGAGCGACAGGGCCACCGCCTTGCCGATGCCGGAGTTCGCGCCGGTCACGAGCGCCTTCTGCCCGTTGAGCACTTTTTTGATCGGACAAAACGGCATCACTGCTTGAGGCAGATTCTCGTCGCGAAGATGCTGCTGCATCAGGTCTTCGTGTTCGGCGGGTCTCCGCGTCAGCGCCCGGCCGGGCGGGAATTTGATTTCGGTCAACATGTTCATGGTTTAGAATCTGGATACATCTTCAGTGCATCGTGCGCTGGTTGGTCGGGAGAGGTGAATGCGCCTTACAGAAATGGATGACACCGCGAAATCCCGCCGCGAGGAAGCCGGTTGGAATTGTTTGTAAGGTCTCTCGCGCGCTTGCGACCAAAGGTCTGCCAATGGTTGGCGCTCGCTGCGGCGGGCTATGAATACAGGCTATGAATGTCGAAGATCGCACCGCCACGGCGCCGCTGCCGGATTCACACGCGTCGCGCCTGTCGGACCCGGAACGCTGGGTGGATGAGCATGGGGATTACCTCTTTAAATATGCGCTGTCGCGCCTCCGCGATCCGGTCAAAGCCGAGGACGCCGTGCAGGAAACGTTTCTCGCCGCGCTCAAGGGCGGCAAGAAATTCGAGGGCCGCAGCGCGGAGAAAAGCTGGCTGGTCGGCATCCTGAAGAACAAGGTTTGCGACCATTACCGCAAGGCGAGCCGGGAGACCTCTTTCACGGACATGGAATTCTATCAGGACGAGGAAAGCGACCGATTCATTCCCGACGGACTGTTCAAGGGCGGCTGGATTCACGAACTCGGTCCGCAGGAATGGAGCAGCCCCGGCGCGAGCCTGGACAGCGAGGTCTTCTGGCAGACGTATCGCGATTGCTCGAACAAGTTGCCGAAAAACGTCGCGACGGTGTTCAACCTGCGCGAGGTGGACGGCATCGAGAGCAAGGAAATCTGCGCGATGCTGAACATCTCGGAAAACAATCTCTGGGTGATGTTGCATCGCGCGCGGATGGCGTTGCGGCGGTGTCTGGAGACGAATTGGTTCGGCAAACAGGAGGGCGCGAAGTGAAACTCCTTGCCGCGCTTAAAACCAGGTTTGTGGTCTGGGTCTGGAATCGCACGCCCGCGTGCGCGGAAATGTCGCGACTCACCTCGCGGGCGCTGGAGGAGCCGCTCTCGCTGCGGATGCGGATGAAAATGCGGCTGCATTTTGTCATCTGCGCGTGGTGTCGGCGGTACTTTGACCAGATCAACTTTTTGCACGAGGCGGGTCCAAGGCTGAATTTGAAACTAGAGGAATTGCCTGGGCGCGGCCTGTCTGCGGAAGCAAAGCAGCGAATTATGACCCGAATCAGGTCCGGACATTGAATTCTAGCGTAAGGTTTGGCGGGTGGCTTCGACCAATCCCGGGGTGAGTGTGTCGCTCTCGCCGCGGCGGAGTTAAGGTTGGAATGAATTGGTTGACGAAAATGATGAAACCTCTCATCCGGGGGATGAGAGACCTTTCGCCCAGTTGCCAGGCGGCAACCCAGTTGCAATCCGAGGCCCTTGATCGCCCGCTAGGACTGCGGCAGCGCATCGGGCTCCACATTCATCTGTCTCTCTGCCGGTGGTGCCGCCGCTACGGCAAGCAGATAGGATTTCTTCGCTCCGTGGCTCAGCGGCACGAGAACCAGGAGCCGAGTCTCCCGCCGCAGTCGCTCCGGTCCGAAGCGCGCGAGCGCATCAAGCGCCGTTTGCTCGAAGAAGAATAATGGATTGTCCGAAAAGGTCTGAACCTTCCCCGCGACCTGACAATTGCCGAAAAACTCAAAAAATCATGCTCAACGCCAAACTCAAAGTCCTTGCCGCCCTGGTGCTGTCCTTGTGGGTAACCCGGGTTGCCCATGCCAATCCGAACGATTTCACGATTCGCAGCGTCAACACCACGAACGTTTTCAAGCTTTCGAGCGCCAAGGGAAAGTTCGTCGCCCTGCATTTTCTGTTGAAGACCGAGTGTCCGTATTGCCTCCGCCACACTCGCGACTACGTTCAGAAATCGGCGGGCAATGCGCAAGTGGTTCATCTGTTCATCAAGCCGGACCAAGATGCGGAAATCAAAGCTTGGGCCTCTCAACTGGGTGAGGATTCGTTAAAGGTGACCATCTACCGCGACCCCGATGCCGCGCTCGCCAAGGCTTACCACATCCCTGACGGCTACAAATTTCATGGGCAGACCGTTCATTTTCCAGCGCTGGTCCTTTTGAATGGAGATGGAAAAGAGGTGTTCCGCTACATTGGCAAAAGCAACGCCGACCGATTTTCGTACGAAAAGTTTTCCGCCAAATTCAAAGAATTAGCCGCACCAGCCGCCCCTTGACGGATTGCACCGGCGAAGCTCGAGCGCCCTGAACACAACCCTTGAATGGCTTGCGCGGACGCCAGAAAGGCCGCTAACGCGCCCGTACCACCGAGAGCAAACACAAGACCCGCCCATCGCGCCCAATCGCCTGACCGAGGTGCCCGCTCCCACCGCGCCCAACGAGATTTGGGTGCAGGACATCCCGTACATCCAGACCGGCGAAGGCTGGCTTTATCTGGCCGGCGTGCTCGATCTGCCCGGCCGCAAAATCGTCGGCGGGGCCATGAGGGAATACATCTGCGCGATGACCCATTGAGTCACGTCACTTCGCGTATTCCGTGCAGCGCGTTTCGCGCACCACCGTAACACGGATCTGGCCGGGATACTGCAGCTCCTCCTCGACCTTGCGGACGATCTGCCGCGCAAGGGTGTAGGCCTGTTCATCGTTCAACACCGTGGGCTGGACGAAGACACGGAGCTCCCGGCCGGCCTGAATGGCGAAGCTCTTCTCCACGCCGGGAAAGCTCGAACCGATCCGCTCCAGCGCTTCCAGGCGCTTGATGTAAATCGCCATCGATTCCGACCGGGCACCGGGACGGGACGCGCTGATGGCATCCGCCGCGCTCACCAGAATGCCGAAAGGATTCGTGTGGGGAACTTCGTCGTGATGCGAGGCCACGGCATTAACAATATCCTCCGGCTCGCCATAGCGCCGGATGAAATCGCCCCCGATGATCGCGTGCGAACCCGACAGCTCGTGATCCAGCGCCTTGCCGATATCGTGCAACAAGCCGGACTTCTTGGCAGTCACGACGTCGAGCTTCAGCTCGGCCGCCATCAGCGCCATCAAGTGGCCCACCTCCACCGAGTGGGCGAGAATGTTCTGCGTAAAGCTATAGCGGAACTTGAGCGCGCCAAGCTTCTTCACGATCTCCGGCGCCAGCGGCGCCAGCCCCAACGCCAGCACGGCCTCCTCCCCCCATTTGACGATGTTCTCGCCCGTCTCGCGCGAGACTTCTTCCACCACCTCCTCGATCCGCGTGGGGTGAATGCGGCCGTCCGCCATCAGCCGCTGCATGGCTTCGCGTGCGATCTCCCGCCGGACCGGATCGAACCCGGAGAGCACCACCGAATTCGGCGTGTCGTCGATGAGGACCGTCACGCCGGTGGCGGCTTCGAACGCGCGGATATTCCGCCCTTCGCGGCCGATAATGCGTCCTTTAATGTCCTCCGCGATTAATGGAAGCGTAGCGGTCGTGGTCTCGAACGTATGGCGGCCCGCGTACCGCTGAATGGCGAGGCTCAAGACCCGGCGGGCCTGGTCTTCGGCCCGGGTCTTGGCTTCCTCGATAATATGCCGGCTTAGATCGCCCGCATCCTTGGCGGTTTCGAGTTCGACCTGTTTAAGCAACTGCGCGCGCGCGTCCGCCTCGGATAGCTTCCCGATGCGCTGCAGGAGGGACTGCGTCTCCTGCTTCATCGAGTGCAATTCGTCCTGCTCGCGCTCCAGCCGGCGGCGAAAGTCGTCGGTGGCCACCTGTTGCTGGCGCAGCGAGCGTTCCTGCTCGGCCTGGCTGGCCATCTGGGCGGTGATCATCGCCTCGCGCTGGGCGAGACGGCTTTCCGCTTCGAGGAGGGACTGGCGGCGTTCCGCGAACTTGCGCTCGGCCTCCTCCCGCATTTTAAGGGTCTCCTCGTTGGCCGCGAGGCGGGCCTCGCGAGCGATGCTTTCGGCCTCGCGCCGGGCGTTTTCGATGATGGCCTGCTCCTTGAGGGTAATGGCCTGCCGCAGGCTGCGGTCCCGCCATCTCCAGAGCACGAAGCCCAGGACAAACCCGCCGACCAGCCAGCCGGCTCGTTCGAGGGTTACGAGGTCCATCGTTCGGGCGGCAGTGAGCTGAGTTGCAAGCAGCGGAAGGGTGTTATGAGATAGTCCATGGCGATATCGTTCTCATCGCGCGGCAGAACCGGGAGCAACTGAGCTTCCAACGCCACGCCGCATTTCGCGCCATGCGTCTCCGCGAGCAATCGATCATAGAATCCCTTGCCGCGTCCGAGCCGTGTTCCACTCGCATCGAAAGCTAACCCAGGAACCAGCACCAAGTCCAGTTGGTTTAGCGGGTGCCAGGGCGCGTCGGCGGGCGGCTCTGGAATGCCATAAGGCCCCGCCCGCAGCCCCTCCGGGTCGGTCACCACCGCCGCGCCATACGTGCCGGACTCCGCCCGAAAGCGCGGCAGCGCCACGACTTTCCCGGACCGAAGTGCCTCGGCCAGGCAAGTCCGCACGTCCAGCTCGTCCGGCAGCGGCATGTAAAGCATCACGGCGCGGGCGGAGGCCCAGAAAGGCTGCTGGAGTAATCGTTCGGCCACGGCCGCCGAAGCGGTCTGCCGAACCTCCGCCGGGACTTGCCGGAGCAGAGCCCGCTGCGCCCGCCGGAGATCGGCCTTACTGGCGGTGCTCATGGCGCTGCCGAACCGTTCTCGGCCGCGCGCGCGGCCTTGAATTCCGCCCGCCATTTTTCGACCCGCTCCTTGATCTTCTTCTCCACGCCCTGATCGCCCGGATTGTAATAATGCCGATCCGCTCCCAGGTAATCCTGGGCCACGAAATGGTCCGGATGATCGTGCGCGTAATCGTAACCGACCCCGTGTCCCAGCCGCTTCGCGCTGCGATAAGCCGAAGACCGCAGGTGCTCCGGCACGGGCAGCGTCCGGCCGTGGCGCACGTCTTCCAGCGCGGCGTCGATCGCCAGATAGGCCGAATTGCTCTTGTTCGCGGTGGCGATATAGACGGCTGCCTCCGCCAGGGGAATCCGCGCCTCCGGCCAGCCGACAAACTCCGCCGCCTGGTGGCAGGCCGTCGCCAGCACCAGTGCCATCGGATCGGCCAGGCCGACATCCTCCGCCGCGCAAATCATCATCCGCCGCGAAATGAAGCGCGGGTCTTCCCCGGCATGAATCATCTTCGCGAGCCAGTAAAGCGTGGCATCCGGATCGCTTCCACGCATCGACTTGATGAGCGCCGAAATCGTGTCGTAGTGGGCGTCGCCATCGCCATCATAGACGATGGCCTTCTTCTGAATGCTCTGCTCGGCGGCCGCCAGATCGATGACGACCGCGCCTTGGGCATCCGGCGGGGTGGTCAATACCGCGATCTCCAGCGAATTCAGTGCCTTGCGGGCATCGCCGTCCGAAATCTTCGCCAGATGCCGCAGGGCCTCCTCGTGGGCCACCACCCGCAGGTGGGCCAGCCCGCGTTCATCCGTCAATGCCCGCCGGAGCAGATCGAGCAAATCCTCCTCGCCGAGCGGACGCAGCTCGAAAATCTGCGAGCGGGAGACCAGCGGCGAATTGACGAAAAAGAATGGATTGTGCGTCGTCGCCCCGATCAGCTTCACCACGCCGCTCTCGACGTCCGGGAGGAGCACATCCTGTTGCGATTTGTTGAAGCGGTGAATCTCGTCGATGAACAGGATCGTCGCCTGGCCCGTGTTCTCCAGCCGGTTTGCGGCCCCAGCCAAAACCCGTCGCATGTCCGCCACGTTCGATTCCACCCCGCTGAGCCGTTCGAATTTGCAGCGAGTCTGATTCGCGATGATCTGCGCCAGCGACGTCTTCCCCGTGCCCGGCGGGCCGTAAAGAATCACCGATTGGACCCGGTCTGCCTCGATCGCCCGGCGCAGGAGCTGGCCCGGCGCCAGAATATGCTGCTGGCCCGCGTATTCATCCAACGTGCGGGGGCGCATTCGGGCCGCGAGCGGCGCGGGCGAAGAACGCGCCTCGCCCGCCTGGTTTGCATCCCCGGGTGGCCGGAGCTTGGATTTGGAGAACAGATCGTCCTGCAACTCCCCGAAACGTCGCAGAACCCCTGCCCCTTGCCAACCGCCGGTTGTACTTCGGGGGTGGACCAGATCAGGCGCGCGATGGCCGGCGAAATGGGGGCAGGAAGGGGCATTACGGGGTTTTATTGGGCATTTTGTGGCCGGCGAAGGGGTCGGCAACGGTGGGGAGAAGACAGGTGGAGTAGACTGGGATGGGGTGGGACGCGCAATGATCTCGAAGTGGGATTGGCGGGATTACGGGGGTTTGGTGGTGGGATGCATGGGAGCGGTCGCGGGACGAAGGTGGGACGGCAAAGGGCAGGCGGCGGGAAAAGTAGACAGGATTTACGGGATTTACAGGATGGGCTGGCGAATTTCCACTGGTGAATATTTCCGGCAAAAGGCGCTTGACTGGTAATGACTACTTCTGTAGTTAGTGTGCCTAACGATATAAACACATGAACCCTCCGGAGATTTCTGAAGCCGAGTGGAAGATCATGCGGATCTTGTGGAAGAAGGCCCCGCTTGCCGCGTACGACATCGTTCAGGCCCTCGCAGGCGATGCTGCCTGGCACCCGAACACGATCAAGACGCTGTTGGGGCGGCTGGTCAAGAAAGGCGCGCTGGCGGCGAAGAAATACAAGAACCTCTTCCTCTACTCGCCATTGGTCACGGAAGAACAATGCGTGCAGGCCGAGAGCGAGAGTTTTCTGGAACGCCTGTTCGATGGTTCGGTGCGTCCGCTGCTGGTTCACTTCGCGAAGAACAAGCGGCTTTCGCAGGAGGATCTGGATGAACTGCGCCGCATTCTCGAAGGAAAGGAGAAGGCATGAACCTGCCTCATCTGGTCGAAAAGTTCTCGGAAGCGGCCTGGGAGACCAGCCTCTCCGCCGCCGTGCTCGCGGCGTTCGTGGCGGCGGTGCAGTTCGCGTTGCGCAAGCAGTTGCGCCCGGCGTGGCGGTACTGGCTCTGGATGCCGGTGGTGATCCGCTTGCTGGCTCCGGCGCTGCCGGACTCCGCGTTCAGCCTATTCAACCTCCCGCGATGGGTCGGGCCTGGAGCCGCGCCCGCGGGCTACCGGGTGGAGATTACAGATGCTCCTGCTTATCGCCCCGCTTTGGAGGCTTCGCCGGAACTGACCGCCGCCGAAGCAGAAGCCCTGGCGATCCCTGCGGCGCCTTCCGAGCGCCGGTTCAATCTTCGAACCTGGCTGGGAACGATCTGGGCGGCTGGCCTGCTTTTGCTGCTGGGCCGGCTGGCACTGGGGAGCCTGTGGTTGCGATACCACGCCCGCCGCACCGCCGTCCCCTCTTCCGGGGAAGCGGTTCAACTTTTGGCGGAAGTTACCGCGGAATTGAAATGCTGGCGCCGCCCGGCCCTGCGGGAAAGCCATCTGGTGACCGCGCCTGCGCTGTTCGGAATCTTTGCTCCCACGATCCTCCTGCCGGCCGGATTCCTGGAGCGTTTTTCGCGGGAGGAACTGCGGCAGGTGTTCTTGCACGAGGCGGCGCATCTCAAGCGGGGCGATCTCTGGATGAACGCACTCATGGCCGTGGCGCAAGCGGTCCACTGGTTCAATCCGGTGGTGTGGCTGGTCTGCCGGCGCATGCGCCTGGAGCGGGAACTGGCCTGCGACGAAGTGGTGCTCCGATCCCAGCAGGGCGCTGGGTCGGCTTACGGGCAGACCATCCTGCGGATTTTGCAGGACTTTCGCCCCGCGCCGCTGCCGGGCGGCGTCGGGATTCTGGAACACAAGCGCGAAGCCCGGGCGCGCATGGCCCAGATCGCGGACTTCAACCCGACGCGCCGGCGAGCCACCTTGCTGGGTGCCGCTGCCTTGATCCTGATCGTGACATGTGGCCTGACCAACGCGCAAAGACCCAGCGTGCCAGGCGCAGCCGAACCCGCGAACCCGCCCAAGGAATTGCCTTCGGACAACCTGGTTCCCAACGATCCCGCTTCCGATTGGACGTTGCCGTGGTCGGGAAGGCTCTCGGGACGGTTCTCCGTGCAGGGCCTGGATTTCGCTCAAGGCGTGGAACGGCTGAGACAGGCGCTCCCCGCCGAGCTGCAAGCGTATCAGTTCGTCTGGACGGAACCGGTCCGGATAGCAGACGGAACGAACGTCTTCAGCGTCAATGCGGTCGGCTACATCACGCACCCGGTGGCGGAAGCGCCGGCGGCACGAAGCGTCCGGTTTCAGACACGAGCCTGACGTCAGTTATCACCCTCGAACATTGGCTAGTCTCTA
>CAYZKY010000173.1:0-12439 GCA_964478815.1 uncultured Verrucomicrobiota bacterium
GTCCGATCCGGACCGCTCAGAAGACTCGGAAAAAATTAGATGCGTTTGCCCTGCGGCGGAGGGACGCGTGGAGCGGGGCCGGGAGGGCACCATTTTTTGGGGGCGGGAAGGGGCATTACGGGCTTTTTCGAGGGGTTTTGAGGGGCGGGAGGGGGCTGGGTTGGGCGGGTGGGGGCTTGGGGAAGAGGGGGCGAGGCCGGTGGAATAGGGGAGGTGGAATTGGTGGAATATGCGGAATTACGGGGGGTTTCGAACTTTGGGTTGTTTGTCCCGATAATGGGACGAAGGGTTCCCAAGGTTGTTGGGGGTGAGCGGATGGGGAGGTCGTTTTCTGGGGAAATTGGTTGGGAAGGTTGGTGGAGGAGGCTCGGCACGCGAATTGCGTAGGGGGTGTCGTTCCTTTCGCTGGATGGTCGGACATGACGCCGGCGAATGGACGCGAGAGGGACCATGCACAACCTGAGATTAGCCTGCCGTCAATTGTTGAAGAATCCCGGCTTTACCGCGGCGGCGGTGTTGACGCTGGCGCTGGGGATCGGCGCGAACACGACGATCTTCTCGATCGTGAGCTGGCTGTTTCTCCAGCCGCTGCCGGTCAAGGACCCGGAACGGCTGGTGCTGGTGCTGCAGAAGAATACGAGTTCCCCCTGGAGCATGCCCTATGGGCAGTCCTGGCCGGACTATCAGGATTATCGGGATCAGGTCGAGGGCTTCGAGGACGCGATGGCGACGTTCATGAACCCGGTGCATCTGAGCGCCTCGGGCCAGCAGCCGGAGCGGGCCTGGGTGGAAGCGGTGAGCGGCAACTACTTTTCGATGCTGGGGCTGAAGCCGGGCCTGGGACGGCTGTTCCAGCCCGAGGAAGGGGTGAAGGCGGGGGCGGACCCGATCCTGGTGCTCTCGCATCGTTATTGGATGAAGCGGTTCGGGGGCGATCCGACGGTGATCGGCCGGACATTGAACGTGAACGGGCATCCGTTCACCGTGGTGGGGGTGGGGCCCGAGGAATTCCTGAGCGCGCAGTGGGGGATGACGATGGATGCGTTTGTGCCGGCCACCATGCTGGGGAAAGTCCGGCCGGGCGGCGATCAGTTTCTAACCGAGCGCGGCGCGAGCGCTTTCAAGGTGTATGCGCGGCTGAAACCGGGCGTGAGCCTGGAGCAGGCCCGTTCGGGGGTGGACATGGTGGCGCAGCGGCTGGCCAAGGATTATCCGAACGAGCACAAGAATTCGCAGGTTTTCGTCAGCCCCGAATGGCAATGCCGGCCGGATCCGGCGCTGTCGGAATTCATGCCGGTGATCAGCGCGGTGTTCATGGCGATGGTGGGGCTGGTGCTGCTGATCGCCTGCGCGAACGTGTCGAACCTGATGTTCGCCCGGGCGCTGACGCGCACCCGGGAAATGGCGGTGCGATCGGCCCTGGGCGCCTCGCGCAGCCGGCTGATCGGGCAATTGGTGACGGAAAGCCTGGTGATGGCGCTGCTGGCGGGCGTCGTCGGCAATTTTATCGCGGCGTGGTCCTCGTACCTGCTGGAGCGATTTACACCGGGGGGCGATCTACCGGTGGCACCCAACGGCGGGTGGGATTGGCGGGTGGCCGCGTTCACCTTTGGGGTGTCGCTCGTGGCGGGGCTGGTGACCGGGCTGGGACCGGCGCTACGAGGGACGAAGCTGGACTTGCAATCCGCCCTGAAAGATTCAACCACCACTTCGATGGGATCGCGGAAGCATCCGTTCCGCAGCGCGCTGGTGATCTGCCAGGTGGCCTTCTCGATCGCGGTGATCGCGGCGGGCGGATTGTTCCTCAGCAGTTTGCAGCGCGTGGCCCGGCTCGACCTGGGGTTCCGGGCGAATCAATTGATGATGGTGTCCCTCGATGTGAGTTTGCAGGGGTATACCGAGGAGAGGGGCCGGCAGTTTTACCGGCAACTGGGGGAGGCCGTGCGGGCGCTGCCGGGAGTCCGCTCGGCCAGCCTGGGCCGGACGGTGCCGTTCGATTACGGGTTCGAGTTTAGCGGAGTGACCCCCGAGGAAGCGGCGGGAGATCCGGACGCGGCGGTGACGACGCCTCATAACCGGGTGGACCATGCTTACCTGGGAACGATGGGGATGACGCTGCTGCGGGGGCGCGATTTCACTGAGCATGACGACGCGGACGCACCCCGCGCGGCGATCATCAATACGGTGCTGGCGGAACGGTTGTGGCCGAAGCAAGAGGCCGTGGGACGGCGGTTCTTCTGGGACGGGGGAAAACCGTGGGAGGTGGTGGGCGTGGTGCGCGCGAGCAAGTACGTCACGGTGGGCGAGGATCCCAAGCCGCTCTTTTATGTCCCCCTGGCGCAAAGCTATGCGGCTCCCGTGACCCTGCATCTTTGGACGGAGGGCGACCCGGCTTCCCAGGCCCCGGCCGTGCGGAAAATCCTGCAGGGACTCGACCCGCATCTGCCGCTCTACAACCAACGCACGATGGAAGAGCATCTGCAAAACAGCGCCTTCGCCCTGATGCCCTTGCGGATGGGGGCGGCCCTGGCGGCGGTGCAGGGGCTGGTGGGCCTGATACTGGCCGTATTGGGATTGTACGGCGTGGTGGCCTATACCGTGAACCGGCGGACGCGCGAGATCGGCATCCGCGTGGCGCTGGGCGCGAGCAAGCTGGATGTGCTCCGGCTGGTGGCGCGGGACGGCACGCGATTGACCCTGGCGGGCTCGGTGCTGGGATTGGCGGCGGCCTTCGGTTTATGCCGTGTGCTCGCCGGGATTCTGCATGGGTTGACGCCCGCGGCATCGCCAGTGCTGATCGGCGCGGTGCTGCTGCTGATGGGCGTGGCGGCGCTGGCCTGCTGGATGCCGGCGCGGCGCGCGATGCGGGTCGATCCGATGATTGCACTGAGGACAGAGTGAAAAGTGATGAGTGATGAGTGATGAGCCTATGAGCCAGATAGAATCCAAGCCGGGAAGTTACCGCGACCTGATCGTCTGGCAGAAGGCAATGACTCTGGCCAAGCTGATCTACGGCCTGACTCAGAGGTTCCCGTCCGAAGAGAAGTTCGGGTTGACTAGCCAAATGCGTCGGGCGGCCGTATCCATTCCGTCTAACATCGCCGAAGGACAGGCGCGTCGCGGCCCACGGGAATTCATCCAGTTCATTGGCCAAGCCGAAGGCTCCCTGGCTGAACTCGACACGCAACTGACACTGTCCATTGAACCTGGCTTTTGTTCGGGGTCGGAGGCATCCGGGGCGGAGGGTCTGATCCAGGAACTGCGGAAGATGCTTAACGCGCTGCGGCGCAAGCTGGAGGCCACCCTGTCCTGACTCGCTCGTCACTTTTCCCTCATCACTGCCTATGAACGATCTCAAATTCGCCGTTCACCAGTTGCTGGGCCGTGCCACGCGAACTCACGACGTTTTATCGAAGTCCGCAGCGGTCATTTCCGGGAATGCTTCCGAGTTTTTCCGAAGTTCCGCCTCGATTTCATCGCCCAGCGCCGACAAAGCGAGCCTTGGGCGAGGATCGTGGATGATCCGCGCCCATTGCGCATCCCCGTCCAGCTCCGGCAGCACTTCGGGAAGTTGCGCGGCAAGTTCCTGGCGATCTTCTCGGGAAAGTCCCCGGATGGCCGCGGTGATCTCGTTCACGGTGCCCACGCCAAAGTGTAAATTCGAAAAAAACTGGAAACAAGAGCCATTTTTCGGCTGGTTGAAACTATGAGAACGCCGCTGCGAAACATTCGCGAAGGAACCCAAGACTTCGCGCCCGGGCCGGCCGCGCTGGCGGCAGTGGCTCTGATCGTCCGCTGCCCGCCCGCCCGCCGCGCCGCGAAGGTCGATCCGAGGATTGCGTTGCGGGCGGAATAAGGTATGGGATTGGCCGTGTTCTCACCCCACCAAACCAGCCGAGCCTCCCGTGATGATGGCAGCCAACTCTCGAATCGAGCGCTGATTCTGATCCTGCTCACGTCCATCGTGGCGTGGGCGGGTTGCGCGACGAACTGGACGGCGGCACCGGAATCAATCGACGGGGTGAGTTTCGAATACAAGGTTACGCACCGTATCCGTGACAAGCAGAAACGGGATATTTTGTATCTGGCGGCGGAACAAGGAATGACGAATCTGGACCGTGTGGAGATTATTAATGCGCTGCCTACCGACCTCCTGCTGGCGGTGGTGCTGGCGAAGCCAGTTGTTTCGGTCCGGGATGAGTGGGTCCGGAGTCTGACCTTTGGGTTCAATTGGGGGCGTGGAGCCGTGGCACCACCGGAAGGCGTACCGCGGCGCGGCACGGTCTGGCTTATGTTCGATGATACGCAGCACCGGAAAATCCTGATCGTAGGGGACAAGAGTTATCGGGTCCGCCTCGACGAAGGGCTGCCGATTGGGATCGCGGAAGATATCCTTCGACGATTCCTCTCGGGCGAAATGCAACCAGCAGGGTCGGTAGCACACTATCTCCGCTGGATCCGAGACTCGACACCCACTCACATACAACGTCGAGAAGATGGACGGTACATGATCTCATTCTGGAAGGAGTCCGGCGGGAGCGGAAACTTGTTTGTCATCACGAGGGACCCGGACACGGGAGCCCTCGAAGTGACTGGAACGGGTTCAATCTCTATTTAATGCGAGAAATCTGGTGTGGCGGCAGAACTTCAGAGGAATGCAATGAGCGAGGTTGATTCGCAAGCGGGACCGACTTCGGCGCGAGTGGAAGGAGCATGTGCGATTGTGGACGCCTTCCTTGTGGCCGCGAGCGCGCCGCGCGAGGCCGGGCACGCGTCGGGGATGCTGGAGGAGGCGGAGAGATTACTGCGCGAGCATCCCCATCTGGCCAAGGGCAATATCTATGCGGCGGCGGCACTGGGCGATGCGGCGCTGTTGCGGACTCTACTGGCGCAGGATCAGGGCCTCGCGACAAAGAAGGGCGGGCCGCATGGATGGGATGCGTTGACCTATTTGTGCTTCTCGCGGTACTTGCGATTGGATGCCGGGCGATCCGAGGGATTCGTGGAAGCGGCGAAGGTTTTACTGGAAGCCGGGGCGGACGCGAACACGGGGTGGTTCGAAAAGGCGCATCAGCCCAAGCCGGAGTGGGAGAGCGCTTTGTATGGGGCGGCGGGGGTGGCGCATCACGCGGGATTGACGCGCTTGCTGCTGGCGCATGGGGCGGATCCGAACGATGGAGAAGTGACTTACCACGCGCCGGAGGGCTGGGATAACGCGGTGCTGAAGGCGCTGGTGGAAACGGGAAAGCTGACGCCGGACAGCCTCGCGACGATGCTGCTGCGGAAGCACGACTGGCACGATCTGGAGGGAGTGACGTATCTGCTGGAGCACGGGGCCGACCCGAACCGGCCGACGCATTGGGGAAAGACGGCGTTCCACCAGGCGGTGCAGAGCGACAATGAACGGCGGATCATCGAAGCCTTGCTGGAGCACGGCGGCGATCCGACCCTGACGACCGACCGCTCGGAACGATCCGGGCACCTGGGCGCGGTGCGCTCGGCGGTGGCGATGGCGGCGCGGCGCGGGCGGCGGGATGTGCTGGAACTTTTCGAGCGGCGCGGGATCGACTTGAAGTTGACGGGCGCGGAACGGCTGGTGGCGGCTTGTGCGCTGGATCGCGAAGGCGAGATAAGGAAGTTCGCAGGAGAGGAACCGCGCGCGGTGGAAGAATTGCGCGCCGAGGGCGGACGGTTGTTAGCGGGATTTGCGGGTGTGGGGAACGCGGCGGGAATCCGGCGGTTGCTCGATTTGGGCGTGCCGGTGGAGGCGATCTTCGAGGAGGGCGAGGGCTATTTCGGCGTGGCTCCGAACAGCACGGCGCTGCACGTCGCGGCGTGGCGGTTGCGGGCGGAGACGGTGGCGCTGCTGATCGAGCGCGGCGCGGAGGTGAATCGAACCGACGGGCACGCCCGAACGCCGCTGATGCTCGCGGTGCGGGCCTGCGTGGATTCTTACTGGACCGAGCGGCGCTCGCCGGAGGCCGTGGCCGCGCTGCTCGAAGCCGACGCGGACGTTCGCGGCGTGATGTTCCCCTCGGGTTACGAACTGGTGGACGATTTGCTGCGACCGCGCGTGGTGGCGACTGCTGAGCGCATCCAGCGGATGATTCGTCCCGATGACTTGAAGAAGGACGAGCCGCTGCTGTGGTCGACAGGGACGGGCGTGGAAGTTTGGAACATGATCGGCGCGGCCATCGTGGGAGATGTTTCCGCGCTCCGCCGCATGTTGGACACACATCCGGCGCTGGCCCATTGCTACTATCACTATCGCACGCCGCTGTATTTCGCCGTGCGCGAGAATCAGCTCGAAGCCGTGCGGCTCTTGCTGGAACGCGGAACCGATCCGCTGGCGCTGGCGGTGAACGACAGCCTCCTGGAGATTACGCGGGATCGTGGATATGCGGAGCTGGAGCAGTTTCTGAAAACGAGTCTGGCCCAGACTCACAACGCGTCGCCGAAAGGCGAGCCGGTGGCGGCGGCGATCCGCGAACGCAATCTGGCCAAGGTGCGGGAACTGCTGGACGCCACGCCGGAACTATTGCACCAGGGCGATGAGCGTTCGAATCAGCCGATCCACTGGGCGACGATGACGCGGCAGCCCGAGGTCATCGACGAATTGCTGCGACGCGGCGCGAACATCGAAGCCAAACGCATTGATGGTTCGCGGCCGATTCATCTTTTCAATGGCGATTACCATTATCGCGGGTGGCGGGACGTGCCCAAGGAGGTGACCACGACGCCCGCCGAGGTGCTGGCGCATTTGCGGGCGCGCGGCGCTTACTGCGATATCTGGACGGCGTGTCATGCCGGCGATATCGAGCGCGTGCGCGAACTGCTCCGAGAGGATGCTTCGCTGGCGAATCGGCTCGCGGATTGCGTCACGTATTACCTGGGGTCGGGTTCGCCACTGCGGAACGCGGCCGCGCGGGGCCACCTGGCGATTGTGAAGCTGCTGCTCGCCTACGGCGCCGACCCGAAACAGCCGGAGCCGGGGATCGCGCCAAGCGGGCATGCCTTGTATTCCGCGGTGTATCACCGGCACCTGGAGGTGGCGCGCGTGTTATTGGAGCACGGTGCGCCGGCGAGTGCGCCGGTCGAAAGCTCGGCCGACGCGCTGAGCATCGCGCTGTCGCACAAGGACGAGCCGATGGTGGAGCTGCTCTGTTCTTACGGCGCGGCGCGGTCGGTGGACTTGCTCGGGCATGACGGCGATGTGCGGACCGCGGCGGCGGTGTTTGCCGCGAATCCAAAAATGGCCGATGACGTGGATGGCTTCAATAGCGCGGCGGGGAATGGGCACGAAGCGTTGGTGCGGCTGATGCTGCGGTATCAGCCCGATCTGACGACGCGAACGGGCGCGGCGGGCAAGACTCCGGAACTCACCGAATTATTGTTCCGGCACGGGATGAACGCGAGCCATCCGGACTGGCTGCGCATCACGCCGTTGCACGAGTTCGCGCGCCAAAACGACGTGGCGCGCGCGCGCCAGTTTCTCGCGCACGGCGCGGATGTTCATGCGCGCGATGAGGACATTCGATCCACGCCGCTCGGTTGGGCGGCCAAGTTCGGAAAGATCGAGATGGTGCAATTGCTGCTGGAGCATGGCGCGTTGCCTAATCACCCCGACGATCCGCCGTGGGCCACTCCGCTCGCTTGGGCCACGCGCCGGGGCCATGCCGCCATCGCAGACTTGCTGAGGGAACAGGGGGCGACCGCGTGAGTGCGCCGGATATGACCTTAACAACGTGCCTACTCTTGCAATCGTTCCCACCAGTAGCCGGGCCTTCGGCTGGCATGGGCTACGGCCCAGATAATCAGATCATCCTGCCGAACCTCGTAAATAATCCAGAACGGAAACCGTTTCGCAAATGCGCGTCGGAGCCCGGAGTGGAAGCCGGTGTGGAGAAACGGTTGCTCGCGCAGGCGCGTGATCGTGCCTTCGATCGTTGCAACAAAAGCCAGCCCAAGCTCTTCGCGCACGCGCGAGTAATGGCGGATGGCTTGATGGTATTCCGCCTCAGCCGCCGGATGAAATCGGTAACCGATCAATCAGGCGCGAGACTTTCCCGTCAGTTCCCAAGCCCGTTGCGAGACCAGTTCGCCCGGCACAAGCTCGGCCCGGCCTTCAGCGAATTCTTTTCGGCGGCGGTCGATCTCCTCGAGCCATTCGGAAGGCAATGGTTGAGTCTCCCCTTCGCCGAGGCTTTCCAGGAGCTTGTCGGCGAGGCGCACTCGCTGTGCTGCCGGCAGCGCGAGCGCGCTTCGTTCAATCTCATCCACCATTAGAGCCATGCATCGAAATCTAAGAACTCCAGAACGGCCCGTCAAGGAAGCTTGGCTGGCGAATCTGCTTTCGACCTCAGTGCATTCTCTGTCCTAATCACGCTATGATCCGCCTTTCCAATCTCGAAAAATCGTTCCAGACCCGCGCCGGGCAAAGCTGGGTGTTGCGGCAGATCAATCTCGACATCGCGGAAGGCGAATTCGTGACGATCATGGGGCCGAGCGGCGCCGGCAAGTCCACCTTGCTCGCGATTCTGGGGTGGTACGATCACACTTGGGAAGGCGAGTATCTCTTCAAAGGCCAGGCCACCAGCCCGCTTTCGCCCAAGGCCCGGGCGGCGTTGAACAAGCAGCACGTCGGGTTTGTCTTCCAACAGTTTCATTTGCTGGAGGATCTCACCGTGGCGGAGAATCTCGACATTCCCCTCTCCTACCGGGATGTGAAGCGTTCCGAACGGCAGGCCATGGTGGCGGACATGCTCGATCGGTTCGGGATAGTCGGGAAGAAGGATCTGTTCCCCGGCCAATTGAGCGGTGGCCAGCAGCAACTCGTCGCGGTGGCGCGCGCGATCATCGCCAAGCCCGCTCTCCTGCTCGCCGACGAGCCGACCGGGAACCTGCATTCCGAGCAGGGGCGCGAGATCATGAACTTGTTCCAGAAGCTCAACCAGGATGGGATGACCATCGTGCAGGTGACGCACTCGGAAGAAAACGCCAAACGCGGCCATCGGATCATCCGTTTGCGGGATGGCTGGCTGGAGAAGAATTGAATCATGTCCACGAAAGCACCCCAACTGCTCCTGGCCGACGACCAGCGCGACGTCCTCGAGGCCTTGCGCCTGCTGTTCAAGGGCGAGGGTTTCCAGACGTTTGAAGTCACTTCGCCGAACCGGATCGAGGAAGCCTTGCAGCAGCGCGAGTTCGATCTCGCCCTGATCGATCTGAATTACACCCGGGACACCACGTCCGGCCGCGAGGGGATCGGCCTGCTGGCCCGGCTGCGCGCGCTCGATCCGAATCTGCCAGTGGTCGTGATGACGGCCTGGGGCAGCGTCGAACTCGCCGTCGAAGCGGTGCGGGCGGGCGCCCGCGATTTCGTGCAGAAGCCGTGGGATAATGCCCGCTTGCTCACGACGGTCCGCACACAGATCGAGCTGTCCCAGGCCTTGCGCCGCTCCCAGCGCGTCGAGGCGGCCCACCGGGTGCAGAGCGGCTCAGCCACCGGCGAGTTCATCGCGTCTTCCCCGGCCATGCAGCCGGTGCTCGAAATGATCGAGCGGGTCGGGCCCTCCGATGCGAACGTGCTGATCTCCGGCGAGAACGGCACCGGCAAGGGGGTTATCGCCCGCGTGCTGCATGATCGCTCGGCGCGGGCGCAAGGCACGTTCGTCTCGGTCAATACCGGCGGATTGCACGAGGGAGTCTTCGAGAGCGAACTGTTGGGGCATGTCAAAGGCGCCTTCACCGACGCCAAGAGCGACCGGATCGGGCGGTTCGAAATGGCTGCCGGCGGCACCCTCTTTCTGGATGAGATCGCCAACGTCCCCCCCAGCCAGCAACGCAAGTTGCTGCGCGTGCTCGAGACCGGCGAGTTCGAAAGGCTCGGTTCCTCCCGCACCCTCCGCTCCGATGTGCGAATCATCACGGCGACCAACGCCGATCTCCGGAAGGAGGTTCAGGCCGGCCAATTCCGCCAGGATTTGCTCTTCCGGCTGAACACCATCGAAATCCGGCTTCCACCCCTGCGGGAGCGCGCCGAGGATATCCCGCTGCTGGCCGATTACTTTCTGCGCCAGCTCGGACTTCGGTATCGCAAGTCTCTCCGCGGCTTCGAGGAGGGGGCGCTCAAGCTGCTGCTGGCGCACCGCTGGCCGGGCAACGTCCGCGAACTCAGCCACGCCATCGAGCGGGCCGTCCTCATGGCCCGAGGCGAATGCGTGGCCGCCGCCGATCTCGGCCTGCAGGAAGCCGGGGCGGATCTCGAGGAACGCCTCGACACCATGACGCTCGACGACATGGAGCGCCATATCATCCGCAAGGCCCTCGCGAAATTCAACGGCAAGGCCAATCTCGCCGCCGAGGCGCTCGGCCTGAGCCGCAGCGCCTTCTATCGCCGCCTCGAAAAGTACAAGCTCTGATGAAAAAGCGGTACCGCTTGCCCAAACCCAAAACCGGCGTAGCTTGAATCATGGACTGGCAGGAGGTCGCCGCCCTTATCATTGTCGCCGCCACCGCAGGGGCGTTTCTGTGGCGTGGTGGGCGTCGGCGTTCGAACCACCGTCCGGAGGGCGGGGCTTGCGGATGCACGGGATCGGCCCCGCCGCTCGGCGGGCGTCAGTCCATCGTTTTCCACGCGCGCAAGGGAGATCGCCCGCAGATTCTGGTGCGGAACCGTTGATCGAACTTGCTTTTTCGCGCCAGTGGAGTTACATAAATCATTGTACACGATGTCGAAAGCGAGTCCGTTCCTGGAGTACGTTAAACGGCCTGAGATGGCTGGCGAGCCCGAGACTCAATGGGTTCCCAATACCGACGTTTATCTCGCCGAAGACTGCCTCATCATCAAGGTCGAGCTGGCGGGCATGCGCCGGGAGGATCTTCAACTCATGATCGAGGGCAATCGCGTCCGCATCAGCGGCCATCGGCCGGATGGCTGCCGCGCTCCGAAGTGCAAATTTCTCGTGATGGAGATCAATTACGGCGCTTTCGAGAGCATCCTGGAACTCCCCGATGGCTACGATCTTTCCCGCGCCCGCGCCTCCTATCAGAACGGTTTCCTCCGGGTGGAAGTGCCTGTGCGCCAAAATGCTCACCCATTGGAGCACCTCTAATAGTCTTTTTCTTGAATCTTTTCCTGTCCCGGGACCATCTAACTAGATGGAGATGAACTCGCCCGACACGGAATTCATCCATATCTTGGGAACGCCGGGCGGCCCTGGCGGCGCACCGGTCAAGCCAGCTCCCAAGGCCCTGCCCGAAATCCTTCCGATTCTCGGCTTGGCGGACCTCGTCGTTTTCCCGGGCATGGTCGCCCCCTTGCTGGTCGAATCCGCCCAGAGCACCAAACTGATCGATGACGTGGTGGCCGGCGACCGTTTTCTCGGCCTGGTCCTGCAGCGCAATCCCGATGCGGAGAACCCCACGCCGCTCGAACTCCATCGCTTCGGCTGTGTCGGCCGCGTGATGAAAATGCTGAAGTTTCCCGACAACACCGTCCGGGTGCTCGTCGAGGGGGTGCGGCGTTTTGAAATCCAGGAGTACGTCGCGGAGCAGCCGTACCTCCGCGCCAAGGCGGCGCCGATTCCAGACACCACCGAGGATTCCCTCGAGATGACCGCGCTGGCCCGCAACGCCCAGCTTCAGTTCCAGGAGATCATCAATCTTTCCCCGGCCCTTTCCGAGCAGGTCAAGATCAACGCCCTCAATACCGATCAGGCCGGCAAGCTCTCCGACCTCATCGGGGCCAATCTGAATCTCAGTCTCGAAGAGCGCCAGGGTCTTCTCGAAATCGGCTCCGTCAAGGAACGCCTCACCCGCCTCCTCCCGCTCATGGCCCGCGAGATCGAGGTCCTGACGCTGGGCACGAAAATTCAGAAAGAAGTCGCCACCGCGATGTCCAAATCGCAACGTGATTTTTTTCTCCGCGAGCAGATGCGCGCCATCCAGCGCGAACTGGGCGAATCGGATCCCGCGCAGACGGACGTCACGCAATTGCGCAAGGCTGTCGACGACAACCGCCTGCCGGAAGAAATCAAGAAGATCGCCCTCCGCGAGATCGACCGCCTGCAAGCGATTCCCTTCACCGCCGCTGAATACACCGTCACCCGGAATTACCTCGACTGGCTGGTCCATCTGCCCTGGAACAAATCGACCGAGGACAAGATCGATCTCGAAGTCGCCGCGAAAATACTGGATGAGCAGCATTACGGCCTGCAAAAGGTCAAGGATCGGCTCCTGGAATTCCTCGCCGTGCTCAAGCTTCGCCAGCAGCTCAAGGGCCCCATCCTGTGCCTGGTCGGCCCTCCGGGCGTCGGCAAGACCTCCCTCGGCCGCAGCGTCGCCGATGCCTTGGGCCGCAAATTCGTCCGCATCGCCCTCGGCGGCATGCGGGACGAAGCCGAAATCCGCGGCCACCGCCGCACCTATGTCAGCGCTC
>CAYZKY010000174.1:0-12240 GCA_964478815.1 uncultured Verrucomicrobiota bacterium
TCCAGAACCGATCGCGGGAATGGAGGAAATCGTTGCAGACGTAGAGGTCGGGCCGGCGTTGAGTAAGGCGAAGGAGAAGGGGCGCGGCGCGGTGTGCTACAGCAATATCCGGCAGCTCGCGCTGGCCAGCCAGCTTTACGCCGAGGATAACGACGACCGGTACGTGAATAACCACGGCGTCGACCAGACCAAGACCGATCGGAACAACTGGATCAACAGCGTGCAGGATTGGACGAACAATCCGGACAACACCAACACGACGTTGATCACGGAGGCCAAGCTGGGGCCGTATGCCGGCCGGACGGTGGGGGTTTACAAATGCCCGAGCGATCGTTCGCTGGCCGACAATGGCCCGCGCCTGCGCAGCATGTCCATGAACTCGCTGGTGGGCGATCCGGGCGTGTTGACGAATCGGTTCAACCCCGACTATCGCCAGTTTTTCAAGTCGGCCGAGGTGGCCGCGCCCGCCACGATATTCGTGTTCGTCGACGAGCATCCCGACACGATCAACGACGGTTTCTTTATGAACCGGTTTAACGAACCGAAATGGGGAAACCTGCCGGGGTCGTTTCACAACGGGGCCGGCACGCTTTCCTACACCGACGGGCATGTGGAGCCGCATCGCTGGAGCGTGACCGGGCCCGGCGGAACGGTGCGCCCGCCGACGCGCGGTGCCTTGGGCGGAATTTTCGACGCGAACCCGCGAACGGATTTCGACTGGTTGCGGGACCGCAGCAGCGTGCTCCGATAGCCGGGTGCGCGGCCAGTCTTCGCGTCAATCGAGCAGCCGATTCGCCTGGCAGAGGCGTTCGTATTCTTCAAGGTTTTCCGAACGAGCCGTGCGGAATTCGATGGCGCCTTGGGTGGCCGAGCGGTGAGCCGCTTCGACGACAACCTGCGCATCCAGCACTTCAAGCTGCGTGACCGAAAACGGCTGGCGGCGGCGGACGGCTTCGCGAAATTGCCGGTGCGCCGTTTCGTAGGCGTGCTGAAAGCGCGGTTGAAACTCGGCGCGCTCCCCGGAGAATTCCACCATCGGAAATGTTTTCGAAGACGGGTGAAGTTTCCCCTGTGCCGTGAAGATCTCGACCGGGATCGGCCCGGGATAACCGCTGAACCGTCCGATGTGAAGAGTCCCGGCGGTGCCGATGATGCTGGTTTCGTTGTTGTAACCCGAGCTGTGCGTCCGGCTGAGATCGACGCGGCCGATGGTTCCGGCCGGCGTGGTGAACCCAACGTGCGCGGTGCTGCCTCCTTCATCGATGGGGCTGCGGTACTGCTTGGTGTGAAACATCCGGCCCCAGACCGCATCCGGGAATTCGCCGGTGAGCCAGAGCGCTTCGTCGACGACGTGGATGCCCATGTCGATGATCAAACCGCGGCTGGTGTAGGTGGCCGGGGGTGGGAACTGATCGCGCAAGACCGAACGAATCTCGCGGATTTCGCCGATCAGGTTCTCCGCAAGCAATTGTTTGGCGTGGAGCAGGGCGTCGTCATACCGACGTTGGAGGCCGATCTGGATCAAGGTACGGTCGCGACCGATCGTTCGCACAAACGTGAAAGCTTCCCGCAGATCGGCGGTCAGTGGCTTTTCAAGATACACGGGGATGCCCGCGCGCACGAAGGGCTCGGCATGCCGCGCGTGGTCTTTGGTGTGGGAGGCGATGACGACGGCATCCAGGCCGCCGGCGCGGGCCATGGCGGCGGGATCGGCGAACACCGGCACACCGGAAAGGCCCAGCCGACGAGCCGCCTGATCGAGCGCACCGGGCTGTTCGTCGCCGAGCGCGACGATCCGCTGGCCCTGGGCGAGCAGGATTTCCCCATGCACACACCCGCAACGGCCGACGCCGAACAGGCCATATCGAAAAGCTGAATTTTCCATGAACGAGACCGAGCTGCCTCGCGCCGACCGCCCAGCGGCCGCGACGAGCGGCAGTGAAGGTTTCGGAGCAGTCTACCCGCCGGGCCGTGCCTTGACGAGGAAGACAAAAAAGCCTGCGGACAGGTGATCCGCAGGCTTGGCAATTCAGAGGTGACGCGGATTAGCGCGCGGGCGCGGCCGGCTCGGCTTCGGCTCCGGCTCCGTCCTTGCTGGCGGCCATTTCGCGGTCGCGCTCTTCCATGGCGGCGCGGCGGGAGAGTTTGACACGGCCCTTTTCGTCGATGCCGATGCACTTGACCCAGATCTCGTCGTTCATTTTGACGATCTGTTCGACATTCTTGACGCGGAAGTTCGCGAGTTCACTGACATGCACGAGGCCTTCCTTGCCGCCGAACACTTCGACGAAGCAGCCGAATTCCTTGATGCTGACGACGCGGCCGCGATAGATCTTCCCGATCTCGATTTCGCCGGTGGCGCCCTGGATGGCGGCTTTGGCGATCTGCATCCCCTCTTCGGAGACGGAGTAGATATTGACCGTGCCGTCGTCCTCGATGTTGATCTCGCAACCGGACTCTTCGACGATCTTCTTGATGTTCTTCCCGCCGGGCCCGATGAGCGCGCCGATTTTTTCCGGATTGATCTTGATGGTCTGGATGCGCGGGGCGTATTTGCTCAGCTCGGTGCGGGGCTGGGCCAGCACTTTCGCCATCTCGCCAAGGATGAAGAGGCGCGCGACGCGGGCCTTTTCAAGGGTCTCGGTCATGATCTTCGCGGGCAGGCCGCGGAGCTTGAGATCGAGCTGGAAGCCGGTGATGCCCGTGTCGGTCCCGGCGATCTTGCAGTCCATGTCGCAGAACGCGTCTTCCCAGCCGATGATGTCGGTGAGGAGACGGTATTCCGAAATGGTGTTCGGATCGCTGTACGTGGTGCAAATGCCGACGGAGATGCCGCCGACCGGCTTTTTCATCGGAACCCCCGCGTCCATGAGGGCCAGGCTGCCGCCGCACACGGAGGCCATCGAGGTCGAGCCATTGGACTCCATGATTTCGGAGGTCACGCGAATGGCGTAAGGAAACTCCTTGAGCGGAACCATCGAGGCGATGGAACGCTCGGCGAGCGCGCCGTGGCCGATCTCGCGGCGGCCGGGGCCGCCGCCGCGGCCGGTTTCGCCGACGGAGAAGTTCGGGAAGTTGTAATGGAGGATGAACTTCTTCTCGCTCTGGCCGCCGGTGTAGGAATCGAATTCCTGCGCGTCTTCGGTGGTGCCGAGGGTGATGACGCTGACGGTCTGGGTCTCGCCGCGGGAGAACAAGGCGGAGCCGTGGGCGCGCGGGAGAATGCCGACTTCGCCGCCGATGGAGCGGACCTGGTCGAAGCCGCGACCGTCGAGGCGCTTGCTTTCTTTCATGACCAGCTTGCGGACGGCCTCTTTCTGAAGGTAGTACGCGGTATCCTTGCGCACAAATTCGGTAACCTTCTCCTCGCCGAACTTCTCGACGAGCTTCAGGCCGACTTCATCGGTCACCACCTTGACGGCGGCTTCGCGGGCGAGTTTGCCCGGAGTGAGCAGCGCGGGAACCATGCGATCGCCCGCGAGTTTCTTGGCCTCGGCGAGGATGTCGTCGGGGACGACGTTGATGGTGATCTGGCGTTTCGCCTTGCCGGCGCGTTTCACGAGCTCGTGCTGGGCGCGAATGATGGGCTCGCACGCGGTCTGGCCGAATTTCAGGGAAGCATCGAAATCCGCATCGCTGATTTCCTGGGCCGACCCTTCGAACATGACGACTTCGCCGCGATCGTTGCCGACATAAACGAGGTCGAGATCGCTCTCGGCCATCTGGGCATGGGTGGGATTGGCGATGAATTCGCCGCCGACCCGGCCCACGCGGACGGCCCCGAGGGGGCCATCCCAAGGGATGTCGCTGAGCATGAGGGCCGCCGAAGCGCCGTTGATGCTCAGGATATCGGGGTCGTTCTCGCCATCGGCGCTGAGCAGGACGCACTGCACCTGGACTTCGTTGTACCAGCCTCGCGGGAAGAGCGGGCGGATCGGCCGGTCGATGACGCGGCAGGTGAGAATTTCTTTTTCGGTGGGACGGCCTTCGCGCTTGAAGTAACCGCCCGGGAACCGGCCGGCGGCGGCGGCGCGCTCGCGATAATCGACGGTGAGCGGGAAAAATTCCTGTCCGGGCTTGGCCGAACTGGCCGCCACGGCGGCGACGAGGACGATGGTTTCGCCGAGGCGGACTGTGACGGCACCGTCGGCTTGTTTGGCGAGTTTACCGGTTTCTATGGTGATATTCCCGGCTCCCACCGGGAACGTAACTTGATCTGGCATATTTCCAATGAACATGCCCACCCGCGCCGAGAAACTTCAGTGAGCACCGAACCGTGGTGCTGAATGAAATTACCCGTGGCGGGCGGGTCTTTATTTCACGCGACCTCCACTGCTTTTCGAAGCCGGTTCGCGTGTCCCGGCTTCGAGCTCGTTCGGAAACAATCGTTCGAACGAGGGGAAGGCTCACCAGAGCCTCCCGGAAAAATCCTTACTTGCGCAGCTTCAGCTTGCGCGTGACTGCCGCGTAGCGGCCCTGATCGGTCTTGTTCAAGTAATCGAGCAGGCGGCGGCGCTGGCCGACCATTTGCAACAGCCCGCGGCGCGAGCTGTGGTCCTTCATGTTACTTTGCAGATGCTCGGTCAAATGATTGATGCGCTGGGTGAGCAATGCAATCTGCACATCGGCGGAACCTGTGTCCCGCTCATGCACTTTGAAATTCGAAATCGTGGTCGTTTTAGCTTCCATACTGTCGTCCAAACCCGGCAACAAGTCGCTTATACTAGCGGGGGCCTCCAAGTGTGTAAAGGGGAATCCCGCGGAAAAAATGAGCCCAGCGGGTCTTGGCAGGCGAAACCGAGTCAGATTTCTGGCCTTCCGGCTCGTTCCGGGGTGGATCGTGAGCCATTCAGGCGCATAATCGATTGCGCTCCAACGACTTGGGTTGACCGTCCGCCCGCCGTAATTCACGAAACCCGGAGCTCGGGCCACTTTTCGAGGCGGCGGAGGAGGGCCTGGGGGGAAAGACCCAGCTTGGCGGCCGCGCGCCGGATGCCGCCGCGCGCTTCGACGAGCGCCGTCCGCACCAGACGATATTCCTGTTCCTCGAAAGGCGTCAGGTGCGCTCGATCCGGCGGCAATGGCGCATCGGGGGCCGGTGCGGCTGCAAGGGGTTGCTTCGGAGCGGAAGGAGCCGAGGGGGTTGCGGCCGGCGCGGGAGCGATTCCCATCCAGCTTCGATCCAGCGCGAGCCAGCGGGTGGATGGAGGCGTCCGCAACAAAGATCGCTCCAGGATGTTCCGCAGTTCGCGGACATTTCCGGGAAAGGAGTACTGGCGCAGGGCTGCCAAATCCTGCGGGTCGAGCAACGGGGCTTCCCGTCCGTACCGATCAGCCACCTGGGCGAGGACCTGCTCGGCGAGCCCGGGGATTTCCGAGCGGCGCTCGCGCAACGGCGGCACCGCGATCGACAGGACCTCGACGCGGAAGAGCAGGTCTTCGCGGAACCGTCCCGCCGCGACTTCGGCGCGCAGATCCCGATTCGTCGCCGCGACCACCCGGCCGCGAAACCGCTGCGTCTCGGTGCTGCCCAGGGAGCGGAACTCGCGTTCTTCGAGAAAGCGCAACAACTTGGCCTGCAGACCGATGGGAATTTCCGCGATCTCATCCAGAAACAGCGTGCCCTGCTGGGCCGAGGCGGCCAGGCCGGGCCGTCGGCGGTCAGCGCCGGTGTACGCGCCCCGTTCCGCCCCGAAGAGTTCGGCTTCGAACATTTCCGCCGGGAGCGCCGCGCAGTTGATGGCGACGTACGGGGTTCGTTCGGCCTGTTCCTGAAAGGTCAGCCGGTGCAACACGCGGGAAGCCAGGTCCTTGCCCACGCCGGACTCGCCCGTCAGCAAGACGGTGGCCGCGGGATGGCGCGCAGCTTGTTCCAGTTGCTCGCGGACGAGGTGCATGGCGGGCGAAGCTGCGAAGTCCAGCTCAGGTATTCGCTGGCTCTCGCGGCTGCGCATCCGCAACCGGGCGCGATGCAGGCAAGCCTCCAGGGCCTGCACATCCATCGCCTTGGTCAAGTAGTCGAACAGCCCGTTCCGGGTCAGCCGAATGGCTTCGGTGAGATCCGGCCGGCCGGTGATCATGATCGCGATGGCTTCAGGCTGGCGGCGCGTCAATTCCTCGAAAAAGTCGTAGATCGTGCCGTCGGGCAGATGGTTGTCGAGCAGCAGCAAATCGAAGCTCTGGCCCGCCACGGCCGCCCGGGCTTCGGCCAGGCTGCCGCAATGAGTGACGGTGCCGCCGCCGGCGCGAACGACTTTGCTTAACAAAGAGGCATAACCCGCCTCGTCTTCCACGATCAGGCATGCGAATGTATGGGGGGCATTTTCAGGATGCTCGGACATTTCGGTCTAATTCGATCTCAACCTACCACAAACCGCCGGATCGCGCGATGGGCAGCCGGTTCGGGCTCATGGCGTTGCCTCCGGCCGTTCGGCCAGCCGCTCCCATCCGCGCCGCGCCGCGCCGATCGCGCCGGCATGTTCGCCCAGTTCGGCCGGTACGATTTCCACCGTGTGGCCGCCGGGCTGCCATTCCATCGGGCGCAGGAATTTCTCGAGCGGTTCGAACAGGGTTCGCCCCGCGCGCGCGATCCCGCCGCCGACGATCACTTTGGCTGGATCGAGAATATTGACATACGCGGCAATGCTGCAAGCCAGAGCCTGCACCGAAAGCAGCCAGTACTTCGTGGCCAGCTCCTCCTCCCGCTCGCAGGCGCGGATCAGATCGTGCGTGGTCGCGAAGCGTCCCTGGGTGCGGGCGCCGATCGTCGCGTTGCCGATGGCCCATTCGAGGCTGCCGGGGATGCCGGTCGCATCGCGCGGGCCGTCCGGGTTCAGGCAGTTGTGCCCAAGATGTCCCGCCCGCCGAATTTCGCCTTCCAGCAGCCGCCCGTCCACCATCGCCGCCCCGCCGACGCCCGTGCCGAGCGTGAGCATGATGACATTCCGGCAGTTCCGGGCCGCGCCGATCCACGCCTCGCCAAGCAGCGCGGCATGCGCGTCGTTCAACACGGGGATCGGAACGGCGGCACCGAGAAACTCGGTCCAATCGAAATTCTCCAAGCCTTCGAGCCGTCCCGGCATGTGCGCGATCGCACGTCCGTTCGCGGCGGCCAGCCCGGGCGCCGACAGACCGAGGACCGCGGCGGGGGCGCCCTGCGCCCGCTGCAATTCGGCGGCGGTTTCCCGCACTTTCTCGGCCCACTCGAGCGGTTCGCGGGCGTCGAATTCCGCCGTGGCGCGGGCCAGCACCGTGCCGTCGCGCGTCACCGCCGCGGATTTCACGCTGGTGCCGCCCAGATCGATGCCGACCGCGTAGCTCATGCGTACTGCCCTTCCGAGACGGACCACCCGCCGTCGATGCCGATCACCTGTCCCGTGACGAACCGCGCGGCGTCGCTCATGAGCCAGACCGCGGCGGCGTCCAGATCCTCCGGAACGCCCGCGCGCCCGCCATCCAGCGGCTGCTTCGTGCGGAGGTAGCGGAGGATTTCCTCGTTGTGCATGGCCCGCTGGGCCATGGGGGTATCGACCAGCCCCGGAGCCACCACATTGAAGCGGATGCCCTGCGGTGCGTAAAGTGCGGCGGCTGCGCGGGTCAGGCCGATAATCCCGGCCTTGCAGGCCGCGTAGGCGTGCGTGGCGAAATGCCGGGGCGCGGGCGAATATCCGAGCACGGATGCCATATTCACCACGGCGCCGGTGCGACCGGTGCGGACGAAGTAGGCGGCCGCCAGGCGGTTCGAGTGGAGGACGGATTTCAAATTTTGGCCGAGGGTGTAATCGATCCCCTCGGCCGTCAGTTCATGCAAAGGGCCGTCCCCGTGCCTTCGACCGCTGCCACCCGCCACATGGTAGAAGCCATCCAACGCGCCGAAGTTATGGAGGGCCTTCTCGAACGCCGATTCCATCGCCGCCGGGTCCGCCGCATCGCCTGCGCCACCGCACGCCGCCGGGCCGAGTTGGGCCACCGCTTCGGCCAGCTTGCCTTCGCTCCGGCCCACGAGAAATACGCGGGCTCCCGCGCCGATGAACGCGCGCGCGGCCGATAACCCCAACCCGCCGGTGCCGCCGACGATGAGAATCGTTTTGCTGGCGAGCGAAAGTTCCACGCGGCGAAGGCGCTACAGGCCCAGATGCTCCCAAAGATCCGCCGGATCCAGCCGCAGGTTGATGTAAAACGTGCCGAACTCCCCGTAGCGCGCGCTCACTTCGTCGAACCGCATTTCGTAGACAATCTCTTTCAAGGAATCCACCTGATGCGCCATGAGAGTGACGCCCCATTCCCAATCGTCGACCCCGGTCGAGCCGGTGATCAACTGGCTCACTCTCCCCGCGAATTTGCGCCCGACCCGCGCATGCCCGCCCATCAGCTTTTTACGGGCCTCGAAATCGAGCATGTACCAATTGTCGCCGCCTGCCCGGCGTTTGCTCATCGGATAAAAACCCATCACTTCCCAATCCGGCAATTCGGGATACAGCCGGTACTGCTCGTACTCCGCCTGGCGCTTTTTGGCGGCGTCGAAGCGCGCCTGGTACGCGTCCGTGCCGGGCTTCAACCCCTCTTCCAAAAGCCCCCGCACCATCTCCTCCTCCGTCGTCACGTAATCCGGCAATTCCGTCACGCTCAGGTAGCTATAGACCGTCTGCAACGTGCCGGCCGGGAAACACCGTTCCAGCGCGCGGTGCATCCGCCCGAGCTGTGCCAGTTCCGCCGCGTAGAGCATGAAGACCAGGTCGGCTTTCCCGCCGACGTTTACAAACGGCACGATGCGCGGATGCGAGGGTGCGCGATGCTGCGCCAGCAGCGATTCCAGCGCCGTCCGGGCGGCTTGGGAAGCCTCCTGCCGTTCCGGCCAGCGGGAGCGGTCGATCCGGTAAAACAAGTGCATCACATGGATGCCTCGCGTCAATTTCACCACGGGAACCATAAATTACGTCTATTCCACCATCAGTGCATGTTCCAGCAAATGCGGAAGCTGCGGCAGCAACGCGTCGTCCACGGCCACCAGGGTCGCCCCCGCGCCCATCGCTTCATCCTGCAAATGCTTGTTTCCCAAATCCGCGTAGCCGATCACCGGCAGATGGGAGGTCTCGGAATCTTCGCGCAGCTCGCGGATGGCCGGGATGATCCCGCCCGCCTTCCCCACCAGATCGGCCAGCAGCACGATCGGCCGATGCTTTCGCGCCGCGGCCAGCAACTCCGCCAGCCGTTCCACCACCTCCACGCGATAACCCAGATCCTGCAACCGGTTCACCAATTGGCTTCCCGGCAGCAGGCGTTCGTAAAAGACCAACGCAAGAGGCTTCGTCATGCAATGCGAAATTCATTCAAACACCGATCTTTCAAAAAGCAATCCGCGTTCCAGATTTCGTGCCGCCGCCACTTCAGCACATCCTCCCGGACCGCAACGACCGCGGGCGAGGCGCGCCTCGTTCCGGAAAAAACCTTGCCCGGCAACTTGCAAAACGGCTTCGGCTTCGTAAGATAGTCGTCCGGTTGCCTCGGTAGCTCAATTGGTAGAGCAGTTGACTCTTAATCAATTGGTTCACGGTTCGAGTCCGTGCCGGGGCACCATTTCGAACTCTTCTCGTTTTTACCGGCTTTCCCTTCCTCACAGCGGGAACTGGTCGTCCTGCGGAAACTCTTTGTGCTGCCATCATCTGGCCCGATTCCGAGCTTCTCTCGCCCCCGCCGACCAGGGAGCGAGAGAGCGCCTTCCGCAGGCCAAGGAAAACGGACGGAGGGTGCCCTCCGTCCGTTCGATCGCGACCGTGAAATACGTTACTTGATCAGACGGTAGAATCCGTTCTGACCCGTGATGTCCACCTCGACGGAGGCTGATCCGCCGTTGCTTTGGACCGCGGCATTGACGTCTGTCCAGACCGCGCCAGCGCCAAGAGAAGACGTGAATTGCAGCCGGAATCCTTCCGTTACGGGCCAGGAAACGCGCAGCGTATCGGCGTCCAGGCTCGCAATGACCAATTCAGGCTGGTTCACGCTCGTGGCGGGGTTCAACGTCGCGGCCAGCAGGTAGACCTGGGATGTTTGGCCGGCCGGCGGCACCGGCAGTTTGATCGACGCCAGCGTCTTCGCCGGGTCGAGCGGATAGTTCCGGGCGATCAGCCCGACAGGGCGGAAAGCCGGGTCGCCAAGTGTGGTCTTCAACGAGGGGAAGACCAGCGAGTCCGTATGGATCTCAATGTCACCGCGATAGACCGACATCCAGTAGAGGCTGGGACCCCAGCCGTCGCCCGTGGATCCGTCGGTAAAGCGGATGTTGACCTCGCGGCCTGGATTGTTGTTCGCCAGAACAGCGCTCAGATCGATCGTGTAGTAATTGCGATTGGCCTCGTTGTGGAAATCCTCGCCGAACAGGGTCTGCGAATTCAGAACCTCGGTGTAATTCAGCGCCCCGGCGGTTTCGCTATCCACGATCTCGATGCCGCGGAGATATGGCCCCCACCCATCGGCGGGCTGGCCGTCGGTGAGACGGATGCGCACGACCTTGGAGGGATTGTTCGCCAGGAAGGCGGAGAGATCGAGCGTGTAGAAATCGAAATTCGAGTTATCCCGAATTTCGTTGCCGGTCTCGGCGACATAATCCTTGAGCACGGTGTATTCGCCGTCAGCGCCCGCGGCCGCGGCAATGACGAATTGGTTGCCGACCTGGACACGCGCGAAGGCCGTTGTGGCATTGTCCGGCAGGTTAAACTCGTACGTCATCTGAGCCGTGCCGTCGGCGAAACGAGCGTTGGGTTGCGTCGCGGTGCCGGGCGATTCCACCAGGTAAACCGGCTCGGTCGGCGTATTCGCGGTGAATTTCGCGAAACTTGTTCCCGAGGACGGACCGGCGAGGGACACCACAAAGTTGTTCTCCATATCGACGGTCATCTTCGCGTCGCTCACATCGTCCGGCAGGTTAAATCGATAGGTGAGCGAGCCGCTGCCATCCGCGAAACGATGGCCGCGATTGCTCGGCCCGGAACCGCTGTTGTCGTAGAGGAACGGCGCTTCCTCGTCCGAGGCGATTTGGAAGTTGGCGTAGACCGTGGCATCCGAGGTATCGATCGCCGGTTTAAACCGTTCTTCGAAGTTGATCGCGGTCCCTTCGAAGAGACGAATCTGCTGCACGAAGGGCCCCCAGCCGTCGCTGGTGCTTCCATCCGTGAGGAGAATGTAGAGTTCACCGGTGCCAGCCGCGAGGAATGGGCTCACGTCGAACTCATACTCCTTCAAATTTCCGAGCGCGTGATGATCGGTGCCATTGTAGATCTCCATCGAGCTGGCGAGCTGGGTATACCCCTCCGTGGTCGAGACGGTGGGATCGTTGTACGTTGTGGCGACGGAAATCACGAAATTATTGCCGATGGTGAGCCCCAGCTTGCCGGTCGTGAGGCCGGTGGTATCGAGACGATACAGGTAATAGCCGTTGCCGTCGGCGAAACGCCAGCCCCCGCTGAGCGCATTTCCGGCGGCTTGCTGGAGATAATCCACGTCGTCCTCGCCGTTGGTGGCAAAGGCGACATGCGTCGTGACGCCGCTTTGGTCGGTGTAGCGGAAGAGCGCGTTGTCGTAAACGGTGGGGCTGCTAAACCAGCCTGCCACCGGGCCGAGGCGAACGGAATTCGTGGTTCCGTCCGCGTAGATGAAATCAATCATAGTGAACGGATTCGCGAAGGCTCCGGGAGCGGATAACAACGCGAGATCCGCGGAGGAATAACGGGCGTCCGTCACATCGAGGCTTTGGCCGGCGAGGCGGACCGCGTCGTTGGACTGGGCCTTGAGGGTGCCGAAGCGAAAACTGGCCCGGCCGTTGGTCGAAGTAACCGTCGAACCATCGACGAACCCCGCTGGCAAAGTGCCCGCATCGATGCGGCGGCCTTCCGCATCCAGGGCGGCTCCGAGCCCGGCGCCTCCCGTTTCGAGGAACACATCTGCATTGAAGGCCGAGCTCAAGTCCACTTGAGTCTGGGCCTGGATAAACGGCGCTACGAGAGCAGCCACAGCAATTGATAGCTTTTTCATGGTAAAAACAGCCGCGTCGTCGGCTGAAACGTCCTTGTGTACGACGATTAACTTTCGAGTCGTTCAGGCAGATGTCAAACGCAAGATGATGGCCGCTCCCAACGGACGCGGAGCCCAGGGTGGGGAATCGCTGAACGAGGCGGGGCCGCCGCGACAGCCGAGACGTCCGTCACTACCCGGAAGAAGATGACCGTCCGTTTCGATCCCACCCGC
>CAYZKY010000175.1:0-12237 GCA_964478815.1 uncultured Verrucomicrobiota bacterium
CCGGGTCTTGGCGACCCACGGATAGACCTTGCCGCCGGGGAGCTGGCCGCCTTCGCCGGGCTTGGCACCCTGGGCCATTTTGATCTGCAACTCGCGCGCATTGACGAGATATTCGCTGGTGACGCCGAAGCGGCCGGAAGCGACCTGCTTGATGGCGCTGTTCCGCGAATCGCCGTTGGCATCGGGTGTGTAGCGCGCCGGGTCCTCGCCCCCTTCGCCGGTGTTGCTCTTGCCGCCGATGCGGTTCATCGCGATGGCGAGGCTTTCGTGCGCTTCGCGGCTGATCGAACCGTAGGACATCGCGCCGGTCTTGAACCGCTTGACGATCGCCTCGACCGACTCGACCTCCTCGATGGGGATCGGGTTCGCCGGGAATTTGATGTCCAGCAGGCCACGGAGCGTGCAATGCCGCTTCGACTGGTCGTCCACGAGCTGCGAGTACTCCTTGAAGGTCTTGTATTCGTTATTGCGGACGGCGCGCTGAAGCTTATGCACCGTTTGCGGGTTGAAGAGATGGAACTCGCCTTCGGCCCGCCATTGGTACTGGCCACCGACCTCAAGCGTATGGCCATTGACCTGGCGGTCGGGGAACGCATGCCGGTGCCGGGTCAGCACTTCCTCGGTCAGCTCCTCGAGGCCGATCCCTTCGACGCGCGAGGGCGTCCAGGTGAAGTACCTGCTGACGAGCGATTGGTTGAGGCCGATCGCTTCGAAAATCTGCGCGCCCCGGTAGCTCTGGATGGTCGAGATGCCCATCTTGGAGATGACCTTGACGACGCCCTTCACGGCGGCCTTCACGAAGTTCTTGCACGCTTCCTTGTGCTTGATGTCCTTCAACAGGCCCTGGTGGATCATGTCGTCCAGCGTTTCGAACGCCAGGTACGGATTGATCGCACCCGCGCCGTAGCCGATGAGCAGCGAGAAATGATGCACTTCGCGCGGCTCGCCGCTTTCGAGGACGAGGCCGACCTGCGTGCGCGTGCCTTCGCGGATGAGATGATGATGCACGCTCGACACCGCGAGCAACGCCGGGATGGGCGCGTTCTCCTTGTCGAGCCCGCGGTCGGACAGGATCAGGATGTTGCAGCCGTCCTTAATCGCCTGGCTGGCTTTCGTGAAGATATCCTGCAGCGCGCGCTCCAGACCGGCCGCGCCTTCCGCCGCCTTGAACAGGATGGGGAGCGTGACCGACTTGAAGCCGGGCTGCTTGATATGGCGGATCTTGGCGAATTCCTCGTTGGTGAGGATGGGATTCTTGAGTTCGAGCAGGCGGCAGCTTTCGGGCGTGGCCTTGAGCAGGTTGCCTTCGGAACCGATGGTCGTTTCCGCCGAGGTGACAATCTCCTCGCGGATGCAATCGATGGGCGGATTCGTGACCTGCGCGAACAACTGCTTGAAGTAGTTGTAGAGCAGTTGCGGCTTGTCCGACAGAACCGCGAGCGGCGTGTCGGTGCCCATCGAGCCTACCGCCTCGACGCCGGTTTGGGCCATGGGCGACATGATGAGCCGCAAGTCCTCGAACGTATAGCCGAAGGCCTGCTGGCGCTGGAGCACCGTATCGTGGCTGGGTTCGGGCAATTCGGAAGTATCCGGGAGTTTGCCGAGCTCGAGCATGTGCTTGTCGAGCCATTCGCCGTACGGATGCTCGTTGACGATCTTCTCCTTGACCTCCTCGTCCGAGATAATGCGGCCCGCCGCGGTATCGACGAGGAACATGCGGCCCGGCTGGAGGCGGCCCTTGCGGAGGACACGCTCCGGCGCGACTTCCAGCACGCCGACCTCGGACGCCATGATGACGAGGTCGTCTTTGGTGACGTAGTAGCGCGAGGGGCGCAGGCCGTTGCGATCCAGCACCGCACCGATGGAGGTGCCGTCCGTAAAAGCGATGGAGGCCGGCCCATCCCACGGTTCCATCAGGCAGCTATGATACTCGTAGAAGGCTTTGCGTTCCGGGCTCATGGTCTCGTGATTGGACCACGGCTCGGGGATCATCATCATCACGGCGTGCGCGAGCGGGCGGCCGGTCAAGACGAGCAATTCGAAGCAGTTATCGAACATCGCGGAATCGCTGCCGCTCGTGTCGATGATCGGCAGGAGCTTTTTGATGTCGTCGCCGAAAAGATCGGATTGGAAGAGCGATTCGCGCGCGTGCATCCAATTGATGTTGCCGCGCAGCGTGTTGATTTCGCCGTTATGGGCGATAAAGCGATACGGATGCGACCGGTGCCAGCTCGGGAAGGTGTTCGTGCTGAAGCGCGAATGCACCAACGCCAGAGCGCTTTCCACCGAGGTATCGGCGAGATCGGGATAATACTCGTCGACCTGCTCGGAGTTGAGCATGCCTTTGTAAATGATGGTGCGATGCGAAAAGGACGGGACGTAAAAGCCCGGGCAAGCCGACCGCAACTCATGTTCCGCCCGCGCCCGAATCACGTACAGTTTTCGTTCGAAGGCCAGGGCATCTGTGATGGACGCGCTCCGCTGCACGAAGATCTGCCGCACGAACGGCTGACAATCCCTTGAACCGTTGCCGAGCGTGGCATCGCGCGTCGGCACGTCGCGCCAGCCGAGAACGGTCTGGCCTTCCTCGCGGACGATCCGCTCGATGGCGGCCGCGCACTTCGCGCGGTCCGCGGCATCGCGGCTCATGAAGAGCATCCCGACGCCGTAGGAACCGAACGCAGGCAGTTGAAAGCCGAGTTTCGCGGTCTCCTTGCGGAAGAAGGCATCCGGCATCTGCAGAAGAATGCCGGCCCCGTCGCCGGTGTTCACTTCGCAGCCGCACGCGCCGCGATGGCGCAGGTTCAAGAGAATCGTGAGGGCCTGGCGGACGATTTCGTGGGACTTGCGTCCCTTGATATTGACGACAAAGCCCACGCCGCAGGAGTCGTGCTCGAACTGCGGATCGTAAAGACCCTGCTTCGGCGGCAAACCGTCGGGCCGCCGTTCGATCTTTTCCACTGTCGTACTCTCGATACTCATCTATCTAAACGCCAACAGGTACGCCGAAGCCCCCCGCTTTTCAAACGAAATCCTGCCACGAAATCCGAGAGGGGCTCCCAATAAAGCAGGCGCGCCCGGCTGGAATCCCGTGAATAAGGCCGGGACATTGTGGACCATTCGAAATTACTCCGGGCGTCTGCTCCGAACACGCTGAGTTGTTCACAGGCAAAATATCACGCAAGTGCTTGGCCTGTCCTTGACACTGCCGGTTCCGCGCCTTATTCACAGCCCTTAATAATACTGGTTTTGTCTTTCGAAACTCAGAATTACTAACGGAGCGATGAAATTCACCATCAGCAAGGAGCAACTCATTGCGGGGTTGCAGGCCGTGCAAAATATCGTGAGCACCCGCACCACCCTGCCGGTGCTCTCGAACGTTCTGCTCCGCGCGCAGGGAGAACGTTTGGACCTGACGGCGACCGATCTCGATGTTTCGATTTCCACCGCGGTCCCGGCAACGGTGGAGCAACCGGGAGGCGTGACGCTGCCGGCCAAGAAACTCTTTGCCATCGTCCGGGAGCTCCCAGCGCCGCAAATCGAGCTGGAGGTGGACGAGAAGAATCACGTTCGGATTGTCGCCGGATCGTCTTTCTATAAAATTCATGGAGTTGCGGCTGAGGAATTTCCCAGCATTCCGACCTTTACGGAGAGTCGGCGGGTATCGATTACACAAGAAAAGCTTAAAAGTCTTCTCAGAAAGACATCCATAGCGATTTCAAATGATGAAAGCCGTTTTGTCTTAAATGGCATTTTCTTCAGTCTGAAGGAGCATACGTTGACCATGGTGGCGACGGATGGGCGTCGGCTGGCTTTGGCCGAGGAGGATGTGGACATTCCAGCCAGCAGCCAAGGGGAATTCATCGTGCCGAGCAAAGCCATCGGGGAACTCACCCGGTTGCTGGGGACGCAGAACGACGCAGAGATTCGATACACGCAGAACCAGGTATCCTTCACCCTGCAGCAGGGGAACGGGCTGGAGACAGTGCTCATCTCGAAACTGATCGAGGGCAATTACCCCAACTATCGGCAGGTGATTCCGAACGAGACGAAGGAACGAATCACGTTGGTGCGGGAGGAGCTTTTGCAGGCTTTACACCGAGCCGAAATGATGACCAGCGATAAATCGAACTCGGTGAAACTATCCTTCACCAAGAACCGGCTGGAGATTACGGCGAACACCCCGGACATAGGCGAATCGCGGGAGGTCATTGCGATTAATTACCAAGGGCCGGACCTGGCGATCGCGTTCAATCCGGGTTATGCGAAGGATCCGTTGCGCGCGGTGGACAATGATGAGATTTATCTGGAGTTGATCGATGAACTCAGCCCAGGCTTGATCAAGATCAATGGTCCGTTCTTGTACGTCCTGATGCCGATGCGAATGACGTAATGAGGGATAGGGGAGTTGGTTTGTTTGAGGTGACATAGACGTTGCTGAAAAGTTTGTTCTGGGAACGTTCCTTTTTTGTTTTGATCTGTTTCCAGTCTGATTGCTGCGTCGGAACAGCGGGTTGAGTCTCCAAGTCCTTGGTGGCCTGTCATAGCTGCGCAGGCATCGTCGGAAGCCGCTGGCCGTTGGATTTTCCATTATGCTGCCCATTGTGCAACGCGAGCTTCGGGTAGCGGCTCGAAATCCCAAACTCTATCGCCGACGGTTATCGTTTGGGCTGCTGTCCGTCCTGGTGGTAGGCGGCATGGTAAGCTGGACGCTAATCGGCCGTGGGGGTGGAGGCGGCGGCGCGGGGATTTTTAGCAGCATGGCCTTGCTCGCATGGTGGTTCTGCGTGATCGAGGGCATCCGAAAGACGGCGGACTGCATCAGCGAGGAAAAGCGGGAAGGGACGCTGGGCTTCTTGTTCCTTACCGAGCTGGGCGGTTTGGACATCGTATTCGGAAAGCTCGCAGGGGCCCTGTTGAGATCGCTCAGCGGGTTGCTGGTATTCGCACCGATTCTAGCCACGACGCTTCTGGTCGGCGGCGTGATGCC
This sequence comes from uncultured Verrucomicrobiota bacterium, assembly GCA_964478815.1. Taxonomy (GTDB): domain Bacteria; phylum Verrucomicrobiota; class Verrucomicrobiia; order Limisphaerales; family SXQI01; genus DASVNK01. The sequence continues at coordinate 4,991 of CAYZKY010000175.1, forward strand.
CGGAGAGTTCTGGAGGATGTTCCTCGGCTTGGTCAGCGTTCTTACCTTCTCGCTGAGTGTTGGGATACTCGTCTCGACTTTCACACGAACGCGGAGCCTTGGATTGACCTTCGGCATCTTGGCCGGGCTTACCATTATCCCGATGATGGGAGCCATGATCTGGGCGGAGACCGACCCGGCGGCCAACGTCGCGTGGCTCAAGGCCCTCAGCCCGTTGACCGCTTACCTCGAAAGCTTCGATGCGAGGTATGGGCGATCTCCTCAGGATTATTGGTGGAGCATCGCGATGTTGCAGGGCCTATCGTGGCTGGCGATGCTGGCAGCGGGCGGGTGGTTGAAGCGGGTCTGGCGCGACATGGCGACAGTGACGGTGGAAGCCGTTCGGCATCGCGGGGTGCAATGGCCGGGAACCCGCGCGGCCTTGCTGGATCGAAATCCGTTTCTCTGGGTGGCCTGGCACCCGCGAGACAGCGCATTCTTCCAGTCCATTTTTTGGCTGGGGACCGCCTTTTATCTCGTTTGCCGAATCTTTATCTCGGGTTCGTGGTTGCACCCATCACCGATCGAGATGGACATCGTTTACCTCGTTCTGGCTTCGATTTTCTTCGTATTATATTTGTCATCGCAAGCGACGGTGGCCCTGGCCGAGAGCAAGCGAAGCGGAGCGCTGGAGCTGGTGCTTTCGACACCGATGACGGTGGAGGAGATCATCGCGGGGCAGAAAGCCGCGCTGTGGAAGATGTTCGGGGCTCCCTTCATTTTCCTGGCGGCAGGCTGTTTCTATGTGCTGGCGTTCTTTATCGTTCGGACAAAGCTCGCGTCGCTCGGAACCATTTTCCTGGCGCAGTATCCGATCGCTTTCATCGTGACCTGCGCGACGGTGGTCTATGCAGGGATTTGGATGGCTTTGAAATGCCGGACGCCGAATCGGGCTTTTCTGGCGACGTTCGGCTTGTGCGTGGTTCTTCCGTATTTTGTCTCGTGTGTGCCGGTGCTTCTGACGTTATGCGTCCTGTATGTGGTTTGCCGGCGCAAGGCCGTGAAGCAGTTCCGTCTCCTCATGGCGGAGCGGTATGGGCAGTCATCCGACTATGTGTTGGCGGTTCCCAGCTTCGCCGCGCGGAATGCGCCGCCGGTCTTGCGGTAGGATTTGCTCCACATGGAGCAAATCTTTGATTCAGCGAAGCGCCCGTCAGTGAACGCCTCCGGGCTTCGGTCGAGCATTGGACTTCCGGGAGTTGCTGTCTCATATTGACTGCTTCATGTTCGTGTATCCAAAGCAGTACGACGTCATCGTGTGCGGGGCCGGGCACGCCGGGGTCGAAGCCGCCTTGGCTGCGGCGCGCATGGGGGTTCAGACGCTGCTCCTCTCGATCAATCTTGATACCATCGGCCAGATGTCCTGCAATCCGGCCATCGGCGGCTTGGCCAAGGGACACCTGGCGCGTGAGATCGACGCCTTGGGTGGGGAGATGGGGAAGGCGACCGACATGACCGGCCTCCAATTCAGGATGTTAAACATGGCGAAGGGCCCGTCCGTCCGTGCGCCGAGAGCCCAATGCGACAAAAAGGCGTATCAGTTCCGGCTCAAGTGGATTTGCGAGCGGCAGGAGAATCTGGACGTGAAGCAAGGTCAGGCGGCCCGACTGCTGCACGAAGGCGGAAAAATTACCGGCGTGGCGACCACCTTGGGAGTCGAATACCGGGCCCGCACGGTGGTGGTGACCACGGGCACATTTCTCCGCGGGTTGATGCATATTGGATCGGCCCAGCAAACCGGCGGCAGAGCTGGCGAAGCTGCCGCGCAGAGCTTGTCCGAATCCCTGAAAGAAGTGGGGTTGGAGCTCGGTCGATTAAAGACCGGGACCCCGCCGCGGTTGAACCGCCGCACCATCGACTTCTCACGGACCGATGTGCAACCCGGGGACGAGCCGGTGCCCTACTTCACCTATTGGAAGGACGATTTGTTCCACATGGAGCATTCCGGCGTGAACCCGATGGATCTCGGGCATTCCGGCGGGAAATATCCCCCGGGGTCGATCCTGGACCGGATTGGGGGACAAATGCCTTGCTTCATCACCCAGACCACCGAAGCCACCGCGAAGATCATCCGGGAGAATCTCCACAAATCTCCAATGTATTCCGGGGTGATCGAAGGGGTCGGCCCACGCTACTGCCCATCGATCGAGGACAAGATCGTTAAGTTCCCCGAGAAACCGACCCACCAAATCTTTCTCGAACCCGAGGGGATATCGACCGAAGAAATCTACGTGAACGGCTTTTCGACCTGCCTGCCGGTGGAAGTACAGCACGATCTCGTGCGAACGATCGTCGGGTGCGAGCAGGCGGAGATTCTGCGACCGGCCTACGCCGTGGAATACGACTTCGCCCCGCCGACCCAGTTGCATCCGTGGCTCGAGACGAAGGTGTGCGAGAATCTATTCTGCGCGGGACAGATCAATGGCACCTCGGGATATGAGGAGGCGGGAGCCCAGGGGCTGATGGCGGGAATCAACGCGGCGCGCCGAGTGCAGGGTCGGGATCCGGTGGTGCTGCGGCGGGACCAAGCGTATATCGGAGTGTTGATCGATGACTTGGTGACAAAGGGCACGGTCGAGCCCTACCGCATGTTCACGTCGCGAGCGGAATACCGGCTGATCCTGCGCCAGGACAATGCGGACATGCGGCTTTCCAAGATCGGTTACGATGTCGGCCTCCTGCCCAAGCGAAACTACGAGCGATATCTTGAGAAACATGCCAAGATAACTCAGGAAATGGCGCGCTTAGATAGGACTCGCGACGGTCAGGTAACGTTAACGCAACTTCTAAAACGCCCAGAAATCGCCTATTATGCACTAAACGGAGCCGATCATTCCTTGCCTATAGAAGTGATAGAACAAGTCGAATTCAACATAAAATATTCTGGATATGTTGATCGTCAGGAGCAGGACATCGCCAAATTCAAGGCGATGGAAGACAAGCAGATCCCTCACTGGCTGGACTATCAAACCGTGCCCAGCCTGCGGAAAGAAGCGCGGCAAAAACTGATCGAGATTCGCCCCCAAACGCTCGGCCAGGCCTCGCGCATCTCGGGAGTCTCCCCTGCCGACATCAGCATCCTGATGGTTTGGGTGAAGCGGGGGCCCGCCACTGGGAGCGGGTCGGCGCCGACCGAAGCGGCGTGTCCCGCCAGCGAGATGGCGGAATAGGGGTTCTTTCCTCCCGGCAGCAGGCGCTCAAGGGTCCGGGACTTGCCCGTCCCCTTCGAAATCCTTGCGGTGGCGTGACGTCGGCCACGCCAGCGTGCGGTCAAGGCACCGACTGGATGACACCGCAGGCGATGCGTCCACCGGCGTTGCCCGTAGGCTGCGTCTTCAAGTCGTCCGGCTTGTCGTGGACGATGACCGCGCGGCCCAGAATGGAATTCGTGCCGGTGAAGGTGAGCCAGGAAAACACCTGGTCGAGACGGGCCCGGCCCGAGGCATCCGCTTCGATATTGCCGAAATCGCCGACGTGGCGTTCGGCATCGGTGGGAGCTCCGTGCTTGGCCCCGAGCGGGTTGAAATGGCCGCCGGCGGAAGTGAAATCGCCCGCCGAGCAATCGCCCTTCTCGTGAATGTGGAATCCGTGGAGGCCGGGCGTCAGGCCGGCGAGATCCGCCACCACGCGAATGCCGCCGGGTTGGGAGGTGAAGGTGACCTTGCCGGCCACCGGCTTGCCCGCGGCTGGGCTGAGCACAGCCACGGCGCTCGGGGCGGATTTCGCCTGGGATTTGGACGATTTCGAGTGATCGGTGCAGCAACAGCCGGTCAGAAAAATGGATAAACCGAGGGTCGTGGCAAGAATTCCAGTTCGCATAAGATTTAATCGTTGGCGTGGAGCGCGCGGCTCCGGCTTTCGGTCCGATCAAAGTGGCGAATGGGCGGTTCGGGCGCAAGGTTTTTGCGCCCAAACCCAACCGCTGCGGCTGGTTCCTCAGGCCGCCGCCGGGGCCGCATCCCGCTTTTCGTGAATGGCGGCCACGATTTTCTGGGCCAGCTCCGGTTTCTCGAGAAGAGCCTGCCGGGCCGCATCCCGACCCTGGCCGACCAGCTCGCCGTTGAACTGAAGCCAGGCCCCGCGCTTCTCGACGACTCCCTGCGAAAGGCCGACATCCAGAATGCTGCCCAGGCGATCAATGCCTTGATTGTAGAAGATATCGAATTCGGCCTCGGCAAACGGGGGCGCGACTTTGTTTTTGACGATCTTGACCTTGACGTGGTTGCCGATGGCAGCGCCAGTGGCGTCCTTGATGGTGTCCTTGCGTCGGATATCGATGCGCACGCTGGCGTAGAATTTGAGGGCCTTGCCGCCTGGGGTGGTTTCGGGATTGCCGAACATGATGCCGACCTTTTCGCGGATCTGGTTCGTGAAGAGGCAGGTGGTTTTGGCCTTGCTCAGCACGCCGGTCAGTTTGCGGAGCGCCTGGCTCATGAGGCGGGCCTGCATGCCCATCGTGGCCATGCCCATCTCGCCTTCGAGTTCGGCCTTGGGAACCAGCGCGGCCACGGAGTCGATGACGATGACATCGAGCGCGTTGGAGCGAGCCAGGGTGTCGCAAATCGTGAGGGCTTCCTCGCCGCTGTCGGGCTGGGAGACCAGCAGATCGTCGAGGTTCACTCCCAGCTTGCGGGCGTAGGCGGGATCGAGGGCATGCTCGGCGTCGATAAACGCCGCGAGGCCGCCGGCGCGCTGGGCGTTGGCGATGATGTGGAGCATCAGCGTCGTCTTGCCGGAGGATTCGGGCCCGTAGATTTCCACGACGCGGCCGCGCGGGACGCCGCCCACGCCCAAGGCGAGATCGACGGCCATGGAGCCGGTGGGAATGACGTCGATCTTTACTTTGTACGAATCGCCGAGGCGCATGATGCTGCCTTCGCCGTAGTTCTTCGTGATGGTGGAGATGGCCGCGTCGAGATCGCGCTGGCGGGCGGGCGAGAGCTTGGCGGCGTCGGTCGGCCGCACTTCCGGAGCGGGTCTATCCGGCTTTTCGGCTTTTTCGGGCTTTTCGGCAGTGGTCGATTTCGGAGGCATAACGTTGCTTCAGTATGGATTCAGGGTGGCAGAGGGGTCCGGCAGGGTCAATCGTCTTTGAACCCTGCTCCCGCTCCGGCGAAGAGAAAATGTCTCGTTCACGCCGTCCATCATGCGGGAGGGGGTCTGCCAAATACTGTCCTGGCAAAATAAATATTTTGAGCCCTTGACAACCGCAAAAACGTGAAATCGGCTCACGGAGCGGTGGCGCGTTCGATGGCCGTCCACAAGCCATCGTCGATCAGGCGGAGGGCGCGGGCATATTTGCCGAAGCCGTTCCACGGCTTGCTCCAGGCGGGGAGAGGCTGGAACTGGCCGAGAAAGGCGCTGCGGCGGCCGAGATTGACGTCCTCGAGCAGGATCGGCACGACCAGGATTTCGCGGCGGTCGTAACGCTCCATGGCCCTGGGCAGCTCGACGTTCATGACGTACCACGAGGCGAAGAACTGCATGCTCACGAGGGGGACGAAGATGTTCATCGTGTCGAGCGCCTGGCGGATTTCCGAGTCGAAGGGATGGCCGGCCTGCAGCTCCTTGTCGTGCCAGGAATGCAGGCTTTGCAAGCCTTCGAGGCCGCGCCCGCGATCGTCCCATTCCCAGCCGCGGAGGAGCGGATCGAGGCGCTGCATCCAGACGCGGTCGAGATGGGAGTAGCTGAGAAAGAGCGTGATGGTGCGGCCGGAGCTGGCCGGAGGCAGGGAGGAGGCCGGGGGGAGCGATTCGATCATGCGTCTCCTTCCGCGCGGGTTTCGAGGGCCAGCCGCCGCGTCGCTCCGGCGGAAGCACGAGGGAGCAGGCCAAACTCTTCGAGAAATTCGCGGGGCACCCATTGGCCGCGATGTTCCCACTGTTCGATGGGGCGGAGGCCGCGATACTCCGCGAAGAGGCTTTGCAACGTGCCGCGGGCGATGGAGAGCAGGCGGTGGCGCTCGCGCTCCGGCCCGGCGGCGGTGAGATAAAGATAGCGCTCGTCCGGCGTGGCGCTGACGCACGCGTGGGCCGCGCCAAAGCGGAGGATGGCGCCGCGCCGCCAATGCAAGCGGTCCGGAATAAGCGAAAAGGTGCGGGCGATGAACCAAAGCAGGAGCGGGGCGGGAACGACCTCGAATTCGTAGCGCAGGCGGGTGCGATCCGCGTCGGCGGGCTCCACCGCGCCGGGCGGCGGTTCGAGCGGCAGCAGGCCGGGCACGAGATGTTGCGTGCCTTCGACATCGAGCGGGTAGCTCAGATGAAAGGAATCCATCAGTTGCAGGAGGAAAAGGCGCTTCTCTTCCGGGTAATCCTGGGTGCGCAGCATGTTCCAGGCTTCCGCCTTGGCATGAATCCGCGCGAGCGACGCGGGTGTCACGACGCCATCCGCCGCGAGCGGGACGCTCAGTTCCGGCGGCAGGTGGCGGGAGTCCAGGTCGTTGGCGCGCAGCACGGCGTAGATGCCCTGGGCCAGCCAGGCGGGGCGAAGCACCGTGGTATCGCGCAAGCGCGGGTCGCGGCCGTAGTTCAGCGCGACACCCAAATCGTGCAGATCGCTCGCCAGCGCGGCTTGATCGTTCGGGCTCAACTCGCCGTACTCGCGGCAAAGCTTTTGGTAGGCCGGAAAGTCGAGATAACTTTCGGTCATCGCCTCGAGCTGGTTCTTGATGGCCATCCATTTGCTCGGGAATTTCCGCCAGACGGAGCTGAGGTGCGCACTCTCAAGGGCCCCCACGATGGCGCTCTCCAACCCGGAAAGCCCGCTGTTGGCGGGGTCGCGGTCCGAACATTCGGTGGCGATCCAGCCGAGAACGGGTCCGTATTTTTGTTCGAGCGAAGCGCGGTCGAACTGCCGCCGCCGTCCGCCGCTCTTGTTCAGGACGACGAGCACCGGAGCGTCTCCGGCATAGCTGCGGATCAGTTGCAGCCAATAGGTGGCGTCGCGTTCCAGCATGTCGTCCCGCTCGCCCAGCACCAGGAGGTACAGGCTGCGGGCGGTGAGGAAAAATTCATGCATGGAATGCAGCACGGCCTGGCCGCCGAAATCCCACACCCGGGCGGTGACCGTTCCGGGTCGGCAACGAAAGCGGAGGCGGCTGATGCTGATCCCGTGCGTTTCCTCTTCGTCGGTTTTGAACAGGTGCCCGGCCAGGCGTTTGATCAAGGTGGTGTTGCCGACACCGCCGCGGCCGACCACGATCAAC
>CAYZKY010000176.1:0-12183 GCA_964478815.1 uncultured Verrucomicrobiota bacterium
CTGGAACCATGCCTATTTGCTCCAATTACTCGGATTTTAGATGCGTTTGCCCTGAGCGAAAAATCCGGGAAATTTTCCCCGCGAAGGACTCAGCACCGCCCGATCCATCATCCTGGCCTCAACCCTCCCCTGTCCCACTCGCCGGAGTGGTGGGCGCGACAGGACTTGAACCTGCACGGATTACTCCACGGGATCCTAAGTCCCGCGCGTCTGCCAATTCCGCCACGCGCCCGCCGGAAGCCGGAGGATAGATACCCGGAAACAGGGCGGGTGTAAACCGCACGTAGCACCAAACCTGATCACGACTGGACCCAGGCGCAGCCTTCGTCCGCCAGCCTCCGGGGTGGGTGGAGGGGAGAGGCCAACCGGCGCGGAGTTTCCCCAATTCCCGTTTTTCCGTTTGACCGGCGGGTAAAACCATCGTTAGGTTCCCGTTCCTTTTAACCGGTAAAGTATGTTTGCCCATATACGCCGCCACCAGAAGTGGCTGTGGATTTTCATTAGCGCGGCTGTCATCATCAGCTTCGTTTGGTATTTCAACCCGAACCAGCAGTACGGAGGCAGCGGACCCGCGCCGGGCGGGCCTGTCGGCACCGTGTTCGGCCAGCCCTTGCCGGCCCGCGAATATTCCGATGCGCAACGGGAGGCTTACCTGCACTATCTCTTCTCCTACGGCGAATGGCCGCAGGACAACGAGATCACCCGCCAGCTCGATCCGGTGGGACGCGAAACCCGCAGCCGCATCGTGCTGGTGCGCCAGTTGAAGGAGTTCGGCGTCGAGGTGAGCGATGTGGCCGTGGCCGATTGGATCCGGAATGTCTTTCAAGACCGGGACACGAAGGTCTTTCGCCAGGAGGTGTACGACCGTTTTCTGCTTCAGCTTCCGCAGCGCGGATTGCGCGAGGAGGATTTCCTCCGCTATGCGCGGCACCAGGTCGGCATCCAGCATCTGGCCACGGTGGCGGGGAGCTCGGGCCGGCTGGTGACGCCCCAGGCGGCCGAATTCCAGTTCCGCCGCGAAAATGAGAAGGCCGATACGAAGGTGGTCCTGTTGAACGGCGCGGATTTCGTCCCGAAGGTCGAAGTGACCTCGGACGCCGTGCAGCGGTTCTACACCAACCGCATGACCGCCTACCGGTTGCCGGAACGGGTGCAGATGGCTTACGTCGATTTTCCGATCACCAACTATTACGCGCAAGCGGATGTCCTGCTGGCGGCGGACACGAATCTGGCGCAGCGGATCGACGTGATGTACGCCCAGCGGGGACCGAATTTCTACACCGACGCCAGCGGCCAGGTCATGACGGCGGAGGCGGCCAAGGCCAAGATTCGCGAGGAAGCTCGCGACGAAGCGGCCAAGATCGAGGCGCGCCGCGCGGCGATCCTGTTCGCCAACGATCTGAGCGGCGAGACGACGAGCACGAATGCCGCCAACCCGGCCGAGCCGCTGGAAAAGCTCGCGGCCGCGAAATCTCTCGCTGTCAAAGTCACCGAACCCTTCACGCAGGTCGATGGCCCGATGGGGCTGGGCCTGCCCCAGCAATTCACGCGAGTGGCCTTTGCGCTGACGCCGGAGGAGGCCATCGTGGAAGAACCGGTTGTGGCCGAGCAGGCGGTTTACGTGATGGCATTTAAGCAACGGTTCCCCACCGAGACCCAGCCATTCGATACCATCGTCGGACGCGTGACGGAAGATTTCCGGCGCGCGGAGTCGCAGAAACTGACGTTCGAAGCGGGCCAGGCGCTGGCCGGCGCCATCACGAATGCCCTGGCGCGCGGGGAATCGTTCGATGCCGCGGTGCAGGCGGCCGGGTATACGGTGCAGGATCTCCCTCCCGTCTCCCAGAATGCCCGCACGCTGGATGGACTTCCCTCGCAACTCGACCTGACGAGCGTCAAAACGGTCGCTTTCGATCTGCGCGAAGGCCAGGCCAGCAATTTCCGGCCCGGCCGGGAAGGCGGCTATATCGTCTATCTCGAAAAGCGGCTGCCCGTTTCCGACGAAGAAGTCCAGCGCGAGCTGCCCGCCTACGTGGAACAAATGCGGCGGGAAGCCGGCGGCGATGCCTTCGAGGAATGGTTCGAAAAGCAGATGGCGAGCGCCCAGCTCGTCCTGGCCGGCGACCGGAACGGCGCCGAGACCGGCACGAATCAGTAGGGAACTCCACCTCTCGGTGGGTGCAAAGCCTGCGGTCCCCGCCGTGGTCAGCCACGCGCGCCGAGAGAGCCTGTCCGAAAATTGAAGGATCGTCGTTTTTCGGCGGTCTGCTAGGCTGGCGGCATGTTCCGATGCGTGTGGTATTTGTTGCTGATCGGGTTGGTGGCGGGTTCTGGCTTCGGCGCGAAAAGCAGCGCGGCCTCGCGCCGTCCGCCGAACATCGTCCTCATCTTCTGCGACGATCTTGGCTGGGCTGACCTCGGTTGCTTCGGCGCGAAGGGCATTCGCACGCCGAATATCGACCGATTGGCCAAGGAAGGCACGAAGTTCACCAGTTTCTACGTCGCGCAACCGGTCTGCTCGGCTTCCCGCGCCGCCCTGCTGACGGGCTGTTATCCCAACCGGCTGGGCATCCACGGCGCGCTCGGCCCACAAAGCCGGACCGCGCTGAACACCAACGAGTGGACCATCGCCCGCGCGCTCAAGACGCAGGGCTACGCCACCGCCATGTTCGGCAAGTGGCACCTCGGCCGGCCCGCCGAGTTTCTGCCGCTGCGCTACGGCTTCGACGAGTATTTCGGACTGCCCTACTCGAACGACATGTGGCCGAACCACCCGACGGCCAAGCCGGGCTCCTATCCGCTGCTGCCGCTCATCGAAGGCGATCGCGTCATCGAAACGATGCCGGACCAGCGCCTTCTCACCCGCCGATATACGGAGCGCGCCCTCCAGTTTATCGAGCGCCAGCAGGCGCAGCAGCCCTTCTTTCTCTACCTGGCGCATTCCATGCCGCACGTTCCGCTGTTCGCCAGCGACCGCTTCGCGGGCAAATCCACCGCGGGCCTGTACGGGGACGTGATCGAGGAGATCGATTGGTCTGTCGGCCAGATTCTGGAAACCCTCGCCCGCCGGGGCCTCGAGGAAGACACCTGGGTGATCTTCACATCCGACAACGGGCCGTGGCATGTTTACGGAAACCATGCCGGCTCGGCAGGGCCTTTCCGCGAAGGCAAGGCCTCCGTGTTTGAGGGCGGCGTCCGCGTTCCCTGCGTGATGCGCTGGCCGGGGAAAATCCCGGCCGGGCGCGTGGCCGATCAACCGCTCATGACCATCGACCTCCTCCCCACCCTCGCCCGGCAGGCGGGCGCGCCGCTCCCGCCGCAACGCATCGATGGGCGAGATGCCTGGCCGTTGATTTCGGGGCGTCCTTTCGCCCGCTCGCCGCAGGAGGCTTACTACTTCTACTACCACCAGGGCGATCTCCAGGCCTTGCGGAGCGGCCGCTGGAAATTGCACCTGCCCCACACGGCCCTCGCCCTGAACGGCAAGCCCCCGGGGCGCGACGGCCGGCCCGTCCCCCACGACCGCATCCAGATGGGGCTCGAACTGTACGACCTGGAAGCCGACCCCGGCGAGACCCGCAACCTCGCCGAACGCCATCCCCGCACCGTGCGAAGGCTCCAGCGCCTCGCCGATCTCGCCCGCCAGGACCTCGGCGATGCCGCCACGAAAGTTGCGGGTTCCGGCCTCCGCGAGCCCGGCCGGGTCGCGCCGTAGATTTGCGGGAGGGGGGTGACTTTTTGTGGTGGGCCGTGGAGGTGAAGGCGAAGCCGACAGCGAGAGGAAGCCGTCGAACCGTTTTTCCGGGCACCCCCCCCCATTTTTTGAGTGAGGAGGACGGGGAGGCGGGCGAGGAGCTGGGGATAGCCCTGGATGTTGAGCCAGAAGGCGAGGGTCTGGAATGGTTCCCGGGCGAGGTGGCGGCGAGCGGGAAGGGGGCGAGGTTTCCTGGTGGGTGGGGTTGGAGGTTGGCGTGACCTGGGTGCGGGAAATGTAGACTTCCTGGGTGACGGGAGGGGGTTAGAACGGGTGAAGGGCGGGTCGTTTTGCGCGCAGGAAGTCCTATTTACGCGGGTTTCGTGAGAGTGGGCGCACGGGCCAGGCAGTGGCAGGATGGGGCGCGCCGGGAGGGGGCGAGTTTTCAGGGTCGGTGGGGTTGAAGGTTGGTTCTGTTCGGGTGCTGGGAATGTAGACTTCCTGGGTAATGGGAGGGGGCTGGAAACGGTGAAGGCGGGGTCATTTTGCGTGCAGGAAGCACTATTTACGCGGGTTTGGTGAGGGTGGGCGCGAGGGATCGGCGGTGGCGGGATGGGGCGCGCCGGGAGGGGGCGAATTTTCAGGGTGGGTGGGGTCGGAGGTTGGTCCTGTTCGGGTGCTGAGAATGTAGACTTCCTGGGTGACGGGAGGGGGTTAGAAAGGGTGAAGGGCGGGTCATTCTGTGCGCAGGAAGTCCTATTTACGCGGGTTTCGTGGGGGTGGGCGCACGGGCCAGGCGGTGGCAGGATGGGGCGCGCCGGGAGGGGGAGGATTGGGAGAAATGTGGCATGGGACCACCCTCCGCGCCTCTTCCCGGAGGAAGGGACACGGCGCTGCGACGGGGTCGCGCGGCGGAGAATCGGAACAGGAGGCGCGAAGGTTTCGCACCTGTTGTTCGGAATCGATCCGGGCGACCGCGAGTTCAGGATCGCGATCATGAGGCAGGTATGCCGCAGGGGAGGCGTATCCGCAAGAGGAAGTTTGGTCTATTGGCCGGGCCTTGGGGAAGCAGGGGCGAGGCCAGACGAGCGCCGGAAAAAGTCGCCCCCCGAGCGCGGTTTTGCCATTGACACTCGAGCGGGGGATTGGCTGAGAATCCCGGACTGCTTGATGGTCTCGACGACGGCCCGGTGGGCCTTCGTCCACCGGCGCGCAGTCACGATATGACCAACGGAAAGCTAAATATCGCCATTGTCGGCCTGGGATTCGGGGCCGAGTTCATTCCCATTTACCAGCGGCACCCGAATACGAACATGTACGCGATCTGCCAGCGCTCGGCGGACAAGCTGAACGCGATCGGCCAGCAGTACAGTATCGACAAGCGGTATGCGAATTTCGAGGACCTGATCCGCGACAAGGATGTGGATATCGTCCACATCAATTCGCCGATTCACCTGCATGCCTCGCAAAGCATCGCGGCGCTGCGGGCGGGCAAGCATGTGGCCTGCACCGTGCCGGCGGCGACGACGCTGGAGGAACTGGCGGAGATCGTGAAGGCGGCGAAGGAAGCCAAGAAGAATTACATGATGATGGAGACGGTGGTCTACGCCCGCGAGTTTCTGTATGTGCGGGAATTGCGGGACACCGGGAAGCTCGGCCGCATCCAGTTCATGCGCGGTTCGCACCTGCAAAACATGGATGGCTGGCCGGGGTACTGGGAGGGACTGCCGCCGATGCATTACGCGACGCATTGCGTGAGCCCGTGCCTGGCGATCGTGAAGGGCGAATCCGAATCGGTCTCCTGCCTCGGTTCCGGCCGGATCAAGGAAAGCCTGATCGCGAAGTACGGCTCGCCGTTCTCGTTCGAGACGGCGCATTTCAAGGTGCGGAACCAGGACTTGAGCTTCGAGGTGACGCGGTTCCTGTTCAACGCGGCGCGGCAGTATATCGAGAGTTTCGACGTGTATGGCGAAAACACCTCCTTCGAGTGGCAGTTGACCGAAGGAGACGATCCGGTGCTCCATGTCGGTGGCGAAGCGGTGCAAAAGACCAAGGTGCCGGACTACGCGCATCTGCTGCCCGAGCCGATCCGCCGGTTCACCACCAAGGGCGTCTACGATGCCGACGAGCATCAGCATCTCTCCTTCATCCAGGGAGGCGGTCACGGGGGCTCCCATCCGCACCTGGCGAACGAGTTCGTGATGAGCGTGCTGGAGAAACGGCCATCCTTCCCGGACGCGTATCAATCCGTCAACTGGACGGCCTCCGGCATTTGCGCGCACGAAAGCGCGCTGCGGGGCGGAGAATTGATTCGCATTCCCGACTTCCGCAACGTATAACCCCCCCCAACCCTAACAAAACTCGAGTTTACGACCTTATGGAAAACGGCATAGCACCTAACGCGAAACGGCTTCTTTGGGCCGGCTTCATGGCCATTCTGGCCGCCGGCGTCGGTTTCTCCGTGCGCGGCGGCATTCTCGGCCAGTGGGCCGAGCAGTTCGGCTTTACGATGACCGAATTGGGCACCATCACGGGCGGCGGCCTGACGGGCTTCGGCCTGGTCATCATCATCACCAGCCTCTTCGCCGACAAGATCGGCTATGGAAAATTGATGGTGGCGGCCTTTGTGCTCCACCTGGTCTCGGCCGTGCTGACGCTGGCCACGCCGGCCTTTTTCGCCTCCGGCGGCAAGGAATCGGCCTACTGGTGCCTGTTCTTGGCGATGTTCATTTTCGCGATCGGCAACGGCGTGTGCGAGGCGGTGGTGAATCCGCTGGTCGCGACGCTTTTCCCGAAGGAAAAGACCCACTACTTGAACATTTTGCACGCGGGATGGCCGGCCGGCCTGGTGTTGGGCGGGCTGGCTTCGACCTTTATGTCCGCCACGACGGACGCCACCGGCCGGGTCGTTTCGCCGGCGGTGGACTGGAAAATCCAGATGTCGTTGTTCCTGATTCCGGTGATCCTCTACGGCGTGATGCTGCTGGGGCAGAGGTTCCCGAAGTCCGAAGTGGAATCGGCGGGCATTACCCTGGGGCAGATGCTGGGCACGGTGGCCGCGCCGCTGATGCTGGTGCTGTTGTTCCTGCATGCGCTGGTGGGCTATGTCGAACTGGGCACGGATTCGTGGATCAGCAAGATCACCGGGAGCATCATGGCCAGCCCGGCCAACGGGTTGAAGCTGTTCGTCTATACGTCGCTGCTGATGTTCGTGCTGCGGTTCTTTGCCGGGCCGATCGTCCATGCGATTTCCCCGCTCGGCCTGCTCTTCGTGAGCGGCGTGCTCGGCGCGGTGGGGCTGATGATGCTGGGGAACGCGGTCGGAGCGATGATGTGCGTGGTGGCGGCCACGGTCTACGCCCTGGGCAAGACCTTCCTCTGGCCGACCATGCTGGCCGTCGCTTCGGAACGGTTTCCGAAAGGCGGGGCGGTGGCCATCGGCTTGATGGGCGGCGTCGGCATGCTTTCCGCCGGTTTGCTGGGCGGCCCGGCCATCGGGTACAAGCAGGATTTCTACGCGTCGAAAGATCTTGAGACCAAATCGCCCGAGGCCTACGCCCGCTACTCCGTGGCGGAGCCGAAAGGGTTCCTCTTTCTGCCGGCCGTCAAGGGGCTGGATGGCGCCAAAGTCGGCGTGCTGGGGGATCAAGGCAAGGAATTGGCCAATGTGGGCGCCGCGCTGGCCCGGGACAAAAAGACCGACGCCAACCACGACAAGCTGGCCTCCTGGTGGGAAGGCGCCAAAGCCACGGCGGACAAGGATGGGCCGCTCGTGACCGCCGCCACGCTGGAAGGCGGGCGCACCGCCTTGAAAATCACGGCGGCCGTGCCGGCGCTGATGGCGGTCATCTATCTGCTGCTGATCCTCTACTTCAAAGCGACCGGCGGTTACAAAGCGATTCATCTGGAGGAAACCGGGCTCGCGGGCGGCGCGAAAGGTCCGGCGCGCGGTTAGCCGCGGACGGACGGCCTGCAAGATCTCGAGTGGCCTCCGCCACTCCGCGAAACGGCCCCATTCGGGGCCGTTTCCTTTGGCGCGCGACGCGCGAAATAGATCGTGATTGGGGCGCGATTGTGCGATACCTCTCCCGGTATGGACGCGGACCGTGCGATCAAGAACGTGGCCTTGGTGGGGTTTATGGGGACCGGCAAGACGACGGTCGGGCAACTGGTCGCGGGCATGCTGCGGTTCCGGTTCGTGGATACCGATGAAATGATCGAACGCCTGGCGGGCCGGCGGATCGCGGAGATTTTTGCGACGCAGGGAGAACCGGCCTTCCGCGCGTGCGAACGGGAGGTGGTGGGCCGGCTCAGCGTGCAGGAGCAGACGGTGATCGCCACGGGAGGGGGGCTGATCTGCGACCCGGCCAACCTGGCAAGCTTGAAGAAGCATGCGCTGGTGATCTGCCTGTGGGGTTCGGTGGAAAGCATCTACAAACGGGTGGCGCACCAATCGCACCGGCCGCTGCTGCAAGTGGAGAATCCAAAGGAGCGGATCGCGCAATTATTGGCGGAGCGGGCGCCGTTCTACCGGCAGGCCGATGTGATTCTGAGCACGGAGTTCCGCTCGGCGCGCGAAGTGGCCACGCATGTGGTGCATCATTTCCGCTCGGTGACCCCGCCTGCGGTGGCCGCGTGAAGGAAACGATCCGAGCGAAGGCGCAGGCGCTGGGCTTCGATCGCTGCGGATTTGCCAGCGCCGATCCGCCCGCGAGCGCGGCGGCCTTCGAATCCTGGATTGCCGAGGGCCAGCACGGCAAGATGGGCTATCTCGCGCGGAATGCCGCCAAGCGGATCGATCCGCAGAACGTGTTGCCCGGCGCGCGCTCGATCATCGCGCTGGCGGCGAGTTATCATGTGCGCGGCGCCGAACCGAACGCGGAGGGAGTCATTGCCCGTTACGCCCGGTTCGCGGACTACCACGACGTCCTCGCGGGCAAGCTCAAGGAATTGACCGCCACGATCGGCCAGGCCGCGGGGCCTGACGTCCGCTCGCTTTGGTACGTGGATACCGGGCCGTTGCTCGAGCGGGATTTGGCGCAGCGGGCCGGGATCGGCTTTATCGGAAAGCACACCAACCTGATCGGCCGGACGTTGGGCAACTGGTTCTTCCTGTGCGAAATCATCACGACCCTGGAGCTGGAGCCCGATCCACCGGAACACAACCGGTGCGGCTCCTGCACACGCTGTCTCGCCGCGTGCCCCACCGGAGCCATCACGGCGCCATTCCGGCTGGATGCGCGCCGCTGCATTTCCTATCTCACGATCGAGCTGAAGGGGGCGATCCCCGAGGAATGGCGGCCGAAGATCGGCAACCGGATTTACGGGTGCGACGACTGCCTGGCGGCGTGTCCCTGGAATCGATTCGCGCGGGAAGGCGGGATCATGATGGCCCACCATCGCGCCGATTTGGCGCAACCCGGGCTGGTCGGACTGTTATCGTTGGACGACGCAGGCTTCAAGGCGCGTTTTGCCGGCACGCCGATCATGCGAACGAAGCGGCGCGGCCTGCTGCGGAACGTCTGTGTCGCGCTGGGAAACGTGGGAACGGCTGGCGCGCTTCCGCAACTGGACCGGGCCGCGCACGACCCGGAGCCGCTGGTCGCGGAACATGCCCGATGGGCGATCGGCCAGATCGAGCAGCGCCACGGAGCGGCGGGGCGCTGAACTTTTCGCGCCGTCATTCTCAAGTCTGAGAGTTGATAATTCTCGATTCGCGCCAGCGCGGTTCCGGCGGGAGTCCGGGGTGGGTTGCTCCGATTTATTTCGGACGCGCAAGTCCCCGCAGGCGAGGCGGTTGCATCATTGGCGATGCCTTTTGTCGCACGCCCATCGCTCGGAGGCGATTCTCTGGCATCCCCGTTGCTTATAGACACGCGTTAGCAATCCTGTTCAAGCGTCCTTCTTGGGAAGGACGAGGGCGGCCCTCGAGGGAGGGCCGCCCGAACTGTTTTTGGGGATGGAGTTGATTGTGACTCGGCGATTGCCGATTTCGGAGGTGAGTCTTAAAGTGAGGACGTGAAAGTGCTGCCGCCAGGATTGCTGGACGATGCCGTCGGACGGCTCAAGCAGGAATTTCAGCCCGAAGAGATTTATCTCTTCGGGTCGCACGCTTGGGGGCAGCCGAATGAAGACAGCGACGTGGACTTGCTCGTGGTCGTGCGGCAAAGTTCCGAGAGAGCGACCGAGCGCATGCGCCGAGCCCATCGGTGCCTGGCGAATCTGGGGGTCGGCAAGGATGTGCTCGTCCAGACTCGCGCGGAATTCGACCGCTACCGCCATTTGCCGGTGTCGCTGCAATTTCAGATTTTGCAGCGAGGCCGCAAGTTGTATGGATGAGGCGCTGGTGCGGCTGGCCAAGGATTGGCTGACGAAAGCGTGGCACGATCTGCTTACCGCGCGGATCGTCGCCCAGGCGGAAGATGGTCCGCTCGATACCGCGATTTATCACTGCCAGCAAGCCGCGGAAAAATCCGTGAAGGGCTGGCTCGCCTTCAAAAGAATACCTTTCGAAAAGACGCATGATATCCGCCGACTGATCGAACTGGCCGCCCCGGTTGAGAAAGAATTCGAACCATTGGCTGATTCGGCCGAGCGACTCACCCCTTATGCGACGGCCTTTCGATATCCAGGACTCGAAGATGAAGCACTTCCCTTGCGAGAGGAGTTCGACACGGCGTTCCTGAGCGCCCAATCCATCTACGAGTTTGTGCTTTCGAATCTGCCGACGGCGGCGCGACCGGTCATACCTTCTTGAGAGCTTGTGAATGACGTGTCAGCAACCCGCGCTTGCGAGCCCTCTCTGCTGCCCGCAAGGTCCGGGCATGCCGCACGCGGAGTTTGTTCATCTACACCTTCACACGGAGTATTCGCTCCTGGATGGGGCGTGCCGTCTGGACAAGCTGATGGACCGCGCGCACGACCTGAAATTCCCGGCCCTTGCCATCACCGACCACGGCGTGATGTATGGCGCGATCGACTTTTATCAGGCCGCGCGGAACAAAGGGATCAAGCCGATCATCGGCTGCGAGGTGTACGTCGCGCCTGGCAGCCGGTTGGAAAAGAAGAGCAGCTCGGGGGGCAAGGACGTTTACAATCATCTCGTGCTGCTCGCCAAGGACGAGGTGGGCTACCACAATCTCGTGCGACTCGTCACGGATGCTCATCTGAAGGGCTATTACTACAAGCCGCGCATCGATAAGGAGATTCTGCTCCAGCACAAGGAGGGTCTGATCGCACTCTCGGGCTGTCTCGCCAGCGAAATTCCCGAGTCGATCCACCAGGATCGGCCGAAGGACGCGCGCGAAGCCATCGATTGGTTCAAGCAGACGTTCGGCCCGGAGAATTTTTATTTGGAGCTGCAAAACCACGGCATTCCCGAGCAGGCCAAAGTGAACCGCTCCCTGATCCCATGGGCAAAGGAGTTCGGCCTGAAACTGGTGGCGACGAATGACGTGCATTACATCGAGCGCGGGCATTCGCATGCGCACGACTGCCTGATCTGCATCGGGACGCAGAGCCTGCTCAACGATCCGAAACGCATGAAGTACGTCCCGGAGCAGTTCTATCTGCGCGGGGCGGACGAGATGCAAGCGCTGTTCAGCGAAGTACCCGGGGCCGTGCGCAACACGCTCGAAGTCGCGGAACAGTGCAACCTGGAGATTCCGTTTGGGAAGCTCCATTACCCGGCCTTTACACCACCGGAGCATTTCACGCGCGAGGGTTATTTGAGGAAGCTGCTGGCCGAAGGGCTCAAGACGCGCTACGGCTTGCGCGCCCGGGCCGAAGGCGAGCAATTCATCGTGGAGGCGCTGGAGGATGCGCGGGTGCTGCCGTCCTACGCCGTGCAGGAGGGAGCGGAAGCGCAGGACTACACGGACCTGAAAGACCCTGCGGTCGCCGCTGCCGTCCGGGCGGTGATGGATCGCCTGCAAACCGAGCTGAAAGTCATCGAGCAAACCGGTTTCATCAGTTACTTCCTCATTGTCGGCGATTTCGTCCGCTACGGCCGCGAGATCGGCGTGTCGTGCGTCGCGCGCGGATCGGCGGCTGGGTCGATCGTCACCTATTTGCTCGAGATTTCGAACGTCGACCCGATTCGTTACGGCCTGCTCTTCGAGCGCTTCCTGAATCCGGAGCGCGTCAACCCGCCCGATATCGACATCGACTTCGCGGACGACCGCCGCGCGGATGTGATCGAGTATGTGCGTCGGAAGTACGGGCATGAATCGGTGGCGCAGATCATCACCTTCGGCACGATGGGCGCGAAATCGGTCGTGCGGGATGTCGGGCGCGTGATGGGACTGAGCTTCGGCGAGGGAGATCGTCTGGCGAAGATGATTCCGAACGAACTCAAGATGGATCTCGGCAAGGCGCTGAAGATGTCGCCGGACTTCAAGCAAGCCTACGAATCCGAGGAGGTGACCCGCGAGCTGGTCGAGGCTGCGTTCGTGCTTGAAGACATTACGCGGAATTCTTCCGTGCATGCC
>CAYZKY010000177.1:0-12176 GCA_964478815.1 uncultured Verrucomicrobiota bacterium
CCTGCCGTTCCGCCTCGAACCGCGCGATGACGGACTTGGTGTCCATGCCCGGCTTGATGACCTTCAAGGCCAACCGCCGCCGCACCGGCTCCTCCTGCTCCGCCATGAACACCACCCCGGCACCCCCCTCGCCAATTTGCTGCAACAGTTTGTAGCGGCCGATGCGGTCCCCTGGCTTCTCGCCAATCGCGTGGATGCTTCTTGCTCCGGGCTCTCCCGGCGGCCGTTCCATGAAATTGCCCGCCTCCGAATCGGCGCGCAGCAATGCCTCAATGCGCCCCCGCAGCGCGCTGTCATCCCCGCATTCTCGCGCCAAATACGCGGCGCGTTCCCCGGCTGGCAATTCCAGCGCCGCGGCAAAAACAGCCACCTCCCGGCTGGGTTTGTCATTCATGGACTTGGACTGCAACTCGCTCGATCATTTCCTGCTCCGGCAACCGCGGCTTTCATCGCACGGCACTACGGCTGCCCATCAAGATAAAAGCGAGATTCTTGATCGAATAGGACAAATCCGCGACATTCGCTGACAATGGAGCCGGTGAAGGGAGCCGAACCATCGCGGAGGGGATTGCATTCGAAAGAGGCAAGCGTCGGTCTTCGACCGACGAAACTCCAGATATCGACCAAACAACGTAAAAACGCGACCCGGGCGAAGCGAGCGCAGTCAAGGTGGAGACGCGGGGCAAAGGGGCGTTCTACCTCGACGGCGGGAGCGAGCCAGAGAATTTCAGGCAGCGAGGCACGCTGCGGTTTAGCGAAGGCGTTTGGCATCGCGTGGCGGCACATATTCCGACATGGTGTTCGCGGTGAATGCTTCAACACCCATAGAGCAAAAGCTGGCCGAAGCTTTGGCCGAGTGCGACCGTTTGCAGGAGGAAAACTGGCAATTGCGAAATCGTTTGGGAATCCCCAGCGAGAAGAAACCCGGCCGGCCGACATCAACGCCTGCCACAAATGGCGCGTCGGCCATCAGCTCGAAGTCCAGCCCGGAAGAAAAAATAAAGTTGTTCCGCTGTCTGTTTCGCGGGCGTGACGACGTTTATGCCGTGCGCTGGGAGGGGCGCAACAACGGCAAGGCTGGCTATTCACCTGCCCACCGCCGCGTTTGGGGCGTCCACCATTCCGAACAGCCGAAAGAATACTTCCCGCTGACCGATCAAGTCGTCCACGATCATCTCACTGGAAAATTGACGGCGGGAGTTTACCCACTAT
Source organism: uncultured Verrucomicrobiota bacterium (assembly GCA_964478815.1). Lineage (GTDB taxonomy): Bacteria > Verrucomicrobiota > Verrucomicrobiia > Limisphaerales > SXQI01 > DASVNK01. The sequence goes on from CAYZKY010000177.1 coordinate 1,213, forward strand.
TGACCGACGAAACCTGCTGTTTTCTTGCCGCCGATTTCGACAAAGCGACATGGCAAGAGGATGTAAGGGCGTTTCTTCATGCCTGTGGCGAGTGGCAAGTGCCCGCTGTTCTCGAAAGGTCGCGCTCCGGGCGTGGCGGTCACGTCTGGATTTTCTTTGAGGCCCCGTTGCCGGCAAGCCTTGCCCGCAAGCTTGGTGCGGCCATTCTGACGCACACGATGGAGCGTCGCCATCAACTTGGCCTTGATTCCTACGACCGATTTTTTCCGAGTCAGGACACAATGCCGAAGGGTGGCTTTGGAAACCTCATCGCCCTGCCGTTGCAACACATGCCACGCGCCCACGGCAACAGCGCTTTTCTTGATGCCAATTTCAATTTGCATCCCGATCAGTGGGCATTTCTGGCCAGTGTTCGGCGAATGTCGTTCACGGAAGTTGAAACACTCGTGCGCGACGCAGCACGCGCCGGCGACTTCATCGGTGTTCGGCGCAGCGTAACGGATGATGAACCGGACGAAGACCCGTGGACAATGCCTCCGTCGCGGAAAAGAAAAGACGAAGCCGTAGTCGGCCCGGTGCCGGAAATGGTTCGAGTAGTCCGGGGCAATCTAGTCTTTGTCGAAAAGGACGACTTGCCGTCCGCGATATTGAATCGCTTGCACCGGCTGGCTGCATTCCAGAATCCGGAGTTTTACCGCGCCCAAGCAATGCGGTTGTCCACCTTTGGCAAACCGCGCGTCATCCGTTGCGCGGAGGAATTTCCCAAGCACGTCGCTTTGCCTCGCGGCTGCCTTGGCGAAATTACGACGCTCCTCGAATCGCACAAGATTGCCGTGGAACTCGACGACCAACGATTCGCTGGCCAGCCAATGGACGTGACGTTTCACGGCCAGCTTCGCCCCGACCAGCAAGTCGCTGCCAGCGCCATGATCGCCCACGATGACGGCATCCTGTCCGCCACGACCGCGTTTGGAAAAACGGTTGTCGCCGCATGGCTGATTGCGGCACGCAAGGTGAACACGTTGGTGCTCGTGCATCGTCGCCAGCTTCTCGATCAATGGCGAGAGCGGCTGGCCGCATTCCTCAGTCTGCCAATCAAAAGCATCGGCCAAATTGGCGGCGGTCGCCGGAATGTCAGCGGAATCATTGATGTGGCGGTCATCCAAAGCCTGAATCGCAAGCAGGTCGTGGATGACGTGGTCGCCACCTACGGCCACGTCATTGTGGATGAGTGCCACCACCTTTCCGCCGTGAGTTTTGAGCAAGTGCTGCGTCAGGTGAAAGCCCGCTACATTGCCGGCCTGACCGCAACGCCGCAGCGCAAAGACGGGCATCACCCAATCATCATTATGCAGTGCGGGCCGATTCGTCATCGCGTGAATGCGAAGGAGCAGGCTCTTGCGCGTCCTTTCAAGCACGTTGTCATCCCACGCCCTACCAATTTCCGATTTCCGCCAACCAACGAGAAACCGGAGATGCACGCGATCTATGCGATGCTGGCCGAAAACAAGGCCCGCAATAATCTCATTTGCGTTGATCTCGTTCGAGCCATCAAAGCCGGGCGCTCACCGATTGTTCTGACCGAGCGCACCTGTCAAGTGGATGAATTCGCCACGCGGTTGACCGGTTTGGTGAAGCACATTGTCGTGTTAAAGGGTGGCATGAGCACACAACAGCGCCGCGCCATCGCCGAACAACTGGCTTCGATTCCCGAGGATGAAGAAAGAGTCCTGCTTGCCACGGGCCGCTACATTGGTGAGGGCTTCGACGATGCCCGGCTTGATACGCTGTTTCTCGCCATGCCGATCTCCTGGCGCGGCACACTGCAACAATACGTTGGTCGCCTGCACCGTCTACATGACAACAAACGGGAAGTCATCGTTTACGATTATGTGGACGGCTGCGTCCCAGTGCTTTCAGCGATGTATTCCAAGCGAGTGCGCGGTTACGAGGCTGTGGGCTATCAAATCCAGGGCGATACGGAGACTTCGCTTTGACGCAAACACATTTGAGGACGCGCATGAGAGACAATAAATCCGCTGGCTGGCAAGATGTCCGCCGAAATTTGAGGGACTGGTCGAAACCCGCCTTGATCACGCTGGTCAAAGACCTCTATGAGATTTTGCCCGACAATCGCGATTTTTTGCACGCCCGCTTTCAGGCGGTGGCAGACGGCGGCGCGGCACTCGAAAAATACCGGCGCAAGATTATGGAGCAATTCTTTCCAGCGCGAGGTGATGGAAAGCTCAAGCTGGGCGAAGCGCGCAAGGCCATCCGCGAATACCAGAAAGCCACCGGCGATCTGGCCGGCGGGATTGACCTGCGGCTGACCTATGTGGAAAACGGCACGGAGTTCACACGAGAGTTCGGCGACATCAACGAATCGTTCTACAACAGTCTGGAATCGGTGTTGAACGAGATGGTCCGCCTGTTGTTGCGCGAAAGCCCGGAATTATATCCTCGTTTTCGAGAGCGAATTCAACGACTCGCCACTCTCGCGGACGGCATTGGCTGGGGTTATGGCGACGCAGTGCGCGACCAGGTGTTCACTCTCGAAGAGAAGTTGAAGCGGAAGAAATAGGTGAAAGTCCCATGCGAACGAACATTCCCGAAAAACTCCTGAAAATCGCCGATGATATTGGCGAACAGGGCAACGTCAATTTGACCCGGCTGGTCGTGTTGAAGAAATGGTTCGAAGACCCGGAGCGCATTTCTGCTTTTGCAATTTGGATTGCGCTGCGCGCCACTTCGCGGAAAGGCAAGACCGGCGGCGCGGCGGCAGAACTCTTTTCCGAAGCGAAAGCATTGCTCGCTGGACCGGACAAATGCCGTCCACAGTTGGACCGCCAGAAAGCACAAGCACTGCATGGCCGGCTGCGAAATTTTCAGAACGAATACCAGCAACAGCAATGGGGAGCGGTGCGCATCGTTCATAACTGGAATCTCATGCTGGTGGAACACGCCCTGGCCATATATCTCTGGCACACGAATTCCCCTGCGGACGGCTACAAGCTGGCGGCGGACTATTGCCAGAATTACGACGCGCAATACGGAAACGCTTTGAACGGCCCGAGCTGGACGAAAATCGAGGAGATTGTCCGATTCATGTTCACCATCGAAGCCTTGGAGGATTCAGAGGAATGATGTCGGCTCGGGCAAAGATCGATCGTCGTCGAATCCAGCGCATAGCCCGTTTGCTCCAGGTCCGCTCCGAAGGGTTCGCTGGCATGGAGACGGCGCGCCGCGAGAGGCAGAGGCCGCTCCCTGGTCGGGAGCAGCCGCGCTGGTCCCCAGGGTTTTCGTGTCCCCAGGGTTTTCGTGTCCCCAGGGTTTTCGTGTCCCCAGGGTTTTCGCTTGCACAAGCGGTTAGCGCGCTTAGCCTCGCGAACTGCAGCTCAGCAGCCATGATGAATAACCCTTGCACGGCAAAACTCCTTGGAGCCTTTCTCATGATCGGAGCGATTCCGATCCCGGCGTCAGAATGGCCGGAATGGCGCGGGCCGACCGCGCAAGGCCATTCTCAGGCGAGACTCCTGCCCACACGCTGGAGCGAGACGAGCAATGTGGTGTGGAAGACGGAGATTCCCGGTCGTGCATGGTCGACACCCGTGATCGAAGGAAACGAGATCTGGATGACCACCGCCATGGAGCACGCCGCGAACCCGGAAGAAGCGGCGCGCCGGAGCAAAACCAGCGATAACAGCCAACCGCTGACGGTGCTGGCGACGTTGGAATTGCGGGCCATCGGGCTGGACCGAACGACGGGCCGCCTGAAACACAACGTGTTGCTCCTGACCGAGCAGGAGCCCCAATGGATCCACCAGTTGAACAGTTATGCTTCGCCCTCGCCCGTCATCGAGAATGGCCGGCTTTATTGTCATTTCGGCACATTTGGAACGGCGTGCCTCGACACCCGCACCGCACGCGTGCTCTGGACGAACACCACGCTGCGAATCATGCACGAAAACGGGCCGGGAAGTTCGCCGGTCATCTGGCGCGACACGCTCATCTTTCACCTGGATGGGAGTGACACGCAGTCCATCGCCGCGTTGAATAAACAGGATGGAAGCCTGGTCTGGCGCACCGCCCGATCGGGGGCCTTGTCCGCCAACCGGCAAGGCAGAAAATCCTACGCGACCCCGCTGATCCTGGATGTGGGAGGAAAACCGCAGCTTTTCTCGCCCGCCGCGGATTGGCTCTTCGGATACGATCCACAGGACGGACGTGAATTGTGGAAATTAAACTTTGGCGCGCATGGGTATTCGCTCTCGGCGCGGGCCGTCGCCGACAACAACCTCTTTTTCACGAGCATCGGGTTTGATGAGCCAGAGTTGCTCGCCATTCGGTATGGGGCGAACCCAACTCCCGAGATCCTCTGGCGTTACGACAAGGGCGTTTCGACGATGTCCTCCTTGTTGCTCGTGGGGAAGGAACTGTACTTCGTCAGCGACTCGGGAGGGATCCTAACGTGCCTCGATGCCGCGACTGGAAAGGAACATTATCGAGAGCGCCTGGGTGGAAATCATTGCTCATCGCCGATTCTGGCCGATGGAAGAATTTATCTGGCCAGTCGCGAAGGAGTAACGTCGGTGATCAAGCCCGGGGTCAGCTTCGAGCTGATTTCACAAAATAGACTGCCCGGAAAGATCATGGCCTCACCGGCTGCCGTCGATTCAGCGATATTCATCCGGACGGACACGGCGATCTACCGGGTCGAGCAAGTCACGCAGGGGCTTCAGCCGAAATAGGCTGATACGGAAGAATGGAGGCTTCGGAGGGCGGGCTAAAAAGGCCCGGGAGGCGGTGTCGGATCACGCCAAAATCTCGTGAACTACTTTTCCGTAGACGTCGGTGAGGCGAACGTCGCGGCCGCCGAAACGGTAGGTCAGCTTTTCATGATCCAGGCCGAGGAGGTGGAGAATGGTGGCGTGCAGGTCGTGCATTTCCAGTTTATCGATCGCCGCTTTGTAGCCCCATTCGTCCGTCTCGCCATAGCTCATGCCGCCCCGCACGCCGCCGCCGGCCATCCAGACGCTGAAGCCAAATTCGTTGTGATCGCGCCCGTCGCTTCCCTGGGCAAAGGGAGTGCGGCCGAACTCCCCGGCCCAAACAACCAGCGTGTCGTCGAGCAGGCCGCGCAGCTTTAAATCCGTGAGCAATCCGGCAATGGGTTGATCGACGGCGCGGGCGTTGTCGCCGTGATTCTTGATGAGGCCGCCGTGCGCGTCCCAGCGTTGATAGCCATCCACCATGGGAATGGTGAGTTCGACAAAGCGAACGCCACGCTCCACCAACCGGCGGGCGAGAAGGCATTGGCGCGCATAGGTGCGGGTGTGCTCGAAGGGCGCCTCCATTCCGTAAAGCTTCCGGGTCGCCTCCGTTTCTCCGGCCAAGTTCATCAAATCCGGGATCGCGACCTGCATGCGCGCCGCCAGCTCATAATTCAAGATGGCGGATTCGAGCGCATCGGAGCGTCCGGAGTCCGCGAGGCTTTCCCGGTTGATTTGTCCGACCAGGCGGCGCTTGGCCTCCTGCAAGCGCGCGGATTTTTCACTCGGCACCACATTGGCCAATGGCGTGCCGATCGCGTGAAGCAAGGAGCCTTGATAGGTCGCGGGGAGAAATCCGCTGCCGAAATTGTCGAGCCCGCCCGAGGGGATTTGTCCGCCATTGAGAACGACGTATCCGGGCAAATCCTCGTTCATGCTCCCCAGGCCGTACGTGACCCAGGCACCCAGGCTGGGACGGCCTTGCAAGCCGAGACCGCTATGCAGAAAATAGTTGGCGCTGGTGTGCTCGGGGAAATTCGAAGTGAGGGACCGGAGGATGCACAGGTCATCCGCCTTTTCAGCGACGTGGGGAAAAAGATCGCTGATCCACGCGCCGCATTGGCCATGCTGGCGAAAGTTCCAGGGGGATTTGAGCACCTGCCCGACATTCTCGAACTGCGTTTTCTCAAGTTTGCCGATGGCCTTGCGGGGATCCTGCCCGTGATACTTGGCCAGCATCGGCTTGTAGTCGAAGCTGTCCACTTGCGAAACGGCTCCCTCCATGAACAGGAAAATGACGCGGCGCGCCCGCGGGGAATAGTGAGAAGCTTTTGGCTCCAACGGGCGCCGAGGCGAGGCCGTCTTGCTTCCCGATAATGCGCCGCGAGCGTTTTCGCCGAGCAGGGCCATCATGGCCAAGGCTCCAAAGCCATTGGAAGCGCGCCGCAGCAAGGCACGCCGGCTCAGCCGGGGATCCAGAAAAAGCGAATTGGATTTCGTCTGGAGCATTTTACCTCACGTAAATGAACTCGTTGGCGTTGAGCAGGACATGGCAGAGTTCCACCCAGCCCTCCACGTTTGGATTTTCCGAACTTTCGTGAAGCTGGCGAAATTCCGCAAGCGACTCGATGGAGGCACGCGTTTCCGCATCGCTCGGAAGCCGGGCGTAGGTGGATTCGAACAGCCATTGCACCCGCACGGCGGCCTCGTCGCCGGGCAACTCCCGGAACAGGCGCTCCTGCAACACGCGGGCCTGCTGGTGAAAAAGCGGATCGTTCATCAGCGCCAGAGACTGGCCGGGGACGTTGGTTACGTTGCGCCGGCCGACCGAGCTGAAGGGAGTCGGCGCATCAAAGGTGGCCATCAACGTGGGAAGAAAATTACGGCGCATCGCCATGTAAACGGAGCGGCGGCCGTCGCCATCCAACGACCCGCTTTTTTCCGGACGGCCGCGGCCTACTAAAAACTCCGTTAAAAATAATGGCTCCGGTTTTCCGCCGACCGTGGGATTCAAGCGGCCGGACACCGCGAGCAAGGCATCGCGGATCGCTTCCCCTTCCAGCCTGCGCACCGGCATTCGGTGCAGCAGCGCATTCGAGGGATCCGATTCCTCCGCGCCAGGGTCGGCGGCCTTGCTGCTCATCGCAAAGGTTCGGGACAGGACCAGCCGCCGGATGAGCCGCTTCAGTGACCAGCCGTCTTCATGCACGAACTGCCATGCGAGGTGATCCAGCAGCTCGGGATGCGTGGGACGTTCGCCCAACGCGCCGAAATTATCGACCGTGGCGATAATTCCCCGGCCGAAAAGATGATGCCACACGCGGTTCACCATCACGCGCGCCACCAGTGGGTTGGCCGGATCGGCCAGTTGCCGGGCCAATTCAAGGCGGCCGCTGGAATCCGGGGTAGTGATCGGCCGCGCATCGGGGAAGGCCGCCGGGAGGGCGCGCGGCGAAAGCGCCCCGGGTTTGAAAGGATTGCCACGCACGAGAACGTGTTCGTCCACACCGGTGCCGTCGAACAGTGCCACCGCGGTCCGCGACTCCCAACGCACCCGGGCGGCGATGTTGCTTTGCGCGGAGGCAAACTCAGCTTGTGACCGCGCCAGGGCATCGCTGGGACGATCCCCAAACAACGCGGGATTGCGCACGATCCAGTTAGCCAATGCGGCCTGCCGCGAGGCATCGGGCGAATCTGCCAATGTACCAGTCGCGATGCGCTCGTTCGCGCTCGCCACGGCGGCTTGAAAGGCTCGCGCAAAATCCTCGATCGAAGCGACTTGGGGATTCGGCTCGAACGGGACCGCGGCGGGCCGCCATCGGGGCGGTTCGGGAGCCTCGACCACCATCAACACTTCCAGTACGCCCGCGCCTTCCGGCCCGAATTCGACATGAACGCGGTGCCCCACGTACGGCGTGAGATCGTGTGTGACCCATTGGGGTCCCGGGGCCAAACCGCTGGCGAAGGATCGCGCGAGCTGGCCGTGCAGAGGGCCTTCGTTCATCAAATGCGAATCGACGGCCGCGTAAACTCGGCATTTTCCGTTGATGAGATAATGCAGTTTGCCGGTCTCTAACTTGACCGTGGGTGTCCGCAACATTTGCCCGGCACGCGCTGTTGCTCCCAACCGGCCGGAATCGTTCTCATTGTCGGCAGCCGTCTTGATGCGATTCCAAAACAAGTCGCGCCGCGCCGCGCCATAAGTCATCCATCCCGCGATGGGATTCGCGGGATCATCGCCATAGATAATATCACCCGCCGCCAACGGTTCGTTCCCGAAAGCCACCCCGTCCACCTTCCACGGGGTCAGCCCAGGCTTTGTATAATCGGCAATGACCCGCGTGCCGGAGTCGAGTGCCGCCCGCGCAGGAAGCCGGTTCTCGGCCATCCATTCCGCGAAGCTGGGAAGATCGGGAGCTTCGGGCCGTAGCGCGGCATCGGCGAGCAGCGCGAGCGGACTGGTTTGATTGGTGAGCGCTTCGGAGAATTGCGCGATCCAAGCTCGTATTCGCGCGGGGTCAAGTCCGTTATGCTGAATCTGGCGTTCCACCGTCGAGTTAAACACCACGTCGCGCGCAGCCAATATATATTCCGCGATTTGCGAAATCCCCTTCGCGTGAGCGTCCGCGATGGCGCCTGCCAATCGCGGCCCAGCCTGCGCTCGAAACGCAGCCAACTCAGCGGCCATCTTCCGGTTGTTCTCCATCGCTTCAAACCGCGCCTGTCGGTAACTCGACCCGAGCAGAAACCCGGAAAGTGCGTAATAATCTTGCGCGCGAATCGGATCGAACTTGTGGTCGTGACAGCGCGCGCAGGCCACCGTGAGCCCAAGGAAAGTTTTGCTGAACACGTCCACCTTGTTATCGATGCGCTCGCATTCGTCCTGGCGAATGTCCACCGGCGAGTGGTTTTCCTCCCCGAGGAAGGCCCAGCCGGTGGCCAGAATGGATTCATTCGCTTCGGAGTCAGGCTGAAAGCGCGGCTCGGGCAGCAGGTCGCCCGCAATGTGTTCCATCAAAAACTGGTCGTAGGGCACGTCGGCATTGAAGGCGCGAATCAGGTAATCGCGATACTGCCACGCGTTCGCGATCAGGTAGTCTCCTTCGTGTCCGCGCGACTCCGCGTAACGCATCAGGTCCATCCAGTGGCGCGCCCAACGCTCCCCGAAATGCGGCGAATCGAGCAAGCCATCGACGGCGCGGGCCCGAGCGCCGGGCTCGCGATCGGCGAGAAACTTCTGAATCTCCTTGCGGCTGGGTGGCAGGCCGGTAATCGCGAAGTGCGCTCGCCGCAACCAGGTGCGATCATCCGTGGCCACCGCCGGCTCGAGCCCGGACTCCTCCAATCGGCGGAGGATAAAAAAATCGACGGCATCAAGCGGCCATCGACCATTCTTTACCGCGGGAACCGCCTGCTTGCGCGGTGCCTGCCAAAGCCACGCTTGTTTTTGCTTTCTTTCCTCAAGATTAAACGCCGCAGCCTCCGCGGTAACCGGCTTCTCCGCCGATTCGGGCCAGAGCGCGCCATTTCGAATCCACGTCTCGAAATCTTCGGCCACTGTTTCCGGAAGCTTCGGCTGCTTCGGGGGCATGGCCAGATCCGGGTCGCGATGGGCCATGGCCCGGAATAATCTGCTCACCTCTGGTTTGCCGGGCACGAGGGCAGGTCCTTCATCTCCCCCAGCCAGAAGAGCCGCGCGGCTGTCCACCCGCAACCCGCCTTTCAGCTTCTTGCTCGTTCCGCTGTGGCACTCGTAGCAATGGTCGGCCAGCACCGGCCGGATCTTCTTTTCGAAAAATTCGGTGTCGGCCGGGGACGCGGCCGCGCACGCGGGCAGGAGCAGCGCCCCTGTTGCCAAGAGCAGGCTTCCGATGAAGGGCCAGATTTTCATTCGCTCGTGTGCGTCCAGCATAGCGGACGCCCATGCCCGCGTTAAATTCAATTCGTCGGGAAACTCTGGCCAGAACGATGCGTTGCTCAAACGCCCGGCAACAGACAACCCCCGTCTGGCATCCGAGGGCTGCCAGAACATGAGGAACGCTGTGAAACCGCTTCGTTCGTTACAGCGAGCGCCGGCATGAACCACGCTGCGGCCCAGGTTGGTTCGGAGGGAGCAGAGAACGAAAAGGGGCCTCCGACTGATTGCCTGCCGGAGGCCCGCCTAACCATGCCGAGCGACTGCTCAAATCTCGACAAGGACACGGCTTCGCATGCGGCGTGCCAGCCCGGTTGAAACCCCGGAACGGCTCCTGGTGTAAACCAAAAAGATTCAGCGTGTATTGGGCCACAGGCGCAAAAGCCCCCGATTTGCGGGCCGTGCCGCCCAGCGAAAAATCATGAATTGTCGGGTGAGCGGCCAGGGCGGAGGGGTTCAAGCGCCGACCGGCTTTGCACCTTGCACCAGCACAACCCATCACGATGCGAATTGCGGGAAATGCAGAAGAGACGTGGGTCTGGGAGGCGGACGGTTCCTCTCAGATTCAGAGACCCAGTTTCTTTCGTTTGCGGTAGAGGGTGGCCTGATCGATGCCGAGCATGGCGGCGGCCTCCCCGAGGTTGGTGATCCGGTCGAGCACTTTGCGAATGTGCAATTCCTCGAGCTGCTCGAGCGTGAGCGTGGCGCCCGCCGCCACTTCGGGATTGGCGGCGGCGATGCTCTCCAGGCGCATTTCGGTCGGCAAGTCGGAAGATGCGATCTGATCCCCTTGGGACAGGATGACGGCCCGTTCGACGGCGTTGCACATCTCGCGCAGGTTGCCGGGCCACGCGTAATGGCGCAGCGACGAGAGGGCATTCTCGGTGAAGACTTTGGCGGCGCGCCCGCACTGGCCGGAGAAATGACGCGCGTAGTGCTCAGCGAAGCGCGTCAAGTCGTTGGGCCGGGCCCGCAACGGGGGCATTTCGACCGCGATCACGTTGAGGCGGAAATAGAGGTCCTCGCGAAAATTACCTTCGGCCACGCGCTTCTTTAGATCGCGATTCGTGGCGGCGATGATCCGCACGCTGGCCTCCCGCGTCACATTCTCGCCCAGGCGCTCGTACTCGCGCTCTTGCAGGAGACGCAGCAACTTCGGCTGGATTTCCATGGGGAGATCGCCGATTTCGTCGAGGAAAAGCGTGCCTCCCTCCGCGGCCTTGACCTTGCCCCAGTGATCCTTGATCGCCCCGGTGAACGAGCCTTTGACATGGCCGAAG
>CAYZKY010000178.1:0-2687 GCA_964478815.1 uncultured Verrucomicrobiota bacterium
CGCGGCGGGGTTCGTGCTCTTTCTGATCGCGGCGGCGGCGGAATCGAATCGCTCGCCGTTCGACCTGCCGGAAGGCGAGTCCGAAATTATCGCCGGTTACTACATCGAATATTCCGGATTCAAGTTCGCCCTGTTCTTTCTCGGCGAGTATCTGGGCCTGTTCGCCGTTTGCGGGCTGGGCATCACCCTGTTTCTGGGCGGTTGGACCGCGCCGCTCGAACCGCTGCAATTCATCCCGTCGTGGCTGTGGTTTTTCGCGAAGCTGCTGGCGCTGATCGCCTTCTTCATCTGGATTCGCGGCACGCTGCCGCGGCTGCGGATGGATCAACTGATGAATTTCGCCTGGAAGTTCATGCTGCCGATGGCGCTGGTCAACATCGTGGCGGCGGCGGCCTGGCATTTCTCGCCCCACCTCGTGCTCAAGTGGATGTTCTCCGGCGCGCTGGTCATCGCCGGGTATGGGCTGCTCGGGGCAGGCTTCGCGCGGCACCGGTTCGGGCCGCGGGTGTATCGATTTGCGGACTAAGATGCCGGGCGCGTTTTACATGCTGGCGGGAGTGATTCTGGCGAGCGCCGTGGCGGCGATGAGCCTGCGGAACCTGGTGCATGCCGCTCTTTGCCTGGCGATCACGTTCGTCGGAATGGCCGGGATTTTCCTGGAATTGAACGCGCCGTTCCTCGCCTTCGCGCAGATCCTCGTCTATGTCGGCGCGGTGGCGATCCTGATCGTGTTCGCCATTCTGCTCACCCGCGGTTCGGAATCGGCGGCCGAAGCGCCCTGGCGGCACCTGGGCGCGAGCGTCGGCGTGGCGGTTCTGCTCGGCGGAGCCCTAGTCGGCGCGCTGGCGTCCAGCCAGGCCCTCAAGGCCCTGGGCGGCTCGCGGCACGAACTGTCGCCCACGGTGGCGGAGGTCGGACGCGCGTTGATGACCGCCTACGTGACGCCGCTGCAAATCCTGGGAGTGCTGCTGACGGCCGCATTGCTCGGCGCGGTGGTGCTGGCCATGAAGGAACCCGCGATCCCCGGCGACCCGAAATGAGCCCGCTCCAACATTACCTCGTGCTCGCAGCGCTCCTCTTCGCGGTCGGCCTGGTGGGAGTGCTCGCGCGGCGAAACGCCATTGTCGTCCTGATGGGCATCGAACTCATGCTGAACGCCGCCAACCTGAACTTCGTGGCCTTCTGGCGGTACAGCCCGCAGGGCCAGGACTTGAGCGGCTTCATGTTCGTGCTCTTTTCGATCGCGATCGCGGCCGCCGAATCGGCCGTCGGGCTGGCGCTGGTGATCGCGATTTACCGGCATTTCAAAACCGTCCATTTGGAAAAAGTGAATCGTTTGCGGGGATGATCGGGGTGGAGAAAGTCTGGTTGATTCCGTTGCTGCCGTTGCTGGCGGCGGCGATGCTCGCTTTCGTTCGGACGAACCGGCTGGCCGCGCACGGCCTGGCCATCGGCGCGATGGCGGGATCGCTGGTGCTATCGCTGGCGGCCTTCGGCCAGACGCTGGGGCACGCGGGCGCGCCGCAGGTTTGGAATTTCGACTGGCTGCAGATCGACGGCGGGACCCTGCGCCTCGGCTTTGTCCTCGATCCGCTGGCCGCGGCCATGCTGGTCATGGTGACCTTCGTGGGACTGTTGATCTTCATCTACAGCGTCGGATACATGGCGCACGACGACAATTACGTCCGGTTCTTCTGCTTTCTCTCACTGTTCGCTTCCGCGATGCTGGGCGTGGTCATCTCGAACAGCCTCCTGCTTCTCTTCATGTGCTGGGAAGTGGTCGGGCTGGCCTCGTATCTCCTGATCGGTTTTTGGTTTGCCAAACCGAGTGCCGCCGCCGCCGCGAAAAAAGCCTTTCTCACCACGCGGGTGGGCGATCTCGGCTTGTTCCTTGGGATGCTCTGGCTGTACCGCGAGACCGGCACGCTGCTGTTTTACGATGGCGGAGCCGGCGCGCTGGAAGACGGTGCCTTGGGCCAGTTGACGGCCAGGGGGACGGCGCTGGGAATTACCGTCGCAAGCGGCATCGCGCTCCTCATTTTCTGCGGAGCCATCGGAAAATCCGGGCAGGTGCCGCTCCATGTGTGGCTTCCGGACGCGATGGAAGGCCCAACGCCGGTGAGCGCACTTATTCACGCCGCGACGATGGTAGCCGCCGGAGTATTTCTGGTGGCGCGGGTCTATCCCTTGATGGACGCCGATCCGCTGGGATTCCCACAAGTATCCGGTGCGCTGAGCGTGGTGACCTGGGTGGGGGCCAGCACGGCGCTGTTCGCCGCTTCCATCGCGGTGGCGCAGACGGATATCAAGCGCATTCTGGCCTACTCGACGGTGTCGCAACTGGGCTTCATGATGGCCGGGCTGGGCGCGGGCGGAGTCTTCGTGGGGATGTTCCACCTGATCACGCACGCGTTTTTCAAAGCGCTGCTCTTTCTCGGCGCGGGTTCGGTCATCCACGGCGCGCACGACGAACAGGACATTCTCCGCATGGGCGGATTGCGGCGGACGATGCCGGTCACTTTCGCGACCTATGCCATCGGGATGATGGCGCTGGCGGGCGTGCCGCTGGCGTTCTCCGGCTTCTGGAGCAAAGACGAGATCCTCCACGCGACGATGCACTGGCCGGTGTCGAAGCTGCCCTTTTTGATGATGGTGCTGGCCGCCATGCTCACGGCGTTCTACATGAC
>CAYZKY010000178.1:2697-12142 GCA_964478815.1 uncultured Verrucomicrobiota bacterium
CAGATGTGCTACGTGTTTTTCGGGGATTCCCGCAGCGCACAGCCCGCGCACGAATCGCCAGCGATCATGACCGTGCCGCTGGCCATTCTGGCGGGCTGCGCGGTGCTGATCGGCTTTATCGGCACGCCGTTGCTGCCGTGGTTCGAGAGTTACCTGGCCGGGGAGCCCACCCACGCGGCTCCACGAGAACTGCTCTCCGGCGGCTTCTGGGGCATGCTGGCGCTTTCGACGGCCATCGTGGGCACCGGAGTGTGGCTGGCGTGGCGATGCTACGGACGCGGGCCGCTCAGCGCCGAGCTGGCGGACGACCCGCTCCGACGCGCCTGGCCCGGCCCGTTCGAGGTGTTGCGCAACCGCTATTACGTGGACGAGCTGTACGAGCGATCGCTCGTCCGAGGCCTCGCGATGCTGGCCACGGTCACCGAGCGAGCCGAACGGACACTCTTCGCCGCCGTCGGGCATCTGTGCGGACTGGCCACGCTCGCCGTTTCGTGGATCAGCCGCCTCTTCGACTGGTTCGTCGTGGACAAGGGCTTCGACGGTTCCTGCTTCGGCCTGGGCTGGCTGGGGGTCTGGACCCGGCGCCTGCAAAGCGGTTCGAGCCAGAATTATTTGCGGGCGTTCGGCGTGGCGGTGGCCGCGCTGGTGCTCGCCTTGTGGTGGAGGCACGGATGAGCGCCTGGCCGTGGCTGAGCATTCTGACGTTGCTGCCGCTCGCTGCGGGCGTGGCGATTGCCGCAGGGCGGAATCTGGAGCGCGCGCGCATGGTGGCGCTGGCGGTGGCTGTGTTCGAGCTGGCGGCGGGGATCGCCGTTTGGATTGGGTTTCCCGCGGATGGAGCGCTTCAACTGGTCGAACGCCGGAGCTGGGCTCCGTCCATCGGGCTGGAATACTTCGTGGGCGTGGATGGCGTGAGCCTCGCCTTTCTGCTGGTGACGGTCGTCGTCTTTCCGATGGCGTTGCTGGCCGCGCGCGGGCAGCCCTTCGAAACAGCTTCGTTCTACAGCCTGACGATGCTGCTCCAGGCCGGTCTGATCGGCACGTTCACCGCGCTGAACTTTCTCCACTGGTTCTTTTACTGGGAACTCAGCCTGCTGCCGGCGTTTTTCCTGTTGCGCATGGCCGGCGGAGCGAATCGGGTTCCGGCCGCCACGCAGTTCTTCCTCTATACGATGGCCGGGAGCATCGCGATGCTAGTCGGCTTTCTGGGGTTGCATGGGCTGACGGGAACCTTCGATTTAATCAAGCTGGGCGAATTGCAGCGGAGCGGCGCCATCGAAGCCGCGCTGAACCGCGCAAGCTGGGCGGGCTGGAGCGGAACGACGATCGGCGGCGCCATCTTCACGCTGATTCTGCTGGGGTTCGCGGTGAAGCTGCCGCTCGTGCCGCTGCACGGCTGGCTGCCCACGACCTACACGCAGGCGGCGATCCCGCTGGTGATGATCTTCACGGGAGTGATGTCGAAAATGGGCGTCTACGGGCTGGTGCGGATTCTGGTGCCGATTTTGCCGCAGCAGATCGTGGCCGCGCAGCCCGTGCTGCTGGGGCTGGCTGTGGTGACGGTGGTTTACGGCGCGCTGGCGGCGCTGGGGCAGCGCGATCTGAAGGCGATGCTCGCCTATTCGTCGCTGAGCCATTTGGGTTATTGCGCGCTCGGAGCGTTCGCCCTCGCGCCGGGGCAGACCGCGGGACTCCATGGCGTGCTGCTGCAAGTTTTCAGCCACGGGATCGTGGCGGCGGCACTTTTCGCCTGGGTCGGCTTTCTCCAACGGCGCACCGGGGAGGCGTGCTGTCCTATCGACACGTTTGGAGGACTCCGCGCCACCGCTCCGGCGATGGCCGGGCTGGTGGGCCTTCTGATTTTCGCGTCGCTCGGGCTGCCGGGGTTGAGCGGGTTTCCGGCGGAATTCCTGGTGTTCAAGGGAGCGTTTGCCGCGTCGCCGATGGCCGCGTTTCTGGCGCTGCCGGGCTTGCTCGTGACGGCGGTGTTCCTGCTGCGTCTGCTGGGCGGCGTGTTTAACGGACCGCCGAAACCCGCCCTGGCAAATGTGGGCGACCTCACGCCCCTCGAGTGGCTTTGCCTGGCTCCGGCCGCCGCGCTGGCGCTGGCGCTGGGCTTTGCCCCGGGGCTTCTGAACCGGCTGGCCGACCCGGCCCTTAGCCAATTTCTTCGCTGAACGATGCTCGCCTGGACCATTTACATCGCGTTTCTCGGAGGGCTGGTGTGCTTCCTCCTGCCCCGCAAGGACCCGGCCCTCGTGCGGGTGATCGCGCTGTTGACGTCCTTGGGCGGGCTCGGGTGCGCGCTCGCCGGCGCCGGGCAGTCCGATCCGGACCAAATCTTCACGCTCGACCTGATCGACTGGATTCCTTCGCTCGGGATTTCCTATTACCTCGCGGCGGACGGCATCAGCACCACCCTGGTGATCCTGACGGCCATCGCATCGGTCGCGGGCGTGCTCTTTTCCTGGAACATCGAGCACCGGGCGAACCTGTTTTTCGGCTTGTACTTCACGCTCCTGACCGGCGTCTATGGAGTCTTTCTGAGTTTCGATTTGTTTTTGTTTTTCGTCTTTTACGAGATCGCGATCATTCCCAAGTATTTCCTCATCGCCATCTGGGGTTCCACGCGCAAGAGCTATGGCGCGATGAAGCTGGCGCTTTACTCCTTCGCCGGGAGCGCGCTGGTCCTGCTGGTATTGATCGCGGCTTACGTGGCGAGCGGGAAGCAAAGCTTCAGCTACCTCACGCTGGCGCAGACCGCGTTTCCGGTGGCGTTTCAACAGTGGGCCTTTCCGGCGATGTTCGTCGGGTTTGCCGTGCTGGCCGGGCTCTGGCCGTTTCATACCTGGGCTCCGACGGGCCATGTCGCCGCGCCGACGGCGGCTTCGATGCTGCTGGCGGGGGTGGTCATGAAACTCGGGGCCTACGCGGCGTTGCGGGTGCCCATGGTGCTGTTTCCGGAAGGGTTCAAGATGTGGCAGGGGCCGCTGGTGTATCTGGCCGTGGCGGGGATCGTCGGCGGCGCGATGGTGGCGCTCACGCAGCGGGATTTCAAATTCGTGATCGGGTACTCGAGCGTGAGCCACATGGGCTTCGTGCTGCTCGGGTTGATGGCCGGCACGCCCAAGGCGCTCGGCGGCGCGGTGCTGCAAATGTTCTCGCATGGAATCATCGCCGGACTCCTCTTCGCCGTGGCCGGGCGGATGATTTACGAACGGACGCATACCCGCGATCTCGATGAACTGTCAGGCTGGCGGCTGTTTCGCCAGTTGCCCTTTGCGGCGACCGTTTTCTTGCTGGCGGCGCTCGCCTCGATGGGCTTCCCCGGATTCAGCGGGTTTATCGCCGAGCTAACCATCCTGATCGGCGCGTGGCCGAAATTCCCCGGCGCGACCCTCGTCGCGGGCGCCGGCATCTTGATCGGTGTCGCTTTCACGCTGCGGGCCTTGCTGAAGGGCTTCTACACGGAATCGCTCCGTCCGGCGGAGGACACGCCGCTGCCGCCGATCACCTGGCCGGAGAAGGCCGGAGCGGTGCTGCTGCTGGCGGCGACCATCACGGTGGGGGTCTACCCCCGCATCTTGCTCGACCTGATCATGCCGGCGATCGAGAGCAGCATCTATTTTCAGGCCCTGAAATGAACCCGTTCGACTATCGCGAATTGCTCGCGTTGCTCGCGCCCGAGTTGATCGTGGCGCTCGGCGCGCTCGCGGTGTTGTTCGGCGATCAGGCCGCGGCGCGCCATTGGACGGCGGGTGGACGCAACCGGCTCGCGGCGGGGCTTTCCATCGCGACTTGCCTGGCGGCCGCGGGGTGGCTTTACCTCAGCACCGCAGGCGGCCGGAACTACGAAGGCATGCTCGTCCGCACGGCACTCGAACGATGGGCCGTTCATGGCGTCCTTTGGTTGACGATTTTCACCAGCCTGGCGGCGCGGGCCGAGCGATTCACGCCGCACATTGGCGAATTCTTCGCGCTCATTCTTCTCGCCGCGCTGGGCATGACGATCATGGCGAGCACCGAAGATTTGCTGGTCGGCTTCGTGGCGCTCGAACTGGCCAGCCTGTCGCTCTACGTGCTCGCCGGATTCCAGAAAACCAGCCGCGCGTCTGCCGAGGCCGCGCTGAAATACTTTCTCTTCGGGAGCGCGGCGGCGGCGGCGACGTTGTTCGGCATCAGCCTGCTCGCCGGCACCGCGGGCGGAACCGGCTTCGACGACGTCGGGGCCGCGTGGCTGCGCCACGGGGGCGACCCGGTCTTGACCGCCGGCCTCGTGCTGGTGGGGGCAGGTTTCGCGTTCAAGGCCGCGGCGGCTCCGTTCCACCTCTGGGCGCCGGACGCGTACCAGGGCGCACCGGCTCCGGCCGCGGCGTTTTTCGCTTCGGGATCGAAACTGGCGGCGTTTTTCCTCTTCGGAAAACTCTTCGCCATCGGCTTTCCGGCCGCCGCCCCGCTCGGCCCTCTCGCTCCGGGGCCGCTGCTCGCGATCTTTGCGGTGGGATCGATGCTGGTGGGCAATCTGGCCGCCATCGGGCAGCGGAACTTCCGCCGCCTCCTGGCCTACAGCGCGATCGCCCAGGCGGGCTACGCGCTCCTCGGCACGCTCGCGGGCCTGCCCGGGCAGGCCTCGGTGCTCTATTTCATGTTCACCTACGGGTTGAGCGTCATCGGTTTATTCGCCATCGCGCAGGCGCTTGAAACCGACACGGGCGAGCTCACGCTGGAAGACTTCGCCGGCCTCTCGCAGCGGAACCCATTGCTCGCGCTCTGCCTGTCGATCTTTATTCTGTCGCTGGCCGGAATTCCGCCGCTGGCCGGATTCTTCGGCAAGTTTTACCTGTTCCTCGCCGCGCTGCGGACGGGCGGTTCCGAGATGCCGCTCTTCTGGCTGGTGGCGGCGGGCCTCGCCGCCAGCGCCATCTCGCTCTATTATTATCTTCAGGTCCTGAAACAGGCGTGGGTGATCGAAACTCCCTCCGCCGCCGCCGAACGGCTCGCGCCCCGCACGCTCTTTCCCGGCATCGGGCTGCTCGCCGTTCTCGTCGTGGTGCTCGGCGTTTTTCCTGACCTCTTGCTCCGCCCGCTGGAAACCGCGCTCGGCACGCCGCCCATCGAGCCGGCGGCCATCGCCAGCTCGTTCGAAACGCACCCACCCACCCGCCCATGAGTCTCATGAAAACGCTGCTCCCCAGATTCCTTCTTTCGCTCAGACAGGCTCTCACGCTCCTCGTTCTCGGATCGGCCGGCGCCTCGGCCGCCGCCGGTCTGGAGATCGGCTGGACGAACAACATGCTGCGCATCTCAGGCCCCGAATTGCCGGGCGGCTACGTCGACACCTGGTATCTCGAAGCCTTCTGCCGCAGCGGTTCCACTGGCCAAGCGTGGGATAAAACCACCATTCCCCACCGCACCGAACTCCTCTCGGCCTCGCCGGATCGCAAGACGCTGAAGCTTTCCACCACCGTCGGGACTAATATGCTCATCCGGCACGACATCCGCGCGGGCGCCGACGAGGTGACTTTCGACCTGGCCATCGAGAACCGCAGCGGCCTCTTCCAGGACGTTCAGTGGTTCCAGCCCTGCATACGGGTGGACCGCTTTACGGGGCTCAAACAATCCAACTACACCGCGCGGAGTTTTATTTTCACCGCGGAAGGATTGCGGCGGCTCGAGGCCCTGCCCCAGGAGGAAGAAGCGATCTACAAAGGCGGGCAGGTCTACGTGCCGCCGGGCATTCCCCTGGAAGACGTCAACCCCCGGCCTGTTTCAAAGATCCGCCCCGTGAACAACCTGATCGGATGCGTTTCGGCGGATGAGAAATGGCTCCTCGCGACCGCCTGGGATCGCACTCAGGAACTCTTCCAGGGGGTGATCGTCTGCCTCCACGCCGACCCCCGGATCGGCGGCCTGAAGCCAGGCGAAAACCAGCGCCTCAAAGGAAAAGTCTACATCCTGCCCAACGACCCCGCCCGCCTCCTCGAGCGCTACGCCCGCGACTTCCCCGCGCCTCGGTGATCCCCGGCCGGTTGGTCGTGGCGTAGAGCAGGCGGAAGAGCGTCGCCGGGTTGAACAGACCGTAGTTGTCAGTTTCAGATTCGCTCCTCCACCCCCATCAAACCGGACGGCCGGATTTCCCGCCCCCGGCTTTCCGAGTCGGTTCCACTTGCCTTTTCCGCCGTTCCACCACGCCGCCCTTCACCGCTCCCCCTCCCCTTCCCCGAACCCGGAGGGTTCGCAGACATTAGCCGGTGGTCAAACGTCCTCCGTTTGACCACCGGTTCCCCGCCCAAAAATCTCCCGCACCCCGGCAGGGGTGCCAGAACGCGCCCTCCGCTTCGTAATCGATGCCGGCACAGGCACCCCAACCGCCCGTTTTCCCGCCCCCAACCACCCCCTCGTCGAACGCCCCCCTCGGTGGCGAAAAACTCGAACGCCGTTTTCGCATTGACCTCCCCCTCCCAACCATACGATTTATCCGCCGTGCAGCCGCCAACCCATCCCGCAAAGGCATGAACTCGCCTGGCCTCGCCCGCCCATGCTGCCTCGTCCCAATGCTCCTGCTGCTGGCCCCCATCGGAACGCCGACACGGGCCGCCCAGGAAGGCGCGTTTACCTTTGACGAAAACGGCGCTACCGCAGTTCTAAGGCGGTACGTGGGTCCTGGCGGTGCTGTGATCATCCCGGATCGTCTGGGCAACCTGCCGGTGGCGATCATCAGGGCCACCGCGTTCCAAGGTCGCACCGATTTGACGGGTGTCACCATCCCCAACACCGTGTCCTCCATTGAGGACAAAGTGTTCTTTGGCTGCGCGGGTCTGACGAACGTCACGATTCCAGACAGCGTAACTTTCATCGGACAGGAGGTATTCTCTGGCTGCACGAAACTTGCTAGCATCGCCATCCCCAATAGCGTGACTTCCATCGGGGGCCGCGCATTCTCCGGTTGCACAGGGCTGACGAGCGTCACAATTCCCATCAGCCTGACCTCGATCGAGCAAAGTGTGTTCTCTAATTGCACCAACCTGACCAGCGTCACCATCCCTAACAGTGTGACCTCGATCAGGGGCTCCGCGTTCTCAGGTTGCGCGAGCCTGACGAACATCATGATTCCCAACGGCGTGACTTCCATCGGCGACTCCGCATTCTCTGGCTGTACGGGCCTGACCAGCGTCATGATTCCCAGAAGCGTGATTTCCATCGGGAACCTGGCGTTTCGTTCCTGCACCGCCTTGAAGGCCGTTGAAGTGGATTCGCTCAACTCAGCTTATCTGAGCGTGGATGGTATTCTGTTCGACAAGGCGCAATCGATGCTCATCGTTCATCCTGCAACCAAAGTCGGAACTTACACCATCCCCGACGGCGTAACCATCATCGGGGACGGCGCGTTCTCGGGCTGCACCGGTCTGACGAGCGTCACGATCCCCAACAGCGTGACCTCCATTGGGGTCGTAGCTTTTTTGAACTGCACAGGTTTGACCAGCGTGACGATCCCGAGCAGCGTGACATCCATCGGCGTCAGCGCATTCAATGGCTGCACGGGGCTGACGAGTGCCACGCTTCCTAATGGCGTAACTTCTATCGGAGGCTTCGCGTTCTCCGATTGCAAGGGACTAACAAGCGTCGCCATCTCCAGCAGCGTGGCCTCCATCGGGGTTTCTGCGTTTGCTGCTTGCACGAATCTGAGAACTTTCGAGGTGGATTCGCTCAGTTTGGCTTATAGCAGCATTGACGGCGTCTTGTTCAACAAGGACCAGTCGGCGCTCATCCGCTATCCTGAGGGCCGCGCTGGACCTTACACAATCCCCGGCAGCGTGGGCACTATTGGGCAGCGGGCGTTCTCTGGATGCACGGGTTTGACCAGCGTCACGATCCCTGATGGTTTGGCCTCAATCGGAGAGCGGGCGTTCTCTGGATGCACGGGCCTGATCGGTGTCGCGATCCCTGATCGCGTGTTTTCCATCGAGGACGGCGCGTTCGCTGGTTGCACGAGTTTGACCAGGCTCGCGATTCCGAAGAGCGTGACCTCCATCCGCCAGTTTGCCTTCGGGGGTTGCACGCGTCTGGGAGCTATCGAGGTCGATTCTCTAAACTTGGCTTATAGCAGTTCCGAAGGAGTTTTGTTCAACAAGGCTCGGACTACACTTCTGAGTTATCCGGCGGGCAAGACAGGACCTTACGAGATCCCCGATAGCGTGACCTCCCTCGGATGGTATTCATTCTGGGGTTGTCCGGGTCTGACGAGCATCACGATTCCCAACGGCGTGAAGTCCATCGGGATTGCGGCTTTCGAAGGTTGCGTGGGCCTGAGGAGCGTCACGATCCCCAACACCGTGACCTCCATTGAGAGCAGCGCATTTGAAGGTTGCACAGGCCTGACCAACGCCACAATCAGCGATTCCGTGAGCCTTATCGCATTCGAGGCATTCAAAGGTTGCACAGGGCTTACCAGTGTCGTTATCCCAAAAACCGTGACCTCCATCCAGAACGACGTGTTCTCCGGCTGTACAGGGATAGCCAGCGTACATTTTGAGGGCAACTTTCCTGCGGGTAGTAATTTTCCAACAGGGTTCCCACTTTCAGATTCCGCCTTTGTCACCGTCTTCTACCGATCAGGCGCGACGGGCTGGGGGCCTGTTTACGGCGGGCGGCCCACCGCCGTCTGGACACCGCCCCCCGCCTACGCCGACTGGGCCACCTCCACCGGCTTATCCACCCAATTCCCCAACGCGAGCGCCGAAGACGACGACCCCGATGGCGACGGCTTCCCGAACCGCGCCGAGTGGGCCGCCGCCACCGACCCCACCCAGGCTGCCTCCCGCCTCGAACTCGAACCCAACCCCCGCCCGGCCGACCTCGCTCCCTCCGACCAAACCCCCATCGACCCCGCCCAACACCCCCTCTACTTTCCCAGCATCCCCGGCAAGTACTACGCCATCCAGAGCGCCCCCACCCTCGGTGCCCCCTGGCAACTACAGGCCACCCGCATCGCCTCTACCGCCCAAACCCGCATCCTCCTCCCCAAACCCGAACCCCACGCCTTCTACCGCGTTCAGGCGCTCCCATAAACGCGCCACCCATCCCCTCCCCTCCCTTCTCTCTGTGCCTCGGTGCTCCGTGGTTCGCTCCCTCCGCGCCCCGTCCTGCCCCTTCCTGCTCCCAGTGTCCCGGCCCCTCCGCCTCCCCACCGCCAGTCAACATTTTATAAACACTCCACCACCTTCACCCTTGCGAATGCATCCCCGCCGTGCTACGATGTCAGCATGATCGCGAACCCAACGTCGCGGTCGCCCGGGTCGATTCCGAACAACAGGTGCGACACCCTCGCCCCTCCTGTTCCGATTCTCCCCCGCGCGGTCCCACCGAATCGCCGTATTCCTTCCGGGAACAGCCTCGGAGGCTTGTCCCATCCCCTCACCGCGCGGATCGTCCCAATCGGCTCATC
>CAYZKY010000179.1:0-11975 GCA_964478815.1 uncultured Verrucomicrobiota bacterium
ATTTACGCGGGTTTCGTGGGGGTGGGCGCACGGGCCAGGCGGTGGCAGGATGGGGAACGCCGGGAGGGGGAGCATTGGGACGATTGTGGCATGGGACAACCCTCCGAGACTCTTCCTGAAGGAAGGGACACGGCGAGGCGGCGGGGTCGCGCGGCGAAGAATCGGAACAGGAGGGGCGAGAGTGTCGCGCCTGTTGTTCGGAATCGATCCGGGCGACCGCGAGTTTGGGTTCGCGATCATGGGTATGGATACCGCCGGGGAGGCGGAGGCGCAAGGGGAGGGTTGGCTTTTTGGCCGAGCCTTCGGAAGGAGGGGACAAGGCCAGACGACCGCCTGAATTGATCGCACCCATTCATGACGGGGTGCGATCGGAGGTGGCGGGCAGAGGGGAGTGTTTATTCCAATTCGGGCGGACGCGAGCTGGCGGCCATCAGGGACGATTCTGGCGCCGATGCTGACGGCCAATCGGTTTGGCAGGGAATGGAGCTGGTTTCGGGATTGGGACGACGCCTTCCCAATTGCGAGCCGGCCCGGATGAGAACCGTGGCAAATGCCGCGAGAATTGGGGTCTATCGAGCATGGGAGCGCGGTGGCACGGGACTTGCGTAGAGGTGCCATTCGAAGATGAACGACCTCAAATTCGCCCTTCGCCAGTTGCTGAGGAATCCTGGCTTCACGACCGTGGCGGTGCTTACGCTCGCCCTCGGCATCGGCGCGAACACGGCGATCTTTAGCGTGGTGAATGCCGTCCTGCTCCGGCCGCTGCCTTATCCTGAGCCGGGGCAACTGGTGCAGTTGCGGGCCGACTGGCAGGGCAAACCCGGCACCGCTATTGGCAGCACCACATTCCTTGGCGTCAAAGCCCAGAGCCAGATGCTGGCGCGCATCGCCGCCTACAGTGGCGGCGACATGACGCTGACGGGAGCCGGATCGGCGGAACGATTGGTGGCGGGCGCGGTGACGGAGGATTTCTTCCCACTGCTGGGCGTCCAGCCGGCGTTGGGACGCAATTTCACCCGGGAAGAGGACACGCCCAACGGCCCCAAGGCGGCCATTCTCGGACACGGCCTTTGGCAGAGCCGCTTTGGCGGGGACGCGAGCGTGCTGGGCCGGACGATCACGCTGAACGAAAAGGGTTACACGGTCGTGGGCATTCTTCCGGCGCGCTTTCAATATCCCGAAGGGTTTCAGCTTTGGACTCCCCTGGCACTGGGGGAAACGGGGGGAACCTTCGTAAGTTATGGTGAAGGCAACTTTCTGCTTAAGGCCATTGCCCGATTGAAACCCAGCGTGACGCTCGCGCAGGCGCAAAGCGAATTGCAAATGATTGCGCAGCGGATTCAGCCCGGAGGACAGGCCCCGGCACCGCGCGGCGAAGGCGGCGAGGGCGGGGAAGGTGGTGGTGGTGGTGGTGGTGGCGGCGATAGCGTCTTGACGTTGGCCGGGCTGCACGAACAGGTCGTCGGTGAGGTGAAGGGAGCGTTGCTCGTGTTGCTCGGCGCGGTCGCGTTGGTCCTGCTGATCGCCTGCGCGAACGTCGCCAACCTGCTGCTCGCGCGCGCGGCCGCGCGTCAGAAAGAAATGGCCGTTCGGGCCGCCCTCGGCGCCGGACGCTGGCGGGTCGCGCGCCAATTGCTGACAGAAAGCATGTTGCTCTCGCTGGCAGGCGGCGGGTTGGGCCTGTTGGTGGCGTTCTGGGGCATCCAGGCGATCGGGCAGTGGAAAGGCACGGCCCTGCCAGCGATGCACGGGATTGGCCTCGATGCCTGGGTGCTGGCGTTCACGCTCGGCGTATCGGCGATCACCGGCCTGGCGTTCGGACTGGTGCCGGTCTTCCAGGCGGCGCGGGCGGACGTGAACGGCGCGCTCAAGGAAGAGAGCCGCGGCGACACCGGCGGACATCGCAACCGGTTCCGGCAACTCCTGGTGGTGGCGGAAGTGGCGCTGGCGCTGGTGCTGCTGATCGGCGCCGGATTGCTGCTGAAGAGCTTTTCGCGGCTGACGGAGGTCAACCCCGGCTTCCGGACCGAAGGCGTGTTGACCTTCCAGGTGGCGCTGGCGGAGGGAAAATCCGCGCCTCAGAAGGTCCATTTCATCGAACAAGTCGTCGAGCGGTTGAAGGCGCTGCCCGGCGTGCAGGCGGCGGCCGCGACGGATTCCCTGCCGCTCACTCCGTTTAGCCGCATCGCGCCGGCGGAAATCGAGGGCCGGCCACCGATCGATTTCAGGACAGCGAAGCCAGGCGAGATCAGGCCCGCCTCGAGGCCGGTGATCACCCACGATTACTTCAACGCGATCGGGATAACGGTGAAGAACGGACGCGCGTTCACGCCGCAGGACGCGCGCCCCGGCGTGGGGACCGTGATCGTCAATGAAGCGTTCGAGAACCATCACTTCCCCGGCGAGAGCGCGGTCGGAAAACGCATCCACCTCATGGGATCGAGCAAGGGGACCTGGCAGACGGTGGTCGGTGTCGTCAACGACGTGCGGCAAAGCGGATTGGCGGGAGAGGTGATGCCGGAGGTGTATACGCCGGCGCTGGACCAGGTGGAAGACGCGCTGAGTTTCGTGATCCGCACGTCCGGCGAGACGGCCCAGCTCATCGCAGGCGTGCGGGCGGCGGTGGCGGAAGTGGAACCGAACCAGGCGCTCCACCACATGATGACAATGGAGGAACGCCTGGCGAACACCACCACTTCGCGGCGATTGAACACGGTCTTGCTGGGCAGTTTCGCGGGAGTGGCGCTGCTGCTCGCCATCGTGGGCATCTACGGCGTGATGTCGTACTCCGTGACGCAACGCCGGCGCGAGATCGGCGTGCGGATGGCCCTGGGCGCGCAACGATGGGACGTGCTGGGTCTGATACTCCACGCCGGGCTGCGGCCGACGCTGCTGGGCGTCACGATCGGGCTCGCCGGGGCGCTGGCCTTGACGCGATTTCTGTCGAACCTGCTTTACTCCGTAAAAGTGACGGACCCGGTGACCTTTCTGGGCCTCGCGGCGGGGCTGACGGGAGTCGCCCTGCTCGCCTGCTGGCTGCCGGCGCGGCGCGCGGCGCGAGTCGATCCCATGGTCGCCTTACGAACGGAGTGACCCTGGAGGGATTTGACGGCCGCAGAATTCCGCGAAGGCAAGCGATGAGATATACGATCCGACAGTTGCTCAAGAACCCGGGCTTTACGGCGGTCGCCGTGCTGACGCTGGCGCTCGGCATTGGCGCGAACACGGCGATGTTCAGCTTCGTCAGCGCGATCTTGCTGCGTCCGCTGCCCTATCCGGAACCCGAGCGCCTCGTGATGGTTTTCGAGAACCACGTCACCAATGGATGGTTCCGGCAGCAGATCGGAGCGCCGGTCCTCGCGGAATGGCGTCGTCAAGCCACGGTCTTCGAACAGATCGGCGGAGCCCGCAGCTATGGGAATTTCGCACTGACGGGCCAGGGGCCGCCTGAAACGCTCAAAGGTTCGGCATACTCGGCCAACGTCTTCCCGTTATTGGGAGTTCAACCGCTGATGGGCCGGGGCTTCCTGGCGGAGGAAGAGGTTTTCGGCAACCATCGGGTGGCGGTGCTCAGCTACGGCTTGTGGCAGCGGCGATTCGGAGGCGACGCCGGAATCCTGGGCCGGAGCATCACCCTCGGCCAGGAACCGCACACGGTCGTGGGCGTGATGCCGCCCGGCACGATGGGCCCGGATGGCGAACGGGACGTGTGGGTTCCGCTGGCCTTCAAATCCTACGAGATCGAACAACGCCACTCGCACAATTTTACGGTCTACGCCCGGTTGAAGCCGGGGATCCCACTGGCCCAGGCGCGCGACGAGATGAATCAGATCGCCTACCGCATGGCCGAAGCCGATCCCCAGAACATCGGCTGGGGCGCTGAAGTGCATCCCGTGCATGAAATCATGGTCGGCGATTCCCGGAGGCTGCTGCTCGTGTTGCTGGGATCGGTGGGCTTCGTCCTGCTGATTGTCTGCGCCAACATCGCCAATTTGCTGCTGGTGCGGGCGGCGGCGCGCTCGAGAGAGTTTGCGATCCGCACGGCCCTGGGTGCGAGTCCGGGCCGGGTCGTCCGGCAGTTGCTCACCGAGAGTCTGATCCTGGCGGTGGCCGGCGGGACGCTCGGGCTGCTCCTGGCGAGCGCCGGGCTCGAGTTGCTCCTCCAGTTGAGCCCGCCCGATTTGCCGCGCTTGCGCGAGGGCGTTTCCCTGGACGGCCCAACGCTGGCCTTTACCCTGCTGATCACCCTCGCCGCCGGGATCGCCTTCGGGCTCGTCCCCGCCCACCAAACGCGCCATCGTTCGCTGGCGCGCGAACTCACCGAATCGGCGCGGGGGGCCAGCGCCGGCATTCGCAGCCAGCAGGCGCGCTCGGCGTTGGTCGTGGCCGAAGTCGCTCTCTCGCTGGTGTTGCTGGTGGGCGCGGGGCTGATGATTCGCAGCTTCGACCGCCTATTGGGGCAGGACCTCGGCTATGTCCCGGAACATCTCGTGACCATGGGCATCAATCTTCCGGAGCAGAAGTATCCCGGCCAGGGCGAGCGGCGGCGGCTTTTCGATCCATTGCTGGCCGCCGTGCGCCAAATTCCTGGGGTGGAATCCGCCGGCTACGCCTACGGTGTGCCGCTGACCGGCGTGGATAGCGGGATGGCGGTGAACATCGAGGGGGCGCCAGCCCCGGCGCCGGGCGAATCGGTGGCGGCGGGCTACGCGCAGATCAGTCCGGGTTATTTTGCCGCGATGAAGATTCCCCTGCGGCAAGGCCGTGATTTTACCGATCGAGACGACACCAACAGCCCCTCCGTCCTGATCGTCGACGAAGCCTTCGTCAAGAATTTCAAACTGGGCGCGGACCCGTTGGGGAAACGCGTGAATGTGGGCGACGGAACGCAGAATGCCGAGATTGTCGGGGTGATCCGAACCGTCAAGCGGACCGGAGTGGCCGAACGCCCGGCGGGCGAAATGTATCTGCCCTATCGCCAGCGGTGCTGGGGATTTCTGACGGTGGTCGTAAGGACGCAACGCGAGCCCAACGACATCAGCCGCGCCGTTCGCGCCGAGCTGGACCGGCTGGACTCGGACCTCCCGCTGGAAAACCTGCGCACCATGTCGCAGCTCGTTTCCGCCAATGTCGCGCAGCGGCGGCTGACGACCCAGTTGCTCGGCGGTTTCGCCACGGTGGCCTTGCTGCTGGCCGGGCTCGGGCTTTATGGCGTGCTGGCCTGCGCCGTGGCGCAGCGGACGCGGGAGATCGGCATCCGCGTGGCCCTCGGCGCGCGGCGTTGGGATGTCCTGAATCTGGTGGTCAACCAGGGGATGCGGCTGGTGCTGATCGGTCTGGCGGTCGGCCTGTTGGGTGCCATCGCCTTGACCCGGGTCCTCGATCGCTTGCTGTTCGAGACCAACCCGACCGACCCGCTGACTTTCCTGGCCGTATCCTCCACCCTGGTCGCGGTGGCTTTCGTCGCCTGCTGGCTGCCGGCGCGGCGCGCGGCGCGAGTCGATCCGATGGTGGCCTTGCGAACGGAGTGATCCCGGAGAGTTTTGAGCGCCACAAAATACCCCGAATGCAAGCGATGAAACATACGATCCGACAGTTGCTCAAGAACCCCGGGGTCACCGCGGTGGCGCGGCCCACGCTGGAGCCAGGCACCGGGCGTGCTCCGAGCTTAGCGCCGGTGCCGTCAGGCAGGCCGCTTCGCCTTGGAATCGAGCAAGCTGAGGCGGGCGACTTGCCCGGCGTCAATGAGGTTCCAGTCCGAGCCAACCCAAACCACGAACAGATCGCTGTCGCTTCCTCCCGGCATCGACAGCAGTTCGGGATGTCGAACTGGCAATGTTTCCCCGCTGGTAAGGTGGAGTTGAAAGGCACGGAACGGAGCCCGGTCGCGCATTTTCTTGAGATCCGAGACTTTCATGATCGTGTGTTTAACGTGACTGAGGCTCGCGCAATTTTCAATTAACTTGTTATGCACGCATTCCGTTTTGCCGTCCGACAGTTGCTGAAGAACCCCGGCTTTACCGCAGTCGCCGTACTGACGCTGGCGCTCGGCATCGGAGTGAATACGTCCATGTTCACGGCGTTTCAGTCGCTGCTTATCCGGGACCTCCCCTATCCGGACGCCGACCGCATCGTGCATGTGTTCCGGACATCGCCCCACTCGCAGCGGTGGCCGCATTCGCCCGCGAACTTCCTCGACTATCAAGCGCGCAACGAAATCTTCGAACACATGGCGGCCGCAAGCCCGAAACCCTTCAACCTCTCCGAGGCCGGCCGGCCCGCGGAGCGAGTGCGGGGGCTGCTCGCCTCGGCGGAACTCTTTCCCGTGCTCGGCATCCAACCGATGCTGGGACGGGTGTTCGGCGCGGACGAAGATCGGCCGGGGCAAGACCGGGTCATCGTCCTCGAAAACAGTTTTTGGCTGCGCCGATTCGCCGGCGATTCGAATATCATCGGGCAGACCGTCCGGCTGGATGGCGATACGGTGACCGTCATTGGCGTCATGCCGCCGCGCTTCCACGACCCCATGCTGGTCGGCACGGTGGACATGTGGCAGCCCATCGCCTTTTCTTCCGCGGACCGCCAGAACCGCGGCGGCAATTATCTCAAGGTCCTCGCCCGCCTGAAGCCCGGCGTTTCGCTGGATCGCGTCCAGGCGTCGCTCGATAGCACGATGGCCGGGCTGCGGCAGGATTACCCCGAGTTGAACCCCGCCGAGGGGTTGCGCGTGGTAACCATCGCGCGGGCGATGGACCCCAAGGGCCAGATCGTTCTTTGGTCCGTGCTGATGCTGGCCGGTTTCGTGCTACTGATCGCGTGCGCCAACCTGGCGAATCTGCAATTCGCCCGCACGGCCTTGCGCACCCGGGAGTTCGCCGTTCGAGGAGCCCTGGGCGCGCCGCGCGGACGCCTGTTGCGCCAGGTGTTGCTGGAAAGCCTGGTGCTGGCCGCCCTCGGCGGCGGCTTGGGGCTGCTGCTCGCCCACTGGGGGAACGTTATTCTCAACCGCCAGTTAGTGTTTGAAGGCGAACCGGTGCTCCAACTCGCGCTCAACTGGCGCGTCTTCACCTTTGCGCTCGCCGCCGCCACGATCTCGGGCCTCGCGTTCGGACTGTTCCCCGCCTGGCTGGCCTCCCGCACGGACGTCAACGAAGTCTTGAAGCAAGGCGGGCGGGGATCGACCCAGGACCGTTCGCAGCACCGGATCCAGCAGACCCTCGTGGTCGTGGAAGTGGCGCTCGCCCTCGTGCTCCTGGCCGGTGCAGGCTTGGTGGTCAACGGGCTGCGCAGCTTTGCGGGACTGAATCCGGGCTGGAAGATCGAAGGCGTGACGATGGGGCGGCTCAATCTGCCCACCGGAAAATACACAAACGGAGCCGCGCTCCGGCAGTTCGCCACCCGGCTCGAGGAACGGCTCGCCGCGCTGCCGGGCCACGAAAGTTCCGCGCTCGCAAGCACCTTGCCGATCTCGTCCTTCCGGGAGGCCACCAACCTCGAAATCACGGGGCGCTCGGCCCCGCCGCGCGGAAGCGAGCCGATGCGATATAGGAATGGAGTTTCTCCCGGCTACTTCGACGTGCTGGGCATGCGCGTGATTGCCGGGCGGGATTTCACCACCGCCGATACCGCGGGCCGCCCTCCCGTCGTGATTATCAACGAGACCTTGGCCCGCACGTATTGGCCGGACGAATCGCCGCTCGGCCAGCGCATCAACGGGGAGGAGATCGTTGGCGTCGTCAACGATGTGCGCTTTCCGGTCGACCCCAGCGAGCCGATGACCCGGTTCCAGAGCTACCGGCCGTTTGCCCAGGAGCCGCGGCATCAGCTCGCCATCGCCATCCGCGGGAAGGTCTCGGTGGACGAGCTTCGCCAGGCCGTGGCGGAGATCGACGCCGATTTGCCGGTCAACCAGCCAGGACTCATCGCCGCGGAGGTCGACCGGGTGCTGGGGAATATGGCCCTCGCCGGATGGCTGTTCGGCATTTTTGCGGCCCTCGGTCTGGCTCTGGCCACGCTGGGTATTTATGGGGTCATCTCCGGCTTTGTGGTGCGCCGCACCCACGAAATCGGCGTGCGCATGGCGCTGGGCGCCCAAATCCGCGAAGTCCTCACCCTGATCGTCGGCAAGGGGCTGCGCCTGGCCGTGATCGGCGCGGCGATCGGGCTTGCCGGAGCCATCGGGCTCGGCCGGGTGCTCATCTCGGTTGCACCGGAATTGAAATCGAACCACCCCATCACCATCCTGCTCGTCGCCGCGCTGCTGGTAGCCGCCGCGCTGCTCGCCAGTTGGATTCCCGCCCGGCGCGCCGCCCGGCTCGACCCGATGGTGGCGCTCCGCGACGAGTAACCCTGTGCCGCGGGTATTTCATCGATCAAGATCGATTCCTGGAAGGGACTGTGGTATGACGCACCGTGCTCATGAGAACTCGCCGATCGGTCGTTCATCGTCTGTCTTGCCTCGCCGGATCATGGCTGGCTCTGGCCGGTTGCAGCGCGGGTCTCGATGCACTGGGGGCCGATCCCGGCCGGGTGCAGGCGGCGTCCAGCCAGCGTCCCGCCACCTTCCCGCACCGCATCTGGGCCGCCTGCGATTTCGAATGGACGTCGCCCGATTATGGCTGGATGGGCGCGGCGGAAACGAACCATGCGGCCCGGTATCCGGGGAACCGCACCGCGCTGCGAGCCGCGCCGGGGCCGTATCGCGATTTCAGCGCCATCATGGCGGGGATCAACCCGGTGCCCGGCCCGCGGATGGGCAAGCAAAACGGGCTCTTCCTCCGATACTTCCTGCGCGGCGGCACCCGGGCGACCTTTCAGCACTTCAGCCTCACCCGGCAGGACAACTGGCACGTCGATGTCGAAGGACTGGAGACCAACGCGTGGTCGGAGATCGCCCTGAATTTCACCCGGGACGCCCGGCGAAACGACGGGTCCAAGGAACGGTTCGGCGACGGGGAGCGGATGGACGATTTCAAGATTTTCGCCGGCACGCCGGCGGAGGCGAAGCAGTACGAGTTGATGGTGGACGATATCATCTTCTTCGCCAACGACCCGGCACTGCCGCCCGAGCCGGAACCTTTCCCGAACCGGATCATCCTCCTGGCCGCGTTCGACACCGGCCCCAAGGAGCGTTACTGGCCGGGCGATTTCACCATCGAAGAAAACCCGCCCACCGGTGCCTGGTGGCGGGCGGCGCGCAGCGTGCCCCGCCGCGGCGACGGCGCGCCGATGATCGTCCTGCCGATCGCTCCCCCTCGCCCGGTGGGCGCGCGGACCAAGCTTCGCTTCCGCTATTACCTGACGGGCACCTCGGCCATGACGGTGCAGATCTTCGACGCCACGGCGCAGGACAACCGGCATGTCCGGCTGACCCATCTCAAACAGGGCGCATGGACGACGCAATACGTCGATTTCAACCGCGAGGCCCGGCGCAACGACGGCAGCGCCGACAACGCGTTCCCAGCCGGGAACCTGGTCGATGACCTCTTCTTTTTCCTCGAAGCACCGGACGCTCGATCCGCGACCTTGTTCGTGGATGAGGTCGTGTTGTTCGACGCCGGCGATGCCGGGTCAGGCAACCGTTGAATCCCGGCTCCCGGCCGTCCGTGAACCCTCAGGGATCGGCCGGGGCCAGTGCTGCGCCTGCTGGCACCCGACTACGGCCTCTTTACCCGATAGAAGCGATTGCCGCTGGGAGCGACGCGCAAGGGATTAGCGGCACCCGTTTCGTCCGTGAAGGTCACGAGATCGGGCGAGGATTGGAGGATTCCCCCTTTCCACTCGATCACGAATTGGCCGTTTTCCAGAGCGGAGCGCACAATCGCCGGCTCATCGGCGGGGGCCGGCGGCGCGCCGAAATAGGAGAGGAATCGGCTGGGGATTGGGGTCAATTGATCGGCGGGCGTGGTGTCGCCCACTTTGCGCCAGGCGACCTGCCCATGATCGTTGCCATTGCTTTCCTTCCAGATCATCTGGATGGCATACCGCGTATCTTTAACCAGCGCGATGGGGATCGAGGTGGACAGATCGAAGCCCGGCTCCTGAAACGGGTCGCCCAGCGTCGAATCGACCGCCGTGGCCTCGATCTCGATGCTGTCGAGGGTATCGAACTTGTCGTCCGGGCTGATGCGGAACTCGCCGCCGTCGTCGCAACGGAGGAAGAATTCGTATTCGGCCGTTTCCTCCGGCGTCAGCCAGGCGCGGAAACGTCCGCCGTAGGTGTTGTTCGGCCCGTCGGGGATAACCAGCGTCGAGTCGAAGGTGGCGGCGGTGAAATCGAGATCGGGCGAAGCCGGATAGCGCGCGTCGTTCCGCAGATCCTGCGCCGTGCCGCCCAGGATATTATTCCAGACCTCAAGACCGGCCACGCCTGTCTGAACCGTATACCCCGTGAAACTGACGGAGCTGGTGGCCGGGACTTTGTTGCCGGCGACATCTTCGACATCTTTTACCGTGACGGTGTAGCGGGTATTGCCGGTCTGCTGGCTGGTGAGCAACCGCGCATTCTGCGGATCGATCGCCACGGCCGAGTTCACCGTGACGCCGCCGGAAACGGTGTAGTTGTCCTTGTTCGCCAGCATGGCCAGCTTCATCGGTTCCGAGAAGCTGACGTAGATCGAATTCAGATTGACGCTGCCGCGAATGCCGGTGACGGCGGGAATGACGCCATCCACGCCCAAGGTGGCCTCGCCGCTGGTGGCACGGTTGCCGCCGCTAGAAAGGACACAGCGGAATTTGCTGCCGTGGTCGGCCACCGCCAGCGTTGGCGTGGTGTAGGAGGCCTGCGTGGCTCCCGCGATATCCGCGAAGGTGCTGCTGCCCGGAGCCGCTTTCTGCCATTGATAGGTGATGGCGGCGGGGCTCGATCCGGCGACCGTGAAGGTCGCGGTCGTTCCGGCCGGGACATCCTGGCTGGCCGGGTTCCCGGTCACCCGCAGATTCCCCGTCGATTCATGCTTGGCCAGATAGATCGCATTGAAGCCGTAACCGTAGGCTGCCGCCGATGGATTGCCGAAGGGGGCCACACCGACGTACTGTTGAGCTTCGATCATGAACGAGCCATCCGCTCCAGGCTCGATGTTGTCCCACCGAACGAGCGAGCCCACCTTGTTCTCCCCTGAATTCAAGGCCACCTGGTTGGGGGCGAGATCCGAGGCGGGAAAGGTCGCTTTGGTGAAGATGTTCAGATTGGCGCTGCCGTCTTCATGCGCGGCGACGAAGGCATCCGTGCCGGAGATGGTGAAGACGCTCCACCGATCATTATAATTCCCGCCACGGCTGACGGTGCCGGCGAAGCTGTAGCGTTTGGTTGGGTCCAAGCCGTCGAATCTCAGGATCAGCTTGGTGTTCAAGCTGTTGCGAACACCGGGCAGACCGGCGTTCCCAATGTCGACCTTGCCGGCGAAGAGCTTGTCCGCCGGGCTGCCGGCGTTGACGGGAGAGTTCGCGCCGAAGTCGTCCGGCGTTCCGTCTCCTTCCACGACGACCCAGACGGAGGCTTCGAGGTCGTCCCCGGTGGCTATGTTCCGGAGGATGCCGCCCTCATCGGTGAGCCGCAGATCGTAGATGCTGGCATTCGGATGCGTGACGCCATCGGTGGGCCGATAATCGTTAAAGGCCTCCCAGATGGGCGGAGCCTGGGCCAGAACGGGCTGGGCGAGCGCCGTGAGGATGGCCAGCGTGCCGGAGGCACGGGCCGCGAGCGTAGTCATGATGTTTTTCATGGGTTCGGTGGTTCGTTCCGCAGTTTGGATGCGGGCGTGGAGCGCTCGGCAGTTGGGTGCCCGGCTCCACTAGAATCCCGGATTGCCGCCCCCAAGGCCATGGGAACGGCGGAAGCAAAGCGGAGTGACCGCTGCCGACCGGGTTCATACCGCGAGGGTGAGGAGGGCGTCTCGAAGTGTCAAGGGACGATTGCGGCGGAGCAGGGCAAACGCATCTAAAATCCGAGTAATTGGAGCAAATAGGCATGGTTC
>CAYZKY010000180.1:0-11586 GCA_964478815.1 uncultured Verrucomicrobiota bacterium
AGAGCATGGCGACGACATTGCCGGCGGCGATGCCGAAGCCGATGCCGATCAGGCCGCCGACCTCGCAAAGCACGATCGCTTCGAGAACGAACTGGGCCATGATGTTGCGCTTTTTGGCGCCGACCGCGCGGCGGATGCCGATCTCCTTGGTGCGCTCGGTGACGGAGACGAGCATGATGTTCATGATGCCGACCCCGGCCGCGAGGAGCGCGATGGAACTGACCAGGGCGACCCCGACGCGAACCTTGAGGGTGAAGTCCCGGAACTGGGCGATGAGCGACTCGCTGGTGGAGATTTCGAAGTCGTCCGGTTCGCCCGGCGGCACCTTGCGGAGCGTGCGGAGATGGCCGCGGACTTGTTCCATGGCGTCATCCAGACTCTCCGCGTCGCGGGCTTCGACGATGAGCCGGAGACTGCGCCACGCGCGGCCGAAGCGGTTCAGCCCCGTGGTGAGGGGAATGACGGCGAAGTTGTCCTGATCGGCCTGGCCGGCCGCGCCTTTGCTCTCGAGGACGCCGATCACGGTGTACCCGATGCCGGCGAACTTGATCTTTTCGCCGACGGGGGAGGAATGCGGAAAGAGATTCGTGGCGAGCCCGCCGCCGAGCACGCAGATATCGCGCGCGCTGCGGAGATCGGCTTCGACAAACGCGCGGCCTTCGGCGAGTTCGAGATTGCGGGCCAGGAAAATTCCCGGAGTACCGCCCAAGAGGGAAACATTTGGCGGGGTGGTGCCGAAGCGGGAGGAAGCCTCGCCCTGCCAGAAGCCATCCTCCATGCCGATGGTCTTGGCGAGCGTCGCCCGATCGGCCAGGGCATAGGCCTGCGCGGGCGAGATCGGTTGGCGGCGATGCAGCTTTTCGAACCCGCCCGGCCCGCCCACGGGAAGCTGCGGCATCCGCTGCACGGTGAAGGTGTTGGCCCCCATCTGCGAGAACTGCTTCTCGATGTTCACCTGGAGCACCTGCACCGCGGTCATCACGCCGATGATGGAGAAGACCCCGACCACCACGCCCACCAGCGTGAGCGCCGAGCGGAGCTTGTGGGCGCGGATGGCCGCGAGGGCCATCCAAAAGCTTTCCATGAATTCGGCGCGGCGCATGGCTATTCGCTCCGCAGTGCGTCCACCGGGTTCATCCGGGCGGCCCGCCACGCCGGGAGAAAACCGGAAATGAGCCCCGTGGCGAGGGCGACCAGCAGCGCGAGGGTGACGATCTGCCAGGACATGGCGGCAGGCATGAACTGCCGCAGGCCGAAGACCCCGAGCCAGGCGATGGCCAGGCCGATCAAGCCGCCGAGCAGACAGATGCCGGCCGCTTCCATGAGAAACTGCAGGAGAATGGTGCGCCGTTTCGCGCCGATCGCCTTGCGCACGCCGATTTCACGCGTGCGCTCGGCCACGGAGACGAACATGATATTCATGATGCCGATCCCCCCCACGAAGAGCGACAGCCCGGTGATGAACAGGCCGCCCGTGGCAATCATGCCCGCGACGCGGTCGAACATCTTGAGGAACATGTCCTGCTGGTTGATCGCGAAATCGTCCGCCTGCCCCGGCCGCAACTGGCGAGCCCGGCGCATGACACCGCGCAGCTCCTCCTTCGTTTCCTCCATCTTCTCGATCGACTCCGCCTTGACCTGGATTTCGTAGTCCGGCCGGGGGTTGAACGCGGCCACGAAGAAGCGGAGCGGCACGATGAGGCGATTGTCCCAACTGAAGGCGCCGAGGAACGAACCCTGGCGCTCGAGCACGCCCACGATCTCCACCGTTTGGTTGCGGAGTTTGAGTTTTTTCCCGAGCGGCGATTCGCCGACAAACAGATTGGTGGCGACTTGATAGCCGATCACCGCGACAGGGCGGCCGCCGTTCGATTCCGGGCCCGAAAAAAAACGGCCGTCCTGCACCGTTAAACCGGACGTCTCGGCAAAACCCTCCGTCGTGCCGATCATCATCACGCCATTCGAGACGCGGCTCTTGTACCAGAGGGGCTGCTGTGTGCCCGTCACGGGAGCCACGGCGCGCGCCAGGGTCATCTGCTCTTGCACCGTCTCGTATTGGCTCCAGGAGATCGGTTTGCGCTTCATCATCTCCATCCAATCGTTCCGCCCGCCGCTGAACCAGCTCCGATGCTGGACGAAGAGGATGTCGCTGCCCAACAGCGAGATGCTTTCCTTGAAAGCCCGGTTGATTCCTTCGATGGCCGTGGCCATGAGCGTGACGGTTACGATCCCGATGACAATGCCGATCGTCGTCAGGACGGAACGCAGTTTGTTGGCGAGCACCGCCGCCAGCGACATCCGCAGGCCCTCGATGAATTCGAACCAGAAGGTCATGCGGCGCGCGCGACGGGGTTCGGCTCGTCGCTGGCGATAAGGCCGTCGCGAATGCGGATGATCCGGCGTGCATGCCGGGCCACCTCTTCTTCGTGGGTGACGAGGATGATGGTGTTGCCCTTGCCGGATAACGTCTGGAACAGCGCCATGATCTCCTCGCCGGTCTTCGAATCGAGGTTGCCCGTCGGTTCGTCGGCCAGGAGAATCGAGGGGCGGTTAACGAGGGCGCGAGCAATGGCGACGCGCTGGCGCTGGCCGCCGGACATTTCGTTGGGGCGATGGTGCACGCGATCGCCGAGGCCCACTTCCTGCAAGGTTTGCAACGCCTGGGCGCGGCGGTCGGCCGCGGGCATGCCGGAGTAGATGAGGGGTAGTTCGACGTTGTGCAACGCATCCGAACGCGGCAGGAGATTGAAGCTCTGAAAGACGAAGCCGATCTCGCGGTTGCGAATTTCGGCGAGCGCATTGTCGTCCATTTCGCTCACCTTGACGCCGTTCAGGATGAACTCGCCGCCGGAAGGCGAATCGAGGCAACCCAACAAGTTCATGAGGGTGGATTTGCCCGAGCCGGAGGGGCCCATAATGGCGACATACTCGCCGCGCTCCAGCACGAGCGAGACATCGCGCAGGGCGTGAATCGTCTCGGTGCCCATCTCGTAGCGCCGCGAAATGTTGGTGAGCTTGATCAGCATGCGCTGGGACTAGGTCCCTTTCGCCTCCGCTGGCTTCTTCTTTGCGTTCGGGTCTTCGCGTTTGATCTTCTTGCCGTCCTCCAAAAGCCGGCTGACGGCGGCATACCCGCCCGAGACGATTTCCGCCCCTTCCGGCAGGCCTTCGAGCAACTCGAGATGCGTGTCGTCGCTGATGCCGGTTTTGACCACGGCTCGTTTGGCCGTGTCTCCCTCGGCCAGGAACACGATCTCGTCCGCCTTGACCGGCTCCGCCTTCTTGCCCGGCTTGGGGGCCGCCCCCGGGTCCATCGTGCCGGGCGGCGTTTCAGGCGCCTTCGGCATGCGCGTGGTCACGGCCATGATCGGCACCGCCAGCACGTTCGTCCGATACCGCGTCTCGATTTCCGCCGTGACCGACATCCCGGGCCGGAAAATCTCCTTCTCCTGGATGAGGATTTTCACCTCGAACTTGGTGGCCTCGGTTTGCGAGCTCATCATTTGCTGTTGAGTGCTGCTGGCCGCGCCTTTCGCCGCGTTCGCGATCTCCGTGACCACGCCGGAAAACTTTCGGTCACGGAAGGCGTCGACTTCCAGACGGACTTTCTGGCCGACTTTGAT
Organism: uncultured Verrucomicrobiota bacterium; assembly: GCA_964478815.1. GTDB lineage: Bacteria > Verrucomicrobiota > Verrucomicrobiia > Limisphaerales > SXQI01 > DASVNK01. Next base: position 3,624 of record CAYZKY010000180.1, read on the forward strand.
CAGAACGACATCGATCTCCCCGATCTCGACCCGCGCCTCCATATTATCAAGATCGGCGATGGTCATGATTTCCGTCCCGGCCATCATGGCGGTGCCGACCACCCGTTCCCCTCGCTGCGAGCGCAGCCGCGTCACCGTCCCCGCGATCGGCGCCACGATCGTCGTTTTGCCGAGATCGTCCCGGGCGCGATCCAATACGGCCTTGGCCTGCTCGCACTGGTGCGTGCTGCTTTCGAGCGCCGCGGCGGTGACATCCAGGGTCGTTTTGACCTCCAGGTATTGCGAATCCGAGACAAGCTGCTTGTCGAACAACTGCTTGATCCGTTGATACTCCAGGCGCGCCTTTTCCAGCGTGGCCCTTGCCTGGCTCGCCCCCGCCAGCGCGCCCTTGTAATTCGCGTCCGCGGAGTTCACCTGAGCGAGGTAATTGTCCGGCTTGATTTTCACCAGCAGGTCGTCCTTCTTCACGAACTGCCCTTCCTTGACCGGCAACTCCACGATTTCTCCGCTGACTTCCGGATTGATGACCACTTGCAGCACCGGCTGCACCCGCCCATTGGCCACCACCAGCTCCGTAATGTCCTTCCGGCTTACCTTCTCGACCTGAACGGCCACCGGCTGTTCCCGTTTCTTGTAGGAATAATAGCCGCCCCCTGCTCCCAGCAGCACCAAAAGGCCCACCAGCAGGAGTATCTTCCGCCCCTTGCGCTTACCTGTATTTGGATTCGACATCGAAATTATCCCTCACTGACACAAAGCCGACCTGTTAAGTTTCACCAATCTATCGCACGGCAATCGACGCAAAGCCCTTTCATGGAAGCATTTGCGAGGCGCAACACCCCAAGTGGTTCGATTCCTCCGCTCCTCAAGGATCGCTCGCCCGCTCGCCCCCGACCTGCTATCCAGATGCAGCGCCCCCGCCATGCGATCCGACCGGGTCGGTCCGGCCGCTCCCAACATGGACACCATTCCGGCCCCAGCCTCACGCCGTCATCATCGGCTTCTGCCGGCCACAGTACCCGCTCTCGCGCCGACGGCGATTACGAAATCGCACCAAATTTGCAGTGGTCCTCCTTTCAGCCTCCCTGGCAGCGTTCGGACGCGGAACTGACCACACGCTCCGGCAGAAGCTACTTCGCATTCGGCAAAGCGAAACAGTAATAGGCGTTCCCTGGACGGGTTTCTGGCTTGCCGCCGCCACCGGCCGCGATCACGAGATACTGACGGCCATCCACTTCGAACGTCGAAGGCGTGGCGTAGCCTCCCGCGTCCATCTGGTATTCCCAGAGCAACGCTCCGGTCGCCTTGTCGAACGCATGAAATCGTTCGTCCATCGCCGCGCCGATGAATACCAGGCCACCCGCGGTGACCAGCGGCCCGCCGATATTGAACGTTCCGGTGGGCGGCAAGCCCCGCGCTTCCAGTTTCGGGTACGTTCCCAGCGGGACCTGCCAGCGGATCTCCCCGCGGTCCAAATCGATGGCGTTCAGCGTGCCCCACGGGCGTTTGTTTACGGGAAATCCCTCAGGATCGCGAAACTCGTGATGGCCCGTATTCACAAATGGAATCTCCTTGGCCCAGCTCAGCGATTCGCCCGCCGGGACTTTCTCCGCCTGGCCCTCCTCGAAAAGGAATGCCGTCACCGCCCGCTTTTCCAAAGTGCTCAAGGCCGCGAAGCTCGGCATCTGGTTTCGACCCGTTTCGAGCAGCTCGCGCACCTGGGCCTGCGTCAACCGCTCAGGCACCGACTTTAAGGAAGCGAAGGCAGGAGCCGCCGGATTGTTCGCGTTCTGAAAGCCGTGGCAGGCCGAACAGATCGAGCTGTAAAGAAATCGCCCAAGTTCGTTCAGGGAAGTCTCGGCCGGCGGTTTCGAAGGCACCATCGCCGTCCATTCGGATTCGTTGCTGGCATTGATATAGAGCAGCCGCGTTTCGGGATCGAAGGCCGCGCCTCCCCACTCGCTCCCGCCATTGAACTGCGGCAGGGTCACCGAAGGCCTCAGGCCGGGCGGAATGTAAATGTCCCCGGTCTGCATGGTCTTGAGCTTCTCCAGCACTCCCCGGCGCGCTTCGGGATTCAGGTCGGTGGCTTCCGCTTCGGTGAAGCGTTGTTGGGCGCAGGCGGGCGGTTTTGTCGGGAAGGGTTGCGTCGGCCAGCTTTGTTCTCCTGGAATTTCGGATTTCGGCACCGGGCGTTCTTCAACCGGATGGATCGGCTCGCCGGTGACGCGGTCGAGCAGGAAGAGGTGCCCCATCTTCGTGCCTTGGGCGACGGCATCGATCACCGTATCCCCCTTCTTCACCGTCACGAGGCACGGCTGCGAGGGCAGGTCGTAATCCCACAGATCGTGATGGACGGTCTGGAAATGCCAGCGCCGCTGACCGGTGGCGGCGTCCAGCGCCAACACGCAATTCGCGAACAGGTTCATCCCGACGCGGTTCCCGCCATAGTGGTCGTAGGAGGGCGATCCGGTGCCCGCGAAGACCCAGCCGCGCGCTTCATCCAGCGTTAGGCCTCCCCAGCTATTCGCGCCACCCACCGTTTTCCACGATTCGGGCGACCAGGTCTCGTACCCGAATTCGCCGGGGTGGGGGATGGTATGAAAAATCCAGCGGCGTTCGCCGGTGCGGACGTCGAAGGCCCGGATATGTCCCGGGGCGGCCGGGGCTGGGCCTTCTCCCACCGAAGAGCCGAGAATCAGGAGATCATTATAGACGATCCCAGGCGTGCTGGCTGAAACGCTCAAGAAAAAGACATCACGATCCAGTCCCTCTCGCAGGTCGATCTTTCCGCCCATCCCGAATGAAGGGATCGGCTGACCGGTGCGCGCATCCACGGCATTCAGGAAGGTGCCGGCCGGGAAAAAAATGCGTTCCTCCACTCCGTCCGTCCAATAGGTCACTCCGCGGTTTACGCCGCCGCCGCCCCGTCCGCCCCACGGGTCGAAGCGCCACTTTTCCGTGCCGCGGGCGGCGTCCAGCGCGATCAGCCGCAGCCCCGGCGTCGTCAGATACATCGTGCCGCGGACGATCAGCGGGTTGCACTCGATGGTATTCAGCCGCGCGTCGTCGCACCGGTAAATCCACGCCGGCCGGAGCTGGCGGACATTCGTGCGATCGATCTGGCTCAATGGCGAGAACTTCGTGCCCGCCGGATTGCCGCTGTAGACGTGCCACTCCCGCGCCGCATCCCCCGCGCCAAGCCCCTCCGCCGCTCGCGCTGTTTCGTCGCCCCAGCTTACGCTTAAGCAAACAGCCAGCGTGATCGGCCAAACTCTGGATGACATGCGTACTTCCTACCAAAGGGGCCGTTGGCTGCAAAGCGAAAGGCCGATGGCCCAAGTTCTGAACGACATTGCGAAATTGAATTGCTCCTTCGTGCGTCTCTCACAACTGGTTCGGGCGCTTGCGATGAGCGCTACGGTCTGCGAAAGTCTGCCTTATGAACGGGTGTTTGGTCGTCAAAGCGGCCGGGACCACGATAACGCCACGGTTTCGGTTGCGAACCGAGGCTGGATTCCGGTCGGAACCCTGAAATCGATCATCCGCATGAGTGGCTTGGATGAAGCACTCTTGGGCCGCGAGCAAGGCTTCGAAACGGTCATCGGTTCGCCAGCGGTTTCTCGGGCGGGATTTCCGCCAGGCTGAGGAATCCGATGAACATTTCGTCGAACGATTGCTCGCCCCAGCGGATGGTCGACTTCGGGTCGGGGTTGTCCGGGTTCCGGGCGGTGTTATCGAACCCGCCCGTGCAGAGCAGCCACGAACCCGCGGGCATCCGCCGTGGTTCTTTCAAGCGGTAGGTGTGCTGCCACTTGAAGTCGTAGCGCGGCACCGAAAGCAGCATTTCGCGCCGCCCATCGGGGTAGAGCGCTTCGAACTTGAACCAATTCCCCCGCAGATGCATGTGCGGGAAGAGGTCGAAGAGCAGGCTGTCCTTGGCGAAGGCGTAGGTGGCCACGGCGTCCAGTTTCGACTCCGGCTTGAGCTCGAATTCGAAGTTCACCGCCGCCTGCGTGCGGAGCACCATCCGGGGCTTTTCGTCCAGCAGGTAGAGCCCCACGCTGGTTTGATCCGTTTCCGGCTTGCCCGAGACCGTGTAATGCATCTCGAAATCCAGTTCCGCGCCGCGCGGCAGGAATTTGCCGGTCCCTTCCGGGAAGAAGATCTCCGGCGTGCCCGGCGCCCATCCCAGCAGATGCACATCCTGTTCGTCGTTATCCTTCTGGCCCGGCACCCGCACCCGGAGGATGATATGATGCACCACCCGCGTGTTCCCCGGCTTGGCCACCACGCCTTTCAACCAAACATCGCGGTCGAACGGCACGGGCACCCGGATATGCCGGTAATTCAACACGCCCGTCGCGGGAATCTCCTCCGGCTTCGGCAGGGTCACGATGGCGTCCGGTTTCCCCAGCTTCCAATCGCTCGAGGGCGGTTCCGCCGCCGCCAGCGGATCGGCCCCATCGCCGCGCGGCGCGCCCTGCTCGATCCACCGCAGGAGTGTCCGCGCCTCGGGCACGCTCAAGGAACAATCGTTCACGAACGACCCGTGCGCCGGATCCGCGTGCCAAGGCGGCATGCGCCGCGCCAGGATCACCTCCTGCATCATGTCCGCGAAGCCCGCCACCTTCGCGTGGCTCGTCATTTTCATCGGCCCGATATTCCCGGGGCTGTGGCAGCCGAAGCACTTGTTCTGCAGCAGCGGCGCTACCTCGGTGGCGTAAGAGACCTGTTGCGCGGGAATGGAGATCAGGCAGCCCCGCGCCGCCGTGAATGGACGGGCCACTTTTTCTCCGCCGAGATACTGATCCAGCGCCTCCCGCAGGTAATGCTCCTTCGCCTCCGGCTTTTGCGCCCCTTCCACCAATTGATCGTCGACCGCTCCTTGATAGAACACCGTCCACGTCTTTGTTTCGATGCACACCGCGGTTCCCGTGCGCCGGATGCCCAGCAACGCCGCGAGCCCCTGCGTTTCGTCGATCAGCGTCGGCAGGCTCGCGATGCGGAATTCATGCGCCTCCTTCTCGATGCTGCCCCGGTCGTCGCCGGAATTCGAGTTCACCAGCCAGAGGTCCACGCCTTTTGCCTCGTAGGCCCGGCGCAGCGCCTTCAGCGTTTTGTAACTTTTGCGCGCCACGGGGCAGCCGTTCGCCGTGAAGTAGAGCACGATGGTGCTGGCCTCGGCCCGGCGCAGCCGATGCTCCCGTCCGCGCCAGTCGAGCAAGGCGAAATCCGGCACTTCCCGCCCCAGGTAGGGTGCCTGGGTGGCTGGGGCCACCGGCTCGGCTCCCATCGTCGCCACGAGCGCGGCCCACATCGCTGCCGCCATCAGTCCAAGCAAAACTCGTCGAGGCAAAATCATCCTCCTCCAAGATAGCCACGCCCTTCCTGGATGCAATCCGCGCATTTTGCCCGATCCGTCCCCATGCCAAGCCGAAGTGTTAAGTGTTAATTGACGCAACTCATCCCTCGGTTTCCTTTTTGGGGAGGCGGAGGTCGAGATGGAGGTCGCGGAGTTGCTTGGGCTCAACCGGCGCGGGGGATTCGGTCATGAGGTCAGTGGCCTTGGCGGTCTTCGGGAAGGCGATGACGTCGCGGATGCTGGGGGTGCCGCAGAGAATGGCCATGAGGCGGTCGAAGCCGAGGGCGATCCCACCGTGGGGCGGGGCGCCGTATTTGAAGGCTTCGAGCATGTAGCCGAACCGGGCCTGGACCATGTCCGGCGGAATCTGGAGAATTTCCTCGAAGATGGTCTTCTGGACATCGGGCCGGTGAATACGGATCGACCCCCCCCCTAATTCTGTGCCGTTGACGACGATGTCGTAATGCTGGCCGCGGACTTTCTTGGGATCCGTCTTTAAGAGCGGCACGTCCTCCGCCACGGGGGCGGTGAAGGGATGGTGGCTCGAGTACCAGCGGTTTTGCTCCTTGTCGAAAGAGAGGAGGGGGAAATCGACGACCCAGAGGAAGTCGAACCGGTCGGTGGGAATGGTGAGGCGGCCCTGGGATTTGAGGACCTCGGCGCAGTAGAGGCGGATGCGGCCGAGAATCTCGCAGGCGTTCAACCATTGATCGGCGGCGAAGAGAATGAGATCGCCTTCCTCGATGGCGAGTTTCTTCGTGAGCGCTTCCTTTTCGGCGGCCGAGAAGAATTTGACGATGGGCGATTTCCATTCGCCGTTCTCGACCTTGATGAAGGCGAGACCCTTGGCCCCGAAACTCTTGGCGTACTCGGTCATCGTCTCGATCTGGCCCTGGGTGGCTCCGGCGAGGCCCTTGGCGTTGAGCGCCTTGACCACGCCGCCGTTCGCGATGGCACCGCTAAAGACCTTGAAGGTGCTGGCCCGAAAATCGTCCGTGAAATCGACCAGTTCCATGCCGAAGCGGGTATCGGGCTTGTCGATGCCCCAGCGGTTGAGGGCTTCTTCAAAAGAGATGCGCTGGAAGGGAATCTGGATATCCATGCCGAGCGCGGTCTTCCAAACGCGATGGAGGAGGCCTTCGATGAGCGCGTAAAGATCTTCGCGTTCGATGAAGGACATTTCGAGATCGACCTGGGTGAACTCGAGCTGGCGGTCGGCGCGCTGGTCTTCGTCCCGGAAGCAGCGGGCGAGCTGAAAGTAGCGCTCGATGCCCGCCACCATCAGAATCTGCTTAAACTGCTGCGGCGATTGCGGCAGGGCGTAGAACGAGCCGGGGTGGACCCGGCTCGGAACGAGGAACTCGCGAGCGCCTTCGGGCGTGCTCTTGAAGAGGAGCGGGGTCTCGACTTCGAGAAAGCCATGCTCATCCAGAAAGACGCGCGTGGCCGTGGCGACCTTGCTGCGGAGGCGGAGGTTGCGGGCCATTTCGGGGCGGCGCAGGTCGAGGTAGCGATACTTCAGGCGCAGCTCTTCGTTGACCTTGCTGGAGACTTCCGGGTCGTCGATCGGGAAGGGAAGGACTTCGGCCTGGTTCAGGACTTCGAGCTCACGCACCATGATTTCGACTTCGCCGGTGGGAATCTTGGAGTTGTTCGTGCCGGCCGGGCGCTGGCGGACGGTGCCGGTGACGGTGATGACCGATTCACTGCGCAGGTGTGAGGTGCGCTCGAAGAGTTCCTTCGGCAGATCGGACGGATCGAAGACGGATTGGGTTCGGCCTTCGCGGTCGCGGACATCGACAAAGATGAGGCCGCCGAGATCGCGGCGGGAATGAACCCAGCCGCTCAGGGTGACCGTCTGGCCGATGTGGGCCGGGCGCAATTCGTTGCAATGATGCGTGCGTTTCATTTCGCTATGGTGTCCGGCGAAAGCCGGAAACGCGGATGTTTCACCATTACATCGGCGAATTCAAAGGGAAAACTCACGAAAACGACCGATGAACGCCCCGAGGCAGCACCTGGACATTCGAATGTAAATTATTCGAAACGCGGCATTTACGTCCATTTAACGTTTCACAGCCGACGTGTCGGTTGTTTTGTCCCTGCTTGGCAAGCAAACGTGCCACATCCCCACGCAGGGTGCATGACAGCATTCCTGTCTCAATGGCCAGCAGGCCAGGCCGTTTTCTGCCGGGCAGCCCCGGTAGTTGGTATCCCCATCAACTCCCGACTGGTGCCGCCGACCGGAAGATTCGTTCGCAGCAGGAAGGAAGGGTGGCTAACAAGTCCTTGGGCAGAAGGCCCGATGGTCTTTACTACCGGGTCATGACCCACGAGGTGAAAATAAGTTGAGGAGGGTCTTGCGAAAGCCGAGAAGCGATGGCGAGAGCAGCAGGCCAAGTGCCTCAGCCGACGGGCCGTGAAAATAGGCCGCGCCCTCACCCCGAAAGACCTCAACCCCAAATCGAGCGATCCCTGAACTTCAATCGCTTCTAGAAGCGTTCATCGGTCAGCGTTTGACGCAGCCACCGGCTCCACAAAAAGGGTTCTTCGACGTTTTCAGTGGAATGGATAAGGAATGGTAAGCTTCCCGGCGAC
>CAYZKY010000181.1:0-11304 GCA_964478815.1 uncultured Verrucomicrobiota bacterium
TCCTTCCGCAATTGGAAGGAAACGGCCGGATTTTGCCCGCTATGGGATGACTGTGACATTTTTTGGCGAAAATATCGGATTTATCTCAGCACGACCTGTCGCGCAAAGGATTGCCGTTGAGCGACTTGCGCGTTTCGATAAGGCCGTACGGCTGGGCGGTACGGAGGGTGCTATGGAAGTTGGCGGTTGCCTAAACCACCAACTAACAAACTTGAACTAACATGAAATTGCTAACTCTTAGATCCCTCCCTCTGAAACTCGCGGCGCTTCTCCTCTTGGGTGTCCCGGCGCGCGCGCTGGACTTCCAATACTCCTTCGTCAACACCGACGGCGTCGGCACGACGCTCGGTTCCGTGGTCACTGGAACCATCGAAGACCTTGTCGACGACAGCTCCAATTTCCAACCGGTTACCGTCACGCTAGACTCCATCTCGGGTCCGGACGGTCTTGGCTTCGCCCCGTATAGCTGGACATCTTCCGGCCAGTTCCATGTTTCGGCGGGTGTCCTCAGCTTCGTCCAGTGGTCCGCCAACGATGGCGTGCTGGGCATCGACCTGAATACCGATGCAGGGGGCCGTGGCCTCGTCTTTCCTTCTGGCCCCTTCGTTCCCTTCTATCGCAACGGCACGCCGACGATCACTTTCACACCCAAGGCCTCCACTCCAGTTCCGGATGGAGCTTCCCATTCGCTCCTTTTGCTGGCCGGATCGCTCGCGGGTCTGACCATCCTCCGCCGCCGGGCGCAGGCGGGTGCCTCCTTCTAGGACGACAGATCTTCGCTTAGTCCAACGCCGCCGAAGCCCGAGCTTCGGCGGCGTTTTCATTGGAAAAGGTTTTTGCCCGTGTAAACCACGGTAGAAGCCAACCGGGCGAGCCAGACTTCAAAGAGTTTCATCGCGGTTATAGTCCAGCCAGATTCAGTTGGCGGGATGCCGCCGCTCCGTATCCGCACCCTGGCCGTTTCCTCTCGCCAAGAAAGGGATAGAGTACCGCCACTGGAGAGCGATCACTAGCCGGACGCCGACGTCGGGCCGGAGGGGACGAGCGGGCGGGTCACGATCACTTTATCGATGCGGTGGCCGTCCATATCGAGCACTTCGAAAACGTAGCCGTCGGACGAAACGAGTTCGCCCTCCACCGGGATGCGTCCCAGGCGCTTCATGATGAAGCCGGCGAGAGTCTGAAAGTCCTTGTTGCCGCCCTCGCTCGGCCGGAAGCCCGGCAAGGCTGCTTCCACCGACTCGATATCGATCATGGCATCCACCAGCCAGGAGCCATCCGGCCGCGCCTTGATCTGCGGCCGGGCCCGCTCCTCGACGCTGGCGAATTCGCCGACAAGGGCCTCCATCACATCGTGAAGCGTGACCATGCCGACGATCGAACCGAACTCGTCGGCCGCGAGCGCGACGTGCTTGCCGCTCTGCTTGAAGGTTTCGAGCAGAGCGATGGCCGATTGCGTGGCCGGGACGATGAGCGGCTTGGTCATCAAATCCCGGGTGCGGGCGGGCACGCCGGCCGCCAGATTGGCATAGATCGATTTGACCGAGATCAGGCCCACGATCTTGTCGCGGCTCTGGCAATAGACCGGAAAGTGCGAATGGCCGCTGACGACGATCTTGTGCCAGATCGCATCGTGCGGCTCCGCCTCATTGATCCAGATGATCTTCGGCTGGGGCGTCATCAAATCCCGCACGGTCAATTGGTCGAGTTCGAGCGCATTCGAGACGATATGGCTTTCGACCTTGTTGAAGGCGCCCGCGCGCAGGCCCTCCTGCATCAACCCGCGCACCTCGTCTTCGGAAATGCCTGGATCTGGCCGCGCGCCCAACCCGAGCAAGCGGAGGAGCCAATCCGTGGACCAACCGAGAAACGCGATGATGGGGCTGGCCACTTTCGACAAGCCGTTCATGAACCGGGCCATCGTGGTGGCGATGCCTTCGGCATGGGCCAAGCCGATGCGCTTGGGGACGAGTTCGCCCAGCACCAAAGAAAAGTACCCCAGCAGGATCGTCATCAAACCGATGGCCAGAGGATCGGCGTAGGCCGCGATGGGACCGACCTGCTTCAAGGAGGCCGCCAGCGGCTTGGCGAGCGTGGCGGCGCCGTACGCGCCCGCGCCGATGCCGATGAGCGTGATGCCCATCTGCACCGTCGAGAGAAACCGGTTTGGCGATTCCGCCAGATCGAGCGCCGCCGCCGCCCGCGCATCCCCCTTTTCCGCGCGCTGGCGGAGGCGTTCCTTGCGCACGGAGACCATCGCGATCTCAGTCATGGCGAAGACGCCGTTAGCCAGGACCATCGCGAACAAGACTGCGATTTCGAAAGCAAGCGCCGACATCCGGGTATCTTAACGGACCACACCGCTGCCGCCAGCCTTGGCGGACATTTGTCAACGAGCCTCTCTCTGAGTATCTGTGAGGAAGGATGAAAAAGGATGGAATCGTCAAGGAACTGGCCCTGGCCTACGCCATGGAACTCGAAACCGTGCAGAATTACATCGCCTGCTCGGTGAATCTCGATGGCGTGCGTTCGGATGTCATCAAGAAAGCCCTCGCGGCGGACGTCGCCACCGAGGTGCAGCACGCGCAGCAATTGGCCGCGCGCATCAAGACGATCGGCGGAGTCGTGCCCGGTTCGCTTGATCTGCCGCGGAATCAAAAATTCCTTCAGCCGCCCGACGATACCACGAACGTCATCGCCGTCATTAAAGGCGTGATCGCGGCCGAGGAAGCCGCCATCGCGCAATACAACAAGATCATCAAACTCTGCGACGGCGTGGACTACGTGACCCAAGACATGGTCATCGGCATTCTCGGTGGAGAAGAGGATCACCGCCGCGAGTTCGTCGGCTTTCTCAAAGAGTACGAGAAAAGCTGACCGAGAGCATTCGCGTTCCGGCACATCCGGCGCAGCGTGTTCGACGGGACTCGACTCAGGTGATGCGATGCATTCGCATCGGTTCTGTGCATCGCTATCGGGTTGGCCGCTTATTGGCTGCGGCCAAACTTCTTTTCCAGTTCTCGGAAGTTCATTTCGATGAGCGTGGGGCGGCCGTGCGGGCAGGTATAGGGCATGTTGCACAGGCGCAGGTCGCGCACGAGATTTTCCAGTTCGGGGCCTTCCAAGGGATCGTTGGCTTTCACGGCGTGGCGGCAGACGGTTTTGGCCACGACATCTTCGCCTAGCCGCCAGGAGTTGACCTCTTCGCCCGCCGACTTCAGTTCATCGATCAAGTTCAGGACAAATCGCTTGGGGTGCCCGGTCTTCACGAAGGGCGGAACGGCATCCAACAGGAATGTCCTCTCCCCGAATTCGCTCAGGCCGACGCCGAGCTTCGTGAGCACGGCGAGCTGCTTGCGCAGGAAGCCCGCATCGCGCGGCGAGAGTTCGACCGTCTCCGCCAATAGCAGCCGCTGGGACGGCGCATTCCCTTGCTGGACGCGCGCGAGCATCTGCTCGAACAGCACGCGCTCATGCGCCGCATGTTGATCGAGCAGAACCAGGCCCCGATCCGACTCCAGCACCACGTAGAGCCGCCCGATGACGCCCAGCAATCGCAACGGCACTTCCAGGAGCGGGACAATCTTCGCGGGCGGCGCATCCGCGCGCGGCGGGCTGGCAGGGCTCCGTGGCGCGAATTCCGGCAAAGGCATCGGCATCGGCACGGGCGCGCTCGCGGCGGGACGCTCCGGCCATGGCGAGATGGGGCGCGACGGGAGCGGCGGGATGAAATTCGGGAGCACCGGTGTCTCAGCCGGCGGCTCCGGCATCTTCAGCTCGAAGGGTTCAACCGGGCGTCGCGGCGGGGGCGCCGGCGCGGCTTCGGCTTTCTGGTGATAGCGCAACAGCGCCTGCCGCACGGCTTCGGCCACCAACCGCCGCACCGCAGCTTCCTGGCGGAATTTCACTTCGCGTTTCGCGGGATGGATGTTCACATCCACCGCCGCGGGATCGATCTCGAGGAACAGGCAGCAAATGGGATACCGCCCCTTCATCAACATCGTGTGATAACCTTCCATCAGCGCGAAGTTCAGTCCGCGATTCTCGACCGGGCGCCGGTTTACGAAGATGTGTTGATTATCTCGCGTCCCCCGCGACACGCCCGGCGCTCCGATCAATCCCCAGACCGCCAGCGATTCCGCTTCGATGATATGGCCGTCCGGGTCGAGGCCGCCCCCGGCGATCTCGGCTGCAAAATCCACGGGGGTCATTTCCAGATCGCCCGAATAGAGCGCCCGGAACCGTTCGCCCAGCGAGGCAATGCGATCGACCGCATCGCTGGAGGATACCGGGGCCAACTGCCAGACCGTCCGCCCATCCTGCACAAACGTGCATCCAATTCCCGGATATGCGAGCGCCACGAGGGTCAGATAATGCTGAATGTGACCTTCCTCGGTGGCCTCGCTTCGCAAGAATTTCCGGCGCGCGGGCAGGTTAAAGAAAAGCTGACGAACCTCGACGACCGTGCCGGGTGCGCCGCCCGCGGCCTTCACTTCCAGGATTTTGCCGCCGTGGATGACGATCTGGGTGGCCTCGGCGTTATCCCGCTCCCGCGTGGTGATGGTCATCCGGCTCACGCTGGCGATGCTGGGAATGGCCTCGCCGCGAAAGCCCATGGTGGAAATGGAACTCAGGTCCTCGGCCCGCTGGATTTTGCTGGTGGCGTGTCGCTCGAGACAGAGCAGGGCGTCGTCCCGGCTCATCCCGCACCCGTCGTCCGTGACGCGGATCAGCCCGCGTCCGCCGGCTTGAATCTCGACGGTGAGGCGCGCGGCTCCGGCATCGAGCGCGTTCTCGACCAGCTCCTTCACCACGCTGGCCGGGCGCTCGACGACCTCGCCGGCCGCGATCTGGTTCGCGACCTGCTCGGGCAGCAGGCGGATTCGGTTCATCGGCGGCAAGCAAACCGCATCCCGCCCGCCGAACACAACGGAAAAGCTCGGGCGAACCGCGATCGCCCGAGCCCGATGGATCAGAAGCAGGCCGAGAGGGCGCTTTTCAGGGCCGACGATTTCACCGGCTTGGTCAGCGAACTGACCACGCCCGCCTCGCGCAGCGCCTGCACGCCCGTCCGCGCCGACAAACCGGTGAGCAGCACGAGCGGGGTCTGGCGCAAGCGCGGATCGGATTGGACCGAATTGGCGAGGCCCAGCCCCGGCATATCCGGCAACTGGCGGTCGAACAGCAGGGCCGAGCATGGCTTCCCATCGCGATGGTGCCGTTCGAGAATGCCGATCGCTTCCGCGCCGGTCGCGGCCAATTCCACGTCGAAGCCTTCGGCCCGCAAATACTGATCGAGCACCGTGCGCGAGCGCGCGTTGCCATCCGCGACCACTAACCGCTCCTGGCGCGGCGCCGGACACATCACCGGATCCAGGAACGCCACCGCGATCCGTTCGAGCCGCACGGTGAACCAGAAGTTCGTGCCCGCCCCCGGGATGCTGTTCACGCCGATCTCGCCTCCCATCAGCGACACGAGCTTGCGGCAGATGGCCAGGCCAAGACCGGTTCCGCCGTATTTCCGCGTGGTGGAACCGTCGGCCTGCGTGAACGGCTGGAAGAGCCGGCTTTGCGCCGCTTCCGCGATGCCGATGCCGGTGTCGCTCACGTTGAAGCGCAGGTCGGCATACTGCTCGTTCAGGTGAACCAACGCCGCCTCGATCGCCACTTCGCCGCGCTGGGTGAATTTAACGGCGTTGCTCGCGAGGTTCAGGAGAATCTGCCCCAGGCGCTGCGCGTCGCCCTTCAACGCGGCGGGAATGCGCGGATCCACATAGCAGCTCAATTCCAAGCCCTTCCGCTCGGCCCGCTCGGCCATCATTTCCGCCGCTTGCTCCACCACGGTGCGCAAATCCAGCTCGACGCAGTCGAGCGTCATCTTGCCGGCCTCCGCCTTCGAGAAGTCGAGGATGTCGTTGATAATGCCAAGAAGGAGGTCGGCACTGGTCTTGACCGTTTGCGCGAATTCCTTTTGTTCCTCGTCGAGCGGCGTGTCGAGCAGGAGATCGGTCATGCCGATAATGCCGTTCATCGGCGTGCGGATCTCATGGCTCATCATCGCCAGGAACTCGCTCTTGGCCTTGCTGGCCACGAGCGCCGCCTCCGCCAATTGGTGCGCGCGTTCCATCTCGGTCTGGAGCGACCGGTTCGCCCGCTCCAGCTCCGTGTTCGCCGAGGTCAGCGCCGTGGTGCGTTCGCGCACGCGGGTCTCGAGGTCGGCCAGCTTCAGCTTCGCCTCCTGGTACAACCGCCACTTTTCCGTGAGCGCGCTGGCGAGCTGCAGCGCTTCGAGATTGTCGAACGGCTTTTTCAAAATCACCAGCCGGTCGCTCTGCCCGAGCTTGGCGATCATCTCTTCCCAGGAATAATCCGAATACGCCGTGCAAACGACGACTTGCAGATCGGGATAATCCTGCCAAATGCGCCCGATCGTCTCGATCCCGTCCCAGCCCGGCGGCATCCGGACATCGACAAACGCCATCGCATAGGGCCGCTGCTCCGCCAGGGCGCGGCGAATCATCGCCAGCCCTTCCTGGCCCTGAAACGCCGAATCTACTTCGAAGCTCCGCTCCGCGGATGGGGCCGCGACCGGCGCGCTCCCGAAAAGGAGCGTCTCCGATTGATCGAGCGATGGGCCGACCGCCTCGGGACACAAAATGGTTCGAAAATCTCCGTGGATCGCTTCGTTGTCGTCGATCACCAGAATCCGCCGATTCGCTGCCACTTTTGCCTCTGCCATAAGTTGCTTCTCTCAATTATGCCGGAAGTTCGAGCGTGAAGGTCGCCCCGTGTCCGCGGCCCTCGCTTTGCACTCGCAGATCGCCGCCCAACTGCCGGGCCGCCAGCGCCCCATGATGCAGGCCGAAGCCGTGCCCATCCTTCCGCGTCGTAAAGCCGTGATTGAAAATCCGCACGAGATTCTCGGCGGGGATGCCGATGCCGTTGTCCGCGACATCGATCCTCACGCGATTTCCGCCGTTGGCCACGCGCACGATGATCCGCTTGTCGGGCCGCTCCGAAGTCGCACAAGCGAACTTCGCGTTCGCGACCAGATTGACCAGAATCTGCAGCACCTTGTGTTTGTCCACGGTGACCTGCATCGGCGTGGCGTACTGCCGGACGACTTCCACCTGATGCCGCGAGAGCGCGCTGGCGTTCAAGCGCAAGGCATCTTCCACTAGCTCCGAGACGTTCACCGGCTCGTCCACGCCGGCCACCTTGGCGTAGTTCTGCTGCATCGCGACGATCTGCTTGATATGTTCGAGATGCTTCCGCATCTGTTCCATGCGGTCCTGGACGGTCTTTTGTTCCGCCGTCAGATGCCCGGCCAGGTCCGCGAGGTACTTCGGAATTCGCTGCCCGCGTGGATCGTTCCCAAAAAATCCCCCCAGATCGGGCTCGTGCTCCTGCACCAGCGCGGCCAGCTTCGCCACGCTTCCGACTTTCGATCCGCGCACGGTGTCCGAGATGAATCCCGCCGTCACGTTCACGCTGTTCAGCACGTTCCCGACGTTATGCAACACGCCGGTCGCCACCTCGGCCATGCCGGCCACGCGCGACGCCTCCATCAGATCCCGGTGCGCCTTTTCCAACTCCGCTTCCTGCCGTTTGCGGAGCGTAATGTCCTGCACCGCCCCCTCGTACCGCACCACCGTTCCCCCGGCATCGCGCACCGCCCGCGCCTGCTCGGAAATCCAGATGATCGCGCCATCCTTGCGCCGCACTTGCGATTCGAATTGCCGGACCACCCCCGATTCCTCGATCTGCTTGCGGAACGCTTCGCGGCGCGAAGCATCGATATAGAGCGAAGCGCCGATATCCGTGACCGCCGCCTCCAGCTCGGCCACGTTTTCGTACCCGTACATGCGCGCCAGGGCCGGGTTCGCCGAGATGTACCGCCCGTCCACGGTCGTCTGAAAGATGCCCTCGACGGAATTCTCGAAAATACCCCGATACTTTTCCTCCGCCTGCCGCAACGCCGTCTCCGCCCGTTCCCGTTCCTCGACTTGCGCCTGCAAGGCGTGGTTCGATTGCCGGAGTTGTTGCGCCTGCCGCTGCAACGGCCGGCTGATGCTGTTGGTGATGAACCCGACGAAGAAGGCGGCCGCCGTCAACGCGAGCGCGGTGAGAATCAGACTCCGCGCCCGGCGCCCCTGATAATGGCTCATTCGCTTGGTGAGCAGCACATCCAGTTCTTCGGCGGCCACCCGCCACAATTCGAAGCTCGCCGCGCGCGCCTGCATCCCCGCCGCCACCAAGGCCTCGGAATTCGGCACCGGCTCGGCCGCCTGGGCGATGCCCTCCAACTGCGCCACGAAGGCCCGGGCGGATTCCGCGAACCGCGCCAGCGGTTCCCGCACGCGTGCCAGCGTCGGGCTCGACCCGTAAAAATTGGCATCCTCGAGGAACGCGGTTTCCGCGCTCGCGAGGGTGCGATCGATGTCCGCTTCCCGCAACAAGGCCACGAAGGCCGCGGCCTCGATCCGTCCCGCATTGTCCGGCCGGCCGCGTTGCAGGAGCGCTTCGCCGTGCCGCATGGCATCCCACACGCGCAACTGGAATTGCGGCAGCGCCAGCAGCGTCACATCCATCAGGTAGTAACTGTCCAGATCCGGGTCGAGGATGAGATTCGAGTTGTCGCCGGCATGGGTGATCATCATCCGCAGATCGGCCAGCAGGTGGCGGTAACGTTCCTCTCGCTGCGCAGGCGTTGCCCGGCTTGCCGTGCGCTTGAGCTCCTCCCATTCCGCGCGCACGGTCTCCACCCGGCCGTGCTCCCGCTTCCGCTTGGCCAGGCCCTCGTCCGTGAACTGCAGCGGCTTTCCCAGCCGCTCATCTGTTTGCGCCAGATCGGCCAACGCTCGATCCACTTTCCCCGCCAGCCGCGTCTGCTCGGCCGCGGCTCCGCCACGGACCGCCTGAAAATGTCCGGGCAGCAATTCGAACACCGCTTCCAGCGACCGTTGATACTGATTGCCGTACGTCTCCAGCCGGGCGAACTGGATATTGGCATTGATGCTGAAGAGGAAGAGCAGCAACAGGACGGTGTCCGGGATCATGAAGAAGACGCTGATCAGCATCAACTTCTGGGACACTCTCAATCCATGCAGCTTCTTTAACACGCGCGGCTCGGGGATCCGCCGCGCTCAATGCCCCTGCCGCGCCGCCAGTCGTCGGTCTGGTGGCCGCGCCGAGGGGTCAATGTGCGCACCGGCCCAGTAGCTATCGGAAGCTCGTCTTGGACCTTGAGAGCGCGATCAACAGAATCGCACAGGGCCGCATGGCCCTATTGAGCTGCTTACTAGCGCACACCACACGCTGTTTTCGGCGCGCCGATGCGCACGCGGCGCTCAGCGTTCAGGCAATTCCTTGATATAGATATTCGCGAATTGGAGCGCCGCTCCGTGATGCTGCAAGGCGATGGGGCCTTCGGCAGGCACGCCGGGGAGTTGGGCCTGCTCGATCACCGTCTTCCCGTTGAGTTGAACCGTCAGGCGGTCGCCTTTCATCGTGATGATGAACCGGTTCCATTCGCCGATGGGCTTGTCGGCCTTTTCTTTGGGCGTCACCCCGGCCTTGACGCTCGCCGGCATCGCCGGGTCGGTGCGGTAGCCGTAGACCTCTCCCGACCCGTTCGGCCAGCACCAGATGTTCACCTGGCTCTTGTCGTTGCCCCGCAGGTAAATCCCGCTATCCCCGGCATCGATCACTTCCTCGGTCTGCTGGGTTCCATCCGCGTTCTTGCCGTACTCGCCGCTGGGCAGGATCACCGGCAGGCGCGCCTTCCCGCCCTTGTCCTTCCAGCGCCAATCGCAGATCATCACGAAATCCCGGTAGCTCTTTTTCGTCCAGAGGTGCGGCTCCGGCGCCTGGCACTTGCCGTCGTAATCCAGCGTCCAATCCTGCGCCTTCCAATGCGCCAGCAGTTCGGGCGACGTCTTCCAACCGTCCAGGTTCAACCCGTTGTAAATCGAGACGAAGCCCTCCGCGAGCGACGCCGTTTCCTCGGGCTTCGCGCCGGTCGAGGGCAGTTCCTTGATGCGGATATTCCGGAAATGGCATTCCGAACCTTCCGACTCCAGACAGATGTACCCCTTTCTCGGCCAGCATTTCGTCCCGCCGGATACTTCCTTGCCGTTCACGGACAGCTTCAATACCCCGTCGCGGCACACCACGCGGTAATGATTCCATTCCCCGGCCGGCTTGGCGCGCCACTCGCTCGGCAGGCAGCGCTCAGCGCCGGAGGGATGCGGGCGGTCCGGCGTCATCCTGGCTCCGTGGATCGAGAACACATCGCCGTGGCTGGTGTAAGTCGCGGTGTTTCGCCCGTCCAACACCTGCACTTCGATCGACCGGGTGAACGGCACGCCCGGCGCGGTCACGGCGTCGCTCCAGACGAAGAGACCCGCGTTGCCGCCGGGCACGATGTGTTTCCATTCCAGTTCGAGTTCGAAATTCTCATACTGCCGGTCGGTGCGCATCACCCCGGTCGGCTTGCCAGTGCTGACAATGATGCCCTCGCGGACCGTGAAGGTCTCCGGCGCCACATTCACCGGCACCCAGCCGGAGAGATCCCGCCCATTAAACAGCGGCACCCAATCCGACGCCCACAATTGCGCGGCACAGGCCAGCCCGAGACAAACGGAGAGAATTTTCATGCCGTAACGCTAACATCCGGGGCCGCCGCCGCACCACTAAAAATCCTGTTACGCCACACCGCTGGCCAGCCCCTCCCGAAGCAATCCCGCCCAGCGGCGCGCAAATGGATGGACCTGGCCGACG
The DNA here is from genome assembly GCA_964478815.1 of uncultured Verrucomicrobiota bacterium. Taxonomy (GTDB): domain Bacteria; phylum Verrucomicrobiota; class Verrucomicrobiia; order Limisphaerales; family SXQI01; genus DASVNK01. The sequence continues at coordinate 10,783 of CAYZKY010000181.1, forward strand.
ACTTCCGAGCCCCGGAACAAGGGCCGTCCTTCGTTCGCCCATTGAAAGATCGATCCTTCCAGATTGGCCAGTTCTCCCACTCCCCGCTTCTGCACCAAATGCGCCAGGCGGGACGACCGGAAACCCACCGCGCAATACAGCACCGTCCGCTCCGGCCGCCTCTCCCGCACCACCCGCTCGATCTCCTTCGCCGTCCCGGCCCGCACCGCCCCCTCCAGATGGCTCACGGCAAACTCCGCCGGAGACCGGACATCGATCAACAGCCAGTCCTTCCGGCCCACCGCGATCCAGCCCGCCAGCTCCTCCGTCCCCAACTGCCGCACCGCCGGGTAAGCCCGCCGCGCGATCGTCTTGATCCGCTCCAAATCCCGCAGCGTCACCACGCCCAGAACGCTGGGGATCATCGAAAGCATCGTTGGAATCGCACGCCAGTCCATCCTCACGGCTTCCGTTTCAAGATTTTTTCACGTTTCAGGGGTTCGGTTTGCGTAAGTCGTTGATAGATCGATGTCGAGTTTTTCG
>CAYZKY010000182.1:0-1105 GCA_964478815.1 uncultured Verrucomicrobiota bacterium
AGGTCGTAGACGGCGATCTGCTCGTCCTTCTTCTTGTCGAGGCCGTAGGCCAGGGAGGCCGCGGTAGGTTCGTTAATGATGCGGAGCACCTCGAGGCCGGCGATGCGCCCGGCATCCTTGGTGGCCTGGCGTTGCGAATCGTTGAAGTAGGCGGGAACCGTGATGACGGCTTGCGTGACCGGTTCCCCAAGGCGGGTTTCCGCGTCCGCCTTCAGCTTGGCGAGAATCATCGCGGAGATTTCCGGCGGGCTGAATTGCTGCAGTTTGCCTTCCACCTCGACTTCGACGGCGGCATCGCCATTAGCGGCGCGGACGACCTTGTAGGGGACGAGCTTGACCTCTTCCTGGACTTCGTCGAATTTGCGGCCCATGAAGCGTTTCACGGAGTAAACCGTGTTGCGCGAATTGGTGATGGCCTGGCGCTTGGCGGCTTCGCCGACCAGCCGTTCCCCGGTTTTCGAGAACGCCACGACCGACGGCGTGGTGCGCTTCCCCTCCGAGTTCTCCAGAACCACGGGTTCCCCCCCCTCCATGGCCGCCATGCAGGAATTGGTCGTCCCCAAATCGATACCGAGTACTTTTGGCATAAATTCTTAAGTGTTCTCTACTTCCGAAACTCTACCTGGTTCAGCAGGGGCGGTGCCATCTGCTTGAGTTTGCTGTAAGATATTGATGGTAAGACATTTGTGAAACATCCTGGCGATCCGAACCAGGCGGCTTGCACCCTTAAATGCGCCATTATGGCTCAGTCACTGCGTCACTTCGCCTTGCTTCGATTGCCGGTTCTCCCCGGGACAAACCTGCCCCCTGGCGCGATTTGGCGCACTTTTCGAGGCCGAATTTTTCTTAAAAAATCTTGGGGGGTAGGACAGTATTTGGCAGCCCCCCCTCCCTAAACTCGCTCGCAATATGAAGAGAACATTGCTCATTCAGTTGGAATTGGGGATGAACGGATGCATGCCGGAATTGCGCGATATCCGGCAGGATCGGCACCGGCGCGCGCGCTGGTGGTTCCAGAAAATGCGGCAAGTCGTCAACCTCACGGCCGCGCCGCGCCGAACGCTGCCGCCCCGGGCCGAGCAGACCTACTTCGGGCTGGTCCAGC
>CAYZKY010000182.1:1115-11202 GCA_964478815.1 uncultured Verrucomicrobiota bacterium
CTCGCGGGCGGCACCGCCCGGGCTCAGACGACGAGCGGAAAGGCCTGGTCGTTCTCCGCTTCCGCCTACACCTACGTCCTGCCGGACGACCCGAACTACGTCCAGCCGACGCTTGCGGCCGGACGGTCCAGAGGTTCGCGCTGAAGTGCCGAGAGAAGCAACAGGCGTTTGCACCGCCGATCCGGCCAAGGCTGGATCGGCGGGCGGGCGGCTGAGGGCAACCGCATCCAGAATCCTCGGAAGAGCCCTCTGCTTCGGAGCGAAGGTTCGGGCGAGGCACCCGAACGGGACAGACGAGGGCGTCCATGCTGCCCCCCCAGTGGGGCATAATCCGGCGAGTTTAGCGGCGTTCGCTCTGCCGGCGGCGCCGATCGGCATTGACGGTGCGGCACGGGCGGGTTATTCGGCAGGCGATGGATGGGGCGAAAAATGTCGTGGTGGGGGTGACCGGTTCGATTGCCGCGTACAAGGCGGCGGAGATCGTGAGCCGCCTGGCGAAGGCGGGAGTCGAGGTGCATGTGGTGCTGACCGCCGACGCGCAAAAATTCATGACGCCCCTGGCATTTCGAACCCTTTCCCGGAATCCGGTGGTGACCGATCTGTACGACGAGGAGGCCGGGTGGAAGCCGATGCACATCAAGCTGGCGGATGAGGCCCACCTATTACTGGTGGCTCCCGCCACGGCCAATACCATCGCCAAGATGGCGCTCGGGCTGGCGGACGACGCCCTCTCGTGCATCGCCCTGGCGCTCAACCCCGCCGCCCGGGTCGTGATCGCGCCGGCGATGAACGGGAAGATGTGGCTGCATCCGGCCACGCAAGCGAACGTGGGGCTGCTCAAATCCCGGGGCGTGCAGTTTATCGGGCCGGAGGAAGGGATGCTTTCCTGCGGGTATGAGGGAGTGGGGCGGCTGTGGGAGCCGGAAAAGATCGTATCGCGGGCATTGGAGTTGCTAGCTTGAGAACCCGGCCCAGGATGGATCGGTCCGGAGACCCGACGCGGTGAGCGAGAAAAAGTTTAGATTCTGGCAGTGGGACACGCTGCGAGCGCTGCCCCGGCTGCTGGATTTGAAGGCGCCGGACCCGGCGACGCAGTTCTCGCGGCTGCGGATGATGGAGCGGGATATCGGCTTGCTGGTGAAGGCGGCGGTCATTGTGGTGCTCTTCTACTATTTCTTCCTCTCGAACTGGTTCGAGATCATCAAAAGTTCGGGCAGCCGGATCGCCGTGGCGGAGAAGACGCCGCACGAACTGGTGCTCGAAGGCTTCCCTCCGTTCTTCCTCGCCTACGTGGTCATCAATGTCGCGGTGGCGTGCATTCTCCTGGGCATGAGCAACTTCACGTTGCAGACCTTGCAGCGCGTGGTGTTCGTGAATTGCTGGATCGACGGGATTTTCCTGATGGCGTTGACGGCGATCAGCGACGGTTTCGATTCCTTTCTCTATTGGGTGTACCTGGCCTTGATCGCGCGGAACACCGTGAGCATGCATTCCGTGCCCCGGCAGATCTTGCTGAATCTGGGGGTATGCGCGCTTTATTTCGGAGCGGGCGTTTTCGATTACCTGCTCAAGGAATGGGAGTACCAGAACACGGATGTGCTGAGCCGCGGCGCCACCGGCCTGGAGCCGACCTTCTCGAGCCCATTGAACGAGCCGGTGTTGCTGCGCTTGAGCCTGCTCATTCTGATGACCATCTGCTGCTATGGCGTGCAGGTGCTCTTCGAGAAGCAGCGGCGCGCGCAGGAGGAGGCGCGGGAGTTCATGCTGCGGCAGGAACAGTTGCAGGCGACGGGCCGGCTGGCGGCGGAAATCGCGCACCAGTTGAAGAATCCGCTCGGCATTATCAATAACGCCGCGTTCACCCTCCAGCGGACCGTGCGCGAAGGGAAGACCATCACGCAACAAATCCGAATCATCCGGGAGGAAGTCGAACGGTCGGATCGGATTCTCACGGAACTGATGGGCTATGCCCGGTTGAGCGAAGGCCAGGTGGAAAAGCTGGATATCACGGAGGAATTGGACCGGGCGATCGACCAGGTGTTTCCGGCCGCGGCGCATTACGAAACGGCGGTGCGCCGGGATTACGGCGCGGCCTTGCCGTCGATCCTGGCCCAACGGGGGCACCTTTCGGAGGTTTTCGTGAATCTTCTCCAAAATGCACGGGAAGCGATGGGCGGGCGGGGCCAAGTGGATATTTCGGCGCGGTACGGGGAAGGGTACCAACTGGTCGTCACGATCGCGGACAACGGGCCCGGAATCCCCGCGGAGAAGCTCCCCAAGATCTTCGAACCGTACTTCACCACGAAGGAGAAAGGGACCGGGCTGGGGCTGGCGATCGTCAAGCATAACACCGAGCTGTACGGCGGGACGGTGGAAGTGCGATCCGAAGTTGGTCAAGGAACCGCCTTTGTGGTAACGTTGCCCGCTAAGACCATGTTTACGATCAAAAAATGACAGCGGCCCTTCCACCACTGCTGGTAGTGGACGACGAGAAGAACATGCGTCTCTCGTTGGAGACCATCATGAGCGAGGAGGGGTACCAGTACCGCGCGGCGGATTCGGCCGAGCAGGCCCTGAAAATGCTCGAGACCGAGGAGTTTTTCATGGTCATCACCGACGCCCGGCTGAGCGGGATGAGCGGCTACGATTTCCTCGGGCGGGTGAAGGTGCGGCATCCGAATCTGCCGATACTGATGATCACGGCCTATGCCACGCCCAAGCTGGCGGTGGAGGCGATCAAATCCGGAGCCATCGATTACTTGGCCAAGCCCTTCGCCCCGGAGGAATTGCTGCATGCGGTGGCCCGGTGCGCCGAACGGCACAAACTCCTGATGGAGAACGCCGCGTTGCGCGCCAAGGCGGGCGAATCGTACCGGCTCGAGCAGATCATCGGGGACTCGCCGAAAATCCGGGAGTTGCGTCAACTTGTCCAAACGGTGGCGCCGACGCACGCGACGGTGCTCATTTTAGGCGAGAGCGGCACCGGTAAAGAACTTATTGCCGGGGCGCTGCACAGCCTGAGCAAGCGCAGCCAGGGGAATTACATCCGCATCAATTGCGCGGCGATCCCTGAGTTGCTGCTCGAGAGCGAGCTGTTCGGGCATGAGAAGGGGGCGTTCACGGGCGCCTTGCGGCAGAAGCATGGCCGGTTCGAAGAAGCCGACAAGGGAACGATCTTCCTGGACGAAATCGGCGACATGAGCCGCCCGTTGCAGGCCAAGCTGCTGCGGTTTCTCGAGGACGGCACCTTCACCCGCGTGGGCGGGAATGTGGAGTTGCGCGTGGATGTGCGGCTGATCGCGGCGACGAACCGGGACATTATCGATGCGATCCGGCAAAATCAGTTTCGGGAGGATCTGTACCACCGGCTCAATGTGGTGCAGTTCCGTCCTCCGCCGCTGCGCGAGCGGGGGCAGGACGTGCTGCTGCTGGCGGATCATTTCCTGAAGTATTTCAGCGTGTCGATGGGCAAGCCGTTGAACGGCATCGCCAAGGCGGCGCAGACGCAGTTGCTCTCGCATCACTGGCCGGGGAACGTGCGCGAGCTGCGCAACGTGATCGAGCGGGCGGTCATTCTCGAAACCGAGCCGGAAATCCAGAGTGCGAGCCTGCCCGATTTCAAACTGGAGACCCGGCTGCGAAAGACCGAAGCGCCGGTGCTGAACGGGACGATGTCGCTCGACGATTCGATGGCGAACTTCGAGCGAGGGCTGATTACCTCGATGCTCGAACAGAATCATTTCAGCCTGACAAAGACGGCCGACCAGCTCAAGATCAGCCGGCATGCCTTGCGCTACCGGATGCAGCGCCTGAGCATCAGTGCCGGAATCGAGGACGACACGACGATGTTTACGAATACCAAGGAGGGAGCCGCGTCATGAGCCACTGGCTGCCCATGCTCGCCCAGAGCCTGACGCCGCAGGTGTCGAAGGCCTCGAAATTCGTCATGTCGGATGTTTTTTTGATCACGGCCGGCGCGGTGCTGGTGTTCGTGATTGTTTTCGGCTGGATCGTGCTGGTGCGCGGTTCGAAGAGCAGCCTGCCCTCCATGCGCGTCACCAAGTCGGAGCATTCCCATGCCGCCGGCGAGGCCCGGTCGGATGGCTCTCACCGCGTCCGCAAAAAACGCCGCGAACGGCGGCGCGAGCATCGCGGCCGGAATCCGACCCTGGCCGAGGTGGGCGGACTGCCGGATCCCACTCCCCCCGAAGCCCGCCCGAGCACCTGACGATGCAGGTCAGCGAGCGCATCACCCGCAAAAGCGCCTCGAATCTCGCCCTCGCTTTCGTGCTCCTGCCGAAAGCCAAACGAGCGGAGATGGCCACGCTCTACGCCTTCTGCCGCGAAGTCGACGACGTGGCGGACGAGGAGTCCATTCCGGTCGCACAACGCCGGCAGCGGCTTCAGGAATGGCGGGAAGATATCAGGCTGGCCTGCGCGAATCGTTCGCCTGTCTTTCCCGTGAACCAGGAGTTGCGTCTAGCCATCGCCGCCCACCGGCTGCCTTTCGAATTGTTCGACGAGCTGATCCGCGGGGTGGAGATGGATCTCGATATCCATCGGTACGAGACGATGGAGGAGCTGGAGCACTACTGTTTTCGCGTGGCGTCGGTCGTCGGTTTGCTGAGCATCGAGATTTTCGGCTACACCAATCCCCAGTGCAAAGAGTACGCCATCGACCTGGGGAAAGCACTGCAGCTTACCAACATCCTGCGCGATGTCCGGAACGATGCGGAGCGCGGTCGGCTGTACCTTCCGCTGGAGGAATGCCGCCGTTTCGGCGTAACGCCCGACGACATTCTGGCCGGCCGGTACAGCGAGAACTATTTCCGGCTGGCGCAGTCGATGGCGGCGCGGGCGCGCGAGTTCTATCGCAAGGCCCGCGAGACGCTGCCGGCCTGCGACCGGCCTTCCATGGCCACGGCCGAGCTGATGGGCTCCGTTTACTGGCGGCTGCTGGATAAACTGGAGCAACGGCGGTTCAACGTGTTCGACTACGCCGAGACCCGGCTGACCAAGGCGCAAAAGCTCTTCCTGGTGCTGCGGATGTGGTTTCGGGTGTGGCGCGGCAGTTGGGTGCCGGCGTACGGCGTGCGTTGAACCGTGCCCGCGAGTGTGGTGCCTCGGGATTCGAATCGCTTGCACCAGATGGGAAACCAGCCGCCGCGCCGCCTCATCGTCAATGCCGACGATTTCGGGAAAACCAGCGCGATCAATGCCTCCGTCGTCGAATGCCATCGCGAGGGGATTCTCACGACGGCGAGCCTGATGGTCGGCGAGGCGGCCTGCGCGGAAGCGGTGGAACTGGCGCGAGCCAATCCGCGCCTGGGAGTTGGGCTGCATCTGACGCTGTGCTGCGGGCGAAGCGTGTCGCCGGCCCGGGAAATCCCGGCCCTCGTGAATCCCGACGGGCGCTTTTTGGACGATCCCGTGCGCGCGGGTTGCCGCTACTTCTTCGACTTCACGGCGCGCCGCCAACTGCGCCTTGAGATCGAACGGCAGTTCGAGCGATTTGCCGCGACGGGATTAGCGTTCGACCATGTCAACGGCCATCTGCATTTTCATCTCCACCCCGCCGTGTGGCCGATTGTCCTGGATTGCTGCCGGCGGTGGAAAGTGCGGGCGGTGCGGCTCACGCGCGAGCCGTGGGAGCTGAATTTTCTCCGGGAATCTGGGCGTTGGGCGTATCGGGCGAGCCATGCGCTGGTCTTTGGCGCGTTGGCGGCGGCCGTGCGTCCCGGGCTGGCGGCGGGGCCTTTCCGCCATGCGGATCAGGTTTTCGGCCTGCTCCAGACCGGCCGGGTGGACGAAGACTACCTGATGCGGTTGTTGCCCGAGCTTCCGCCCGGCGTCTCCGAGATTTACTCGCATCCCTCCATGGATGAATTTATCGGGGAACACCGGGCGCTGCGGAGCGGGAAGGTCCGCCGGTGGATTCGCGATCATGACATCGCCTTGATCCGGTCCCAGGATTTATGACCAGAATTCTCGTCGTCTTGTTCATCGCGCTGACGTTCGAATCGATCGGCGTGGTCCTGCTGAAGCAGGGGCTCACGCGGCTCGAACCGCCGAAGAACTACGGCGTGTTAGAGATCGCGCGCCTGATCGGACGCGGCGCGATGAGCCGCGACATCGTCCTGGGGGTGTTTTTCGAAGCCCTCTTCTTTGCCGGGCTGCTCTACCTGATGTCGCAAGGGGATTTGAGCTTCATTTGGCCGCTGACGGCCCTGACCTTCGTGTTCGCGACCTTCGCCGCGCGCTTTTACCTGCACGAGGAGATTGCTCCGCTGCGGTGGATGGGGGTGGGGTTGATCGTGCTCGGGGCCGGATTGATCACCTACACCGAGAAAAAGTCGGAGACGGCCCGGGCGGCTCAAGTCGAAAAACCGGAGACCGGCTTGACGGCCGGGCGGCGGTAACTCTGATAGGGGAGCCACCTCCCCCGGCCTGAACCGGGGAGGAAACATGCGCTGCCCGCTCCGGGGCGGGTGCCCGGACTAACCTCCCGAAACGAGCGTAAACGCGCGGGCCAGGACCAGCAGGGCGACGACGGCGGCGGCGATGGCCAGACCGATATCAAGAGTGCTGATCGAGCTCGGCGCGGCCGCGCGCGGCGGCGCGGCGGCCGGGGCCGGGGCGGCCGGGGCGGGAGCGGGTTTGGCGGCGGTCGGAGCGGACGCCGGAGCTGCGGCGGGCTTTTGCGCGGCTGGAGCCGCGGCCGGTGCTGCCGCCGCGGAGGCCGCGGCCGCCGGAGCGGCGGCGCTGATCGCGGCAGGGGAAGGAATCTTGATGGTCGGAGCCGCCGTCGGTTTGGGCGGCAGGTTGATCCGAACGGTTTCCTTCTTGGGCTGGATCTTGCCCGATTCGTGCGGTTTCGGCGGCGCGGGCGGCGCGACAGGAGCCGCACCGGCGGCAGGTGGAACGTTCGGCGTATTCTCGGCCATAAATTGTGTCTCGAAAGTTGCGAGGTCCGCAGGCCGGTGTCAACCGCAATTGCGCGTTTCATGCAGGATGGGCGCATCTCGGCACCCCCCAAGCGATGTTGGCTTATTGTTTGCAGTCCCGCGTTTACGCGGTCCGGTGCCGGAAAACTCCAGAAATGGGATCAGAACAATCCGGCCAAACTCGCCTTGGCCGCGCGCCTCCGCCGCGAAACAAGCCACCTCCGCGCTCCATCGCTGGCGGCGCCACCATCCTCCCGCTTCCGCCGCCCGCCCGCCGCGTCCGTAAGCAAGAAAGCCCTCCCCATAAAATCCGCAATCTTTAGGTCTGACCCCATTGAAGTCGGCACGGCTTTTCCGGATGGCCCAGCCATAATTCCCGGTTGGCGTCCTGCGTGCATGATCGTGGACTACCGGATAGGTCTTTTACTTTATGCGGGTTGCACGAAAAAAGTATTGATTTCCTTCCTCCGGCGAATACCGAAACCACTCTTCTGGCTCTGAAAGCGTTACCACTCCCAGATCAGTCCACGCCCCTGGATCAACCTTCGGTGCCCTTTCGATGCGGTATGACGACCCAATAGGTCCGCGTACCATAATCCCAACTTCGACAGCCAAATCGGCCTGGACTGAGCTTGGGTCACAATTCAGAGGAACGGTCCTATCGATCTTCGCACTGGCCACAACTTCACCCCTTACGTCCACAACTGAAATATAGCCATCTTCTCCGGCCGGAGGAGCACCTTCAGTCACTCGGCTCATCCCAAACCCGAAGAAACCAACCGGGCAGTTGGAGGCAGCCGACTTTAGTTCCAGCCAGGCGGAATTTGTTCTAAACCCGTTTAGATAAGCATCGACCACTGGGCCCCAGACTGTCTTTTGTAGTTCGGTTATGACTTGGTTCTCAAATTGCTCAGCGTTCGTATAGACTTGTAACCGCGATGAAAGATGTACTCTCGTGTCATGCGTGAAGCGGGTGAACTCAACGTCCTCAGGGTGAGGTGTTGCGCGCAAGTGGAACATGCTGGGGTAGAGCACACATCCAATGTAAATTCCGGCGTCGTGAGCGACGCGGCGCAACAGCATTTTCACAACTGGCCGAGGGACAGATCGAGCCAAGTCCAGAACAGTCTCTGATTTTGCGGGTACGCGTAATTCAGCGCCCTGGCGGAAATGCGCTTCCGCAAGTTTCTCCAGCTCAAGCAAATGCTCGGTAACCTCGTTTTCAGTTTGCCGTAAATACTGGAAGCCGCTGGCACTGAGCCAGAAGGGCAGTGATGGGTCACTCTCCCAACGGCGCAATTTCAAGACTTCGTGAAGAATGTTTTTGAAGTTCGTATCAAATCTGTCGTACTCACCAACAATAAATGACTCTGAAAGAGAAGGACCTTCATATTCCGAAAGGCGATCAATCCGCTCCAGAACGAATTCAGACGCATTATAGCTGGTCATTTGTCCTACGAAGGCTCTGCACGTATTCAAAAAGGTGTCGACTTCAGCGCGTGATTTGATCTCCCCGACTTTAGGCAAAGGAAGCCCTGATGTTTCTGTCGTAAGTATTTCGTACTCCAGTGTTTCCGTGGTGGAAATGTCCTGAACAATTTCAGAAAAATCTCCTTGGGCATTCACGAAGGAGCCATACTTCGCTCGGAGGTAAGCGCTCCGATTTAGACTCGATGAATCACTTGCAAAATGGCGAGTAAACTTGACAGAAAGCATTGCGACTTTGCGATCTCCAGCAATATAATGGCTTCCATATTGGGATCGGTGTTTGAGAACGAATTGATCGGGAGGCAAATCTCGATTTTCCGCAAGAAAGGCTAGATAGTTGGAGGTTGGGCGAATGACAAGGTACGTTCTCAATCCAAGATCTCGCACAAATTCATAGGAGAATTGCAAAGTGTCCTCAGTTGATCGTTCAGTGGAAGTCCACTCGAACCCAAAAAGGGTGTGTAAACCTGGAACTAAATTGCGTGTGCGAATCGTGGTGCCAGCGTTGAGTGAGTGCAAGTGGTCGGTTCTGTGCGAATAAAGCTTAAACGATTCGCGCGTCGTCCCATCAAGCGGTGATGTTGGGACGTTTAAGTCCAGTTCCACCACACGCTTTAGGAGGTTTAGTAAATCTGTTAAATTGACACCGCAACCGTAATCTCCAGGGTTTCTCGTAGATGCGGGAAAGTAACGTTGTGCGATGATCTCTGATGATTGACTGGAGCTCGAGCCTAGCGCCAACGCCCCGCCCACGACGAGTGACAGAGCTCTGCCGCGCAAAAACTCGGGAAACCAGAGGAATCTGGACCTGTCCGAGTGTGTGTGTGGGGGGGGGGCACGCGCCGCGATGGTTGGTGTTCTGGAGGTACAGTCAGGGTATTCATTATTCGTCTCCTTTTAATATTGCACCGTGCCGACTCTGCAGGCTCGCTGAACGTTGGTCCATTCAGTTTTTGAGACCGGCTGTAACAGGGCAACTCCGTGAGTCCGGGTGGAGCATTTATCATGCCAAGACAAGCCGACAGAATCGTGCCAATGCATGTTGTTGCACATGAGTAAGTTGGGGATGAAATAAGAAAATGCATATGATAAATGTAGGTGATTTGTGTAAAGTTTATTTACATATTCTCGATTTACATCCTTCCGGCAACCCTGAGCATCGCGTGCCTGCCACGTACGCCGCGCATCCAATATCCCGGCCCTGATCTATTACATCATGAGCCGGGGCGGCCGCCAGGGGGATGTTTTCCGGGCCACATCGGCCGCTGCGATTTTCTCAAAACCTTGGCCGAAGCCTGTCTCCAAGCCTCCAGGCAGACCCATGCCTATTGTCTCATGAAGCACCACGCCAACAGTCCTGCCGCGTTCCGTGCGAAAGACGCCAGGCGCAGCGTGCCGCCCGTCAAAGCGTCCGTTGTCACGCTGATCACATTGTTCACCGGCACCCGCTTGAATTTCCCCCGCCGCCGCACGACGATAATGGTATGACTGCGAACCCCGTTTCGTGGTCGTCCGGATCGTCTCCGAACAGCAGTCCCGGTCCCCCGCCGAGCCTCCTGTTCCGACCCGTTCCCGGATGGCCCCACGATCATGACCCAACAGGGAGCTTCCCCTCCCTGCGCTTCCCCCCCCCCCCCTCCCCCCACCCCCCCCCC
>CAYZKY010000183.1:0-11070 GCA_964478815.1 uncultured Verrucomicrobiota bacterium
GAGTGGGTAAGAGGTGTGTAAATTGCGTGTAAATGGTGTGTAAATCTGTGTAAATCTGTGTAAATGAGTGTGTAAGAGTGTGTAAATCGCTGTGAAATGTGTGTCAATGCCCCACCTCGGTGTGCAAATCCAGCGGGCAGGACACGGGTTTCAAGGGCCAGGCAGCCGGAACGCCTGGGAGCCAGCGAAAGGCCAGCGTGGGCATGGAGAGGCCGAGGGCGTGAGCAGTTACCGCTGTCGGCGGGTCATTGGGAAACGGAGCGGTTCGAGTCGGAACGGCCCCGGTTCGCAATGACGCCTCAAAGTGAGTCGTCATGACGTTATTTTGCGAGAAGAGATGGGATGAGTCAAGGTTGAAGCTGGCCTCCGCACGGTTTTTCCGGCGGCGGCGGGACCGACACAAAAAGTCGCACCCTGTCCCACCCCTCATTATGCCCCGCGCGCCTTCCTGGGATCTCAATTTTGGCTTGAAACATTGCCCGCCGCAGGCGGTTCTATACGAATGTGAGCGCTGGGAACCGTCCCTCCCCACCGTGGAAGCTGGTCTGGATGTCATCGCCTGCCTCGAGCGGGTGCGCGCGGAGGACGCCGAAGCCGCCCGGGCGTTGGTCGAATACCTGTACCCGCTGGTGGCCAGGATCGTTCGCACGCGTTTGCCCCGGCGCCTCGACGAAGCAGATTTGATGCAGGAAATTTTCATGAAGATGTTCGCCCATCTCGATGCCTACCAGGCCGCCGCGCCCTTCGAGCACTGGGTCTCCCGCATCGCCGTCAATACCTGCCTCAATCACCTCCGCGCCGAAAAATCCCGCCCCGAACTACGCTGGGCCGATCTCCCCGAGGAACAGTTGGAAGCCCTCGAAGCCGCCCTCTCCGGCCCCGACGAAGCCCGCCCCATCGACCAATTGGCCGCGCGCGACCTCGTGCAACAACTCCTCGCCACCCTCTCCCCCGAAGACCGCCTCGTCCTTGAACTCACCGAACTCCAGGACGCCTCCATCGCCGAAGTGCAGGAACGCCTCGGCTGGAGCAGCGTCCGCATCCGCGTCCGTGCCTTTCGCGCCCGCGCCAAACTTCGCCAGATGTTGAAGCGCTTTAACCAGGAAGGATCCCTATGAACCACCTTGATCGCGCCCTCGCCCGCCTCTTCCAGGCCGCCAAAGCCGCGCCCGCTCCGGTCGTTTCGGATGCCGCCGCCGAGGCCCCCGCCGGCTTCGCCACGCGCCTCGTCGCCCACTGGCTCGCCCACGGCCGCCCGCCCGCCTGGCTCGGCTCCCTCCGCTGGGGCGTCGCCTGCGCCAGCCTTGCCCTCCTCCTGTCCGCCGCCCTGCATGCCGACCTCTTCGTCGATGAATGGGCGCCCACCCTCGCCGTCCTTCCCTCTGCCTCCGACGCCGCCATAACCGAGTGACCCCCGCGCCACCCCGAGTGAAACCCTTTTCCCAACCGCTTTCCCAACCCGTCGTTCTCCTCTCCCTCGTCGCCATCTTCCTCCTCGGCGGCCTCTCCGGCGGCATCCTCGTCGCCGGCACCGCCAAAAAGCGCGTCGAACGCCGCTACGAGCCCAAGACCATCGAAGCCTCCTTCGACGAACTCCTCCGCCAGAAGCTCAACCTCGCTCCCGAAGAGATCGCCATCCTCCAGCCCCTCGTCGACGAAGCCTGCCGCGAATACCGCGAAGAACAAACCCGCTGCGTCGAGCACATCCTCCAGACCATGCGCGTCTCCAACAGCCGCATCGCCGCCAAACTCACCCCCGAACACGCCGAAAAACTCTCCCGCCTCGAGCGCTACCACGAACTCCGCATGCGCAAAAAATTCGGCCTCCCCGCCGACACCAACGCCCCGCCCGCCACCCGGTAACCGCCCGCCACTCTCGTTTCGGCAAACACGTCGCGCAGCGATCTCGCGTGCTCGAATCCGGTCGTCTTCCCGTGCCGGCCGGACGGGTTCCCCGCGCTCGCCCCCGCCCGAGTGAATCTCACGTTGCTGGCGGGTCGAATTGCGCTAGAATCACGGCCAGACCGGTGACGATTTCCGCAAAACACCCAGGAGATGAGCAACTGCTCGTCCCTCCAGACGAAGTCAGGCGCCACGCCTTGGGGCAGTTCCTTACGCCGGATTCCGTGGCGGATTTCATGGCTTCCCTGTTCGGTTCTCCCTGGCCGGACTGGAATGTGCTCGATGCCGGAGCCGGGCAGGGCGCGCTCTCGGCGGCGTTGGTGCGGAGGCTCTGCGCGCGTCGGCTGAAGCCGGAGAGCATTTCCATTACCGCGATCGAGCTGGATGAAACCATGCTGGAACCATTGAGGGCGACCCTGGCCGAATGCCGGGAGCGCTGCGCTCGGGCCGGCATCCGTTTCGCCGCTGCCTTGGTTCGCGAAGATTTCTTCGAATACGCGGCGCTTCGGTTGCGGGGCGATCTGTTTGCGGCGCCCTTGCCTCGATTCAATGCCGCCATCGTCAATCCGCCCTACTGCAAAATTCGCAGCGATTCCACCGTCCGGCTTCTGCTTCGCTCCGCCGGCATTGAAACGACCAATCTCTACACCGGGTTCGTGGCCCTGATCGCCCGGCTGTTGGCGGACCGGGGCGAACTGGTGGCCATCACGCCGCGGAGCTTCTGCAACGGTCCCTACTTCAAATCGTTTCGCATCGATCTGCTCCAGACGGTGGCCATCCAACGTTTGCATGTCTTCGCTTCGCGTTCGGCCGCCTTTCGCCGCGATCGTGTGCTTCAGGAGAATATCATTCTCCACGCCGTCAAAGGCGCTTCCAAGCCGCGGCGCGTCGTCATTTCCAGCAGCAGCGGCGCCGCCGGTGCTTTCGTCAGCGAACGAGCCGTGGGTTACCCCGAGGTCGTCGCCCCCGGCGATCCTGAACAGTTCATCCACTTGCCCGAAGACGGTGCGCACGATGGTGCCCGGGCGGCTCTGGCGCGGCTTTCGGCCTCGCTCTCGGATCTGGATCTGTCCGTATCGACCGGGCGCGTCGTTGATTTCCGCGCGCGGGCGTTTCTCCGCCAGGAAGCCGGACCCGGCACCGTGCCGTTAATTTACCCCTGTCACTTCAACGGCGGGTTTGTGCATTGGCCGAAAGCTCGCTCGCGAAAGCCGAATGCCATCGTCCGCAACGAACAGACTCGGGACCTGCTCATGCCGTGCGGCATTTACGTGCTGGTGAAACGATTCACGGCGAAGGAGGAGCGCAAGCGCCTTGTGGCTTGCCTCTACGACCCAGGGCGTATCGATTCGCCTCTGGTGGGATTCGAAAATCATCTCAACTATTTCCACCGCGACGGCGGCGGGCTCTCGATGGATCTCGCCAAGGGCTTGGCGGCTTACTTGAACTCGACAGTGCTCGACACCTGCGTCCGCCAGTTTAATGGGCACACTCAAGTGAATGCCACCGATTTGCGGAACCTCAAGTACCCCTCCCTGGAGGAACTCGAAAGGCTTGGCCGGAGCATCGACGATCCCGGCCTGCCGCAGCCAGCACTCGATGCCTTGGTGAACGCGCAACTTTTCTGATGGCTGGGCGAACCCACTCCGGCTTGGCAAGTGCTCGTGAACGAAAAGTTCAGGAAGCCGTCACCAGCGCCGGCCCGGTCGATGGCAAACGGCGCAAAGAGCTGAAAGACCTCTTCGCCGGTTGCAAGGCCGGCTTGGTTTTCATCACCGCCTTCTCGACCCGTGCGGCGATGCGTAAATTTCTAACCCAGATCTCCTGGGAGACCGAAGTGTGGGTCGCCGAAAATCCGGAACATCTGATCCATTTCGACGGCGAACGATTTCTCGGCCCCTATCCGGAAGTGCTGCCCGCCGTGGATTGACCCCTGCCAGTGGGGACCGCGTTTCAACATCTCCCCTCAGCAGGCAAGTGTCCCGCCGAGCCATCCATCCGGGCAAAAGAGGAGAGCGCTGCACTGACGTTCAGTCCGAATTCCGAAACAGAGCCACGCCGGACCTCCCCGCCCATCGCATCAAAAACAGGGGGGGCGTGCCCTCTTCGGCACCGTTTGCTCAAACGCGCCCCTGCCACTCAGCCGATCCTACATACTCTACTTATTCCCGGAAACCAGCACCCATCCCTCCGACCGTTCTTGCCGTGCAAAAAAAGCCTGAAATGCCCCTTCCTGCCCCTCATAATTCCTCCAGATTCGATGCCCGCCCCGCCCGGGACAACATCAAGGAGGCTCATTCCCGAACGTCGTACGGAGCGCGGTCGACGAAGCCGGGCCGGGCGTTCAGAAATTGAGGGGTTTTGCTGCCTGGTCGTTGACTGCCCTTTGCGGTTGCGCGCGAGGCGGGAGGTTCCTAGAGTATCAGCCCATCGGTCGGGGACACGCCAGACATGAAACATTATTTGGATTTCGAAAAGCCGATCATCGAACTCCAGCGGAAGCTGGACGAGCTGAAGGGCCATCCGGCGGTGAGCCTGGAGCCGGAGATCGCGCAGATCGAGCGGAAGCTGGAGGAAACCCGGCGGACGATTTATTCGAGCCTCACTCCGTGGCAGCGGGTGCAACTGGCGCGGCATCCGCGCCGGCCGTACTCGCTGGATTATTTCGGCTCGGCCTTCTCCGATTTTACGGAGTTGCACGGCGACCGGCTGTATTCGGACGATCATGCGATCGTGGGCGGTTTCGCTCATCTCGGGGACGAGAAGGTGCTGGTGCTGGGGACGCAGAAGGGGCGGGACACGAAGGAGAATATTAAACGGAATTTCGGTTCCGCGCACCCGGAAGGGTATCGGAAGGCGCTCCGGCTGATGAAGCTGGCGGACAAATTTCACTTGCCGATCATCGCCTTGATCGACACGGCTGGGGCTTATCCCGGCATTGGGGCCGAGGAGCGGCACATCGCGGAAGCGATCGCGGTGAATTTGCGCGAGATGATGTTGCTGGAGGTGCCGATCATCGCGGCGGTGATCGGGGAGGGGGGATCGGGAGGGGCGTTGGGGATCGGCGTGGCGGATCGGGTCTTGATTCTGGAGAACGCGTATTATTCGGTGATCAGCCCGGAAGGCTGCGCGGCCATCCTGTGGAAGGATCGCGCTGCTTCCGCCCGCGCGGCCGAGGCGCTAAAGATCACCGCCACGCATTTGCGCGAGCTGGGGCTGGTGGACGATATCGTTCCCGAGCCGCTCGGCGGCGCCCACAACAACCCGGCGGGCATGGGGCAGACTCTTCACACCTGCCTGCACAAGCATCTGGCCGAAGTTCAGGCGATTTCCGGTCCTGACCGTTTGCGCCGGCGGTACGAGAAATTCCGCGGTTTCGGCACAGTGCTCGAGCGCGAGCCGGCGGCGGCATGAAGCTGTACCCGCTGCGGTTCGAGCCCATCTTCCAGGAACGGCTGTGGGGCGGGCGGAATCTCGAACGGCTCTATGGCAAGGCCCTGCCGCCGGGTCGCAGGATTGGAGAATCCTGGGAGATTTCCGACCGGCCGGAAGCGGCCTCGCGGATCGCGTATGGCCCATTGGCCGGCGAGACGCTGGCGGCGGTGCTGAAGTCGCACGAGGGGGCCTTGCTGGGTCAGGGGAGGGCGGTGGGTGGCCGGTTCCCCTTGCTGGTGAAGATTCTCGATGCCGAGGAGCGGCTCTCGCTGCAGGTGCATCCGCCGCCGGCATTGGCCGCGGGGTTGAGCGGCGAACCGAAGAGCGAGATGTGGTACGTGGCCGAGGCGAGGGAGGGAGCGGAGATTTTCGCCGGGCTCCGCCGGGGGGCAACCCGCGCTGAATTTGAGGCGCGCTTAGCGGACGGATCCGTGGCGGCCTGTTTTCACCGGATCGTGCCGCGAACTGGCGATGTTCTCTATCTGCCCAGCGGGCGGGTTCACGGCCTCGGCGGGGGCCTGGTGATCTTCGAAATTCAGCAAAACTCAGATACCACCTACCGCGTCTTCGATTGGAATCGCCGGGACGACCGTGGCCAGGCCCGCGCCCTGCATGTGCGGGAATCGCTCGCATGCATCGACTTCCATGATTTCGAGCCGGCCATGACTCCGACGGGCCGCGAGCGTGGCCCGACCCCGGTAGTGGAGAGTCCCTATTTTCGCGCGAGCTGCGCGACGCTCACGGCCGGCGACGCGCTAACCCTCCCATTGAGCACGGCGCTCGTGGTGGGCGTGGTGGAAGGGGAAGTGGTCATTGAGGGGGATCCTCATCCGAATCTTCTGGCGACGGGAGAATTCTGCCTGTTGCCCGCCAGCCTTGGCCGTGCCACGTTGGCAGGGCGAAAGACGGCGAAGATACTTTTCGCCGAGCCAAGCTAAGTATGCCTCCTGCCGCCAAATCATTTTTGCGCAACTGGGCTCTGATCTCGATCGGGGTGCTGGCGGCTTCGAGCATCGTGCCGGGCATCGAAGCCGCGACGCCTCTCGCGCTGTTGGGCGCCTCCCTCCTGCTGGGCATCCTGAATGCCTTTTTGCGTCCGATTCTGCTGCTGCTTTCCTTGCCGTTGCTGCTGGTCACCCTGGGACTTTTCACGTTGGTGATCAATGCGGTGTTGCTCTATTTCGTCGGCAGCGTGGTGCGCGGGTTCGAGGTGCAGAGCTTCTGGGCCGCGCTTTTCGGAGCTATCGTGATCAGCATCATTTCGATCATCGGGAATCTCGTCCTGGGTCCCGACTCCAGCCGGTCCCGGCACGCCAGCCAGGGGCGAGCCCCTCGCCAAGGGAACGGTCCGGTCATCGACGTTTAGGCCGGGCTCCGAACTAAAGCCCGAGATCGTCCTTCCCGATGGCAGGAGACGCGTCGCGAGAGCCGGTTCGGCCGCGAATTGTGGCGGTTTTCCCTTGACCGTTTCGGAGGCGTCGATTACCCGATTGGAACATGAATCACCCCTTCGGAGCGGGCCAATCGAGATGGGTTTTTCGCCCGGCTTCAGCAAACGATCCCCATGGATTTACCTTGATCGAATTGCTGGTGGTCATCGCGATCATTGCCATTCTCGCGGGCATGCTTCTACCCGCTCTGGGCCGGGCCAAGCAGAAAGCCCATGCCATCAAGTGCGTGGCCAATCAGTCTCAGATCGGCAAGGCTTACTTCTTCTATGCCGACGAGAATAATGGGTCGTATCCGGCGATTCGGGACTGGGCCTCGACCGGTGGCAAGGACGGGACGTACGACGTGTTCACCGCCGCGACGAACCGGCCGCTCAACAAGCATATCGGCACGACCTATGAAGTGTTCCGCTGCCCGTCGGACAAGGGCGATTTTTGGTCGACCCAATTTCGCAACCCGAGCGTGAAGTTCACGAATTGCTTTCAGCAGTACGGAAATAGCTACCTGACGCAGTTTTCCGGCGATTCGTTCGGCGTGAAGAAGGTCTGCGGCGTGGCGGGGGACCGCAACAATCCGTCGATCAAGGAGACGGAGATCGCCAAACGGCCCTCGACGAAGATCATTCAGGGGGACTGGATCTGGCATTCGAACCGGGATGTCACGCACCGGCAGCACATCTGGCACAATTACAAGGGCAAGAACCGGATGAACATGCTCTTCGGCGATACGCATGTGGAGTTCTTCAAGTTCCCGTCCACGGCGGAGATGATCGCGATGGGCGGACGTCCTCCCGATATCAACTGGCTCTGGTGGTAGGCCGTCTCATGCCAGCCGGGGGCGGGCACGCAAAGGCACAGTGGAAATGTCGGTTTTGCGCTTGACCGTTCGTGGCGCGCCGAGTAGCCGATCTGCAATGAATCACCAGGTTACAGCGGCCGCGCGCGCGCGGTTTACGGGCGGGCCGGGCATTCCCTCCCACCGGGGTTTTACCTTGATCGAATTGCTGGTGGTGATCGCGATTATCGCCATCCTCGCGGGCATGATCCTGCCCGCTTTAAGCAAGGCGAAGCAAAAGGCGCTCGCGATCAAATGCGTGGCCAACCAATCGCAAATCGGCAAGGCCTACTTCTTCTATTGCGATGAGAACAACGGGTATTACCCGGCCATTCGCGACTGGGCTTCGACCGGCGGCAAGGATGGGACATACGACGTGTTCACCGCCGCCACCAACCGGCCGTTGAACAAGTACATCGGCACGACCTACGAGGTGTTCCGCTGCCCGTCGGATCGGGGGGATTTCTGGTCGACCCAGTATCGCAACCCAAGTGTGAAGTTCACGAATTGCTTCCAGCAGTACGGCAACAGTTACCTGACCGAATTCTCGTTCGACGCGTTCGGCGTCAAGAAGGTGTGCGGCGTGGCCGGGGATCGGAACAACGTCTCGATCAAGGAAACCGAGGTCGCCCGCCGTCCGACGACCAAGATCATCCAGGGGGACTGGATCTGGCATTCGAACCGCGATGTCACCCACAAGCAGCACATCTGGCACAATTACAAAGGCAAGAACCGGATGAACATGTTGTTCGGCGATACGCACGTCGAGTTTTTCAATTTCCCCTCCACGGCGGAAATGAACGCCATCGCAGGCCGTGCGCCCGATATCAATTTTCGGTGGTGGTAGCGGCGGGGCCGGTGAACGGTCGCGTCGGTTTTACCGAACTACCCGCGCCGGAAGACCGAGCGGCGGGCGGGCCGGCAAAAGCACAGGCTGGGGTGGCCTTTTTCGCTTGACCGCTCCGCCCGTCTCAAGTAGCCGATCTAGGATGATTCACCTAGCGAATGTGCGCGTGAGCGCCCCCCGATTCGGAGCCGCCGAAGCCCCCGCGGCCAAGGGTTTCACCTTGATCGAACTGCTCGTGGTGATCGCGATTATCGCGATCCTCGCGGGGATGATCCTGCCGGCGCTGAGCCGGGCGAAACAGAAGGCTCATGCCATCAAGTGCGTGGCCAACCAGTCCCAGATCGGCAAGGCCTACTTCTTCTACGCCGATGAGAACAACAGCTACTACCCGGCGATCCGGGATTGGGCCTCGACCGGCGGAAAGGATGGCACGTACGACGTGTTCACGGCGGCCACCAACCGGCCCTTGAACAAGTATATCGGAACGACCTACGAAGTGTTCCGCTGCCCCTCCGACAAGGGAGACTTCTGGTCGACCGCGAACCGGAATCCGAGCGTGCGGTTTACCAACTGCTTCAACCAGTACGGCAACAGTTACCTCACGGAATTCTCGTTCGATTACTACATGGTGAAAAAGGTGTGCGGCGTGGCGGGCGACCGGAGCAACATTTCCATCAAGGAGACCGAAATTGCCAAGCGCCCGACAACGAAGATTATCCAGGGCGACTGGATCTGGCACTCGAACCGGGATGTCACCCAAAGACAGCACATGTGGCACAATTACAAGGGCAAAAACCGCATGAACATGCTCTTCGGCGATACCCATGTGGAATTCTTCTCTTTCCGGCCGACCGCGGAAATGAACGCCCTGGCCGGCCGCGCGCCCGACATCAACTGGCTGTGGTGGTAACGGGCTGGCCCCGGCCGCGAGCGGCTTGGGCCGGAGGCCGGCTTACAGCCAGGTGAAGCCGGGGTATTTCTTTTGGAGCGCCGGCTTCAGCTTCGGATATTCCTTGGCCCGGAATTCCGGCCAGTTCTCGGTAGGAGCGAGGCGTTTGCCATCGGGAGCGCAGAGCCAAAGCCGAACCGGGACTTTCCCTTCGGCAATGCTGGGGTGATGGCGGATGGCAAAGCACTCGTGCAGTTTGGCCTGAAATTCCGGCGGCACGACTCTGTCCCCGGTTTGTTCCGAATACTGGAGTTTCACCTTGCGGTCGTCGTGCCAGGGGATGGCCAGCGGAACAAGTTCATCCAGCCATGTCCGCTGTTCTGGCTCCAGGTGGCTGAGAATTGCAGTCCGAAGGTTCGCGGCTTGAGCTTCCTTGGCCAGCGAAAGTCCGGAGAAGGCGCGGCCCAGGCAGGCTTTCAGGGCGGCGGCATCGAAGCTGGGGAATTCCAGCTCGGGAGACGCTCGCACGAGCAGTTGGACGCGCGCGATGAATTGCTTGAGTTCGTGCGTGAAATTTGGGAGTTCGAACAAGCCGGCTTGATACGCCTCGGCTAAGGCCAGCCCCGACAAGGCGGGATCGAGTTGCTTCTGGTGCTCCTGCGCCAACGCCAGATCCTTGAAGCGCAGGGTGCGGATGGCCGCCACGCGCTTGTGCGTCCGGTCGTACACATGTTCGGCCGCGCTGGAGAGATGCTGGGGAAACATCTCGGGCAACCACTCGACCCGCACCGCCGTGGCCAGTCCCAGCAGCGTCAAGGCGCCGCCTTTTCCGGTGATTTCACGGATGCTGGCCGCGACGAAGAGCGGGGCCTTGCCGACGACACTCTCGCGAGCCAGCGCCGCCGTGCGCCCTTCGGTCAGCCGGCAATCGAGCGTGCCTTGATCCCTGCGCACGCAGAGCTGATCGACGAACCCGGCCAGGATGGCGCGCTGCATGCCTTCCCCGGTGGGCTGGCGCGCCGCTTTCTCGTCGAAGAGCTTTCGATCCCGGGCCACGTCGACGATCTGCCGCCAGGTTTGCTCGACCTGGCGAGCCGTGACCGCATGGATGCCCCGGCGGCGGCACGCGTCGAGGTCGAACCGGTTTTCGCGCGCAAAGGTGAAAGCCTGCATCAGCACGAAAAAATCGGATTGGTCCGAGTTCTCAAAGTCCTCCCGGGCTTGCGCGACATGCTTGTCGTCCCGTCCCAGGCGGACGAGGAGATCGCGTCCGCTCACCAGCGCGGCGCAGAGCGCGGCTTCGGGCACGCACCCATGCCGGCGCGCTTCGATCAACATGCGCGAGTAACGCGGATGCATCGGAAGCCGGAGCATGTCGCGGCCGATGGGGGTTACGCCGGCTTCGTCCAGCGCGCCGAGCAGAAAAAGCAGCGCTTCGGCGCGTTCCACGGCTGCCGGTTCCGGGCGGTCGAGCCAGTCGAACTCCACCGCCTTGGCGACCCCCAGCGAATGGAGCAGCAGCACGATCTCCGCGAGGTCGGAGCGATGGATTTCCGGCGTGTGGCGCTCGGGGCGGTTGAGATGGTTGCTTTCGGTCCAAAGCCGCCGGCAGGTCCCCGGCGCGGTCCGGCCGGCACGGCCCTTGCGCTGCTCGGCGGAGGCGCGGCTGATCTCTTCGATGTGCAGCGTGCCGATGCCGCGCTCGGCGTCGTAG
>CAYZKY010000184.1:0-10855 GCA_964478815.1 uncultured Verrucomicrobiota bacterium
ATGAGGACGGGGTTGTTCTTGGTGCGGCGGGTGAGGACCTGCATGACGCGGCGGATCTCGTTATCGCGGCCGATGACGGGATCGATCTTGCCCTGGCGGGCGGCGGCGGTGAGGTCGCGGCCGTATTTGTCGAGGGTCTGGAACTTGTCCTCGGGGTTGGGATCGGTGACGCGCTGGTTTCCGCGGAGGCTGCTCATGGCTTTGAGGAGATCCTCGCGCCGAACGTGATGGGTTTGGAAGAGTTTTTTGAGGCTGGGGCCGCCGTCGTCGAGCAGGCCGAGGAGGAGATGCTCGGTGCTGACGTATTCGTCCTTCATCTTGGCGGCGGCGGCCTCGGCGGCGGTCAGGGTGCGCTGGAGGTTGCCGCCCATGAAGACATCGCGGGCGCCGCTGCCGGTGACTTTGGGGCGGCGGTCGAGCTCGGCGGCGAGAGCGGACTCGAGTTTGGGGAGGGCGACGCCGAGTTTCTGGAGGAGGGGCGGCACGAGGCTATCCTCCTGCTGGAGGAGGGCGAGGAGGAGGTGCTCGGCATCGATCTCCTGATGGGAACGCTCGCGAGCGAGGGTCTGCGCGGCTTGGAGCGCGGCCTGCGTTTTCATCGTAAATTTGTCCGGTTGCATGATTCGATCAGTCTCCCAAATACGCCCTGAATTTAAGTTCGGTTTTCGGTGGATTCAAGAGAGCCCGGACGGGCGGCGCGGGCCAACCGTTTTTTGGCATTCGCTAGCCACGGGAGGGGAAGGCGGGGTTGGGATGGGTTTTCATGGGGTGAGGGGGAGGGCGCGGTAGAAGCGGGGGGAGGGGGTTTCGAGGAGGGGGAGCTCGATGGGGAGGGGGTCGGTGGTGTTGAGCGGGGTGGTGAGGGTGGCGATGAGGGACCAGGTTTGGAGGTCGGGGGAGGTCTCGAGGCGGTAGCGGGCGCCGGGGTGGCCGGCGAGGGCGAGGTGGAGGCCGGTTTCGGTGCGGCGGGCGGAAAGGATCGGGACGGCGGGGGCGGGAGCGCCGAGGAGGAGAGTGCCATCGGGATGGCGCTCGAGGTCGAGGCCGGCGGAGAGATCGATGGAGCGGAGGGTGATGGGCCAAGTGGAGCGCGTGGCGAAAGCTGCGGTGGTTGTGAAGGTGAATTCGGCGAGGACTCCGTGGTGGACGCCATTGCCTGAGTTATCTGAGGGCCAGGGTTCGCCGGAGCTGAGGGCGAGGGTGAGGTGGCCATCCTGTTGGGCGAAATCGGTTTGGGCGGGGGAGAGATTCCAGACCTGGGCGGCGCCGGTGGGGACGAGGGAGCCGGTGCGGATGGATTCGGGGCCGGCGAGGCGGAGGGCTTCGGCGGGGTAGCCGAGGGTGAAGGAGGCTCCGGCGAGGGGTTCAGTGCGGCCGGAGATTTTGACGCGGACGCGAATAGTCTGGCCGGGAGCGGCGGTGGCGGGATCGGCTTCGAGGGTGAGGGCGCCGGAGGCGGCCGTCCCCGCAGGCGAGGCACCTGCGGGGACGGACGGGGCGTCCATCCTACCCGAGGCAGCGGAGAAGGCGGTGAGAGGAGCGGCGGCTCCGGGCGGCTGGGGATCGAGGCCGGCGACGACGCGGAGGACGCGGATGGCATCGCCGGTATCGACGAGGTTGTTGAAGTTGAGATCGTTGCCAGGGATGTCCCACGGGCGGGTGGGATCGAGCAGGGTAAGGAGACGGAGGATCGCCGAGGCGTCGGCGACATCGAGGCGGACGTTGCCGTTGTTGTCGCCGGGGAAATCGCGGATGACGAGGCGGACGCGGCCGGCGATGGAGTCGGTAGCGCCGAAAACGGGAAGTCCAACGCTGCGATAGACTTCAAGCGGCGTAGCGGCCAGCGCGACGTAAAAGCTACGGGGAACGCTCCGCGCGCGGAAGGAAACTTGCGCGATGGGGACTTCACCGGCAGGAATGGTGCCATTGCCCAAGGCGAAGGCGGCGCGGATGAGGCCAGGAGTGCTAGTATTAACTTGCGCCGTGGCTTGGGCGGCAGCGCCCAACCACGTCCATTCCGGCTCGTTCATATAGGCATCCTGATAAGGAAAGGTGAAGGTCATGCCGCCGACATCGCCGAAGCTTTTGAGAAGGATGGGCACGGTGAAGCGCGCGCTTTCACGGTACGATCCCAGTTTCGGCACGGTCAAGGCCCGGTCGATCTGAACACGCAAGCTGCCGTTGTTGGCGAGGTTGCCGCGATTTTTCGGCCAGGAGGTATTCGCCAGTGGGGAACTTCCTTGCAACGCCACGATATACGGATCGGATAAACCGTAGCTCCCGGTCATGAAGAGGATCGACCCATCCACTCCGATGGTTAGGCCTCCGCCCCACCGACCCAGGTAGTCCCACTGGCGAAGGCCCGTGGCACTATCCAGAGCAACGACAAATTGACCAAAGCTCACGTAAAGGGTGCCGTCCTGAGCGAGCGCAGCGCTGGACGCATGAAGGTAAGGAGAAATGGAGGATCTCCACTTGAGCTGGCCGGCCAGATCGAGGCAGACGATCTCGTGGCTGTCGGGAAAGAAGAGATTCTCCCGGGCAACGATGATTGGCGCCCACACATTTCGAGCGAGTTCATAACGCCATTTGGTGGCACCGTTGGCTCCATCCAAAGCGAGGAGCGCCGTCTGATCTCTGACATAAACGATACCGGATGTGTCGAGGGCCAAAGGCCCGAAAGCGTTGATCGTTCGTTCCCAAAGAATGCTTCCATTGTCCGCCGACAATGCGAGGAACCGGCCTCGCGGACCTGGCACGTAGAGCCTGCCTACGCCCCGATGCATCACGGGTTCCACGTTCCAGCTATCAGTAAAGTATCGTTTCTGCCAGAGGACGGCGCCCGTCGTCGCGTTCATACATGTTAAGTCTCCATCAGCGTCGAGGAGCCAAGCTTTGTCCTGTTCTGGGTCATAGGTAGTAGGGACTCGGATCGGGCTGTCGTTCGGGACATCCAGGCCGAGCGTTCCGAGGTCAGGGTGGAAGGACTTGATTCCGCCTGCGGCGCTCAGAATCCGGCCGCTTTGAAGAAGGACAGGTGGCGAT
Organism: uncultured Verrucomicrobiota bacterium; assembly: GCA_964478815.1. Lineage (GTDB taxonomy): Bacteria > Verrucomicrobiota > Verrucomicrobiia > Limisphaerales > SXQI01 > DASVNK01. Next base: position 3,046 of record CAYZKY010000184.1, read on the forward strand.
TGTCCGCCGCCCGTCGGGATGGCAGATCGCCACTTAATCCCACCGTCTGGACGGACTCCGACGGCGAGTCCGTCCAGACCGATATAGTAGGAACTACCCAGAGAATCGACAACAGGCGTCTGCCCCGCATTGACTGGTGCCCGCCACTTTTCCCGAGCCGAATCATCCCGCACGAGCACATCTATAGGAGCGGAGTCGCCCGCTCCGTTGTCGTCCGTGAGCCGGACCCAGTAGCGGCCGGAGTCAGCAATTTGAGCGACAAAACTGAACCCTCTATCATTCTTTCCAGGCAACGGGGCGTCGTCCTTGTACCACTGGTAGGTAACGATGCCTTTGGCAAGGGCATCCACGAAAAGTGTGACGGTATCCCCAGGCGGTGAGAAACCGTGGGTGGTTTGGCTGATCACTTCCGGACCTTGAAACGTCGCAAGCCTGGCACGTTTGGAAACGGCCACACCGGCAGCGTTTCTAACCTCCACCCAGTATTCTCCTTCATCCGAGACGGACGCGGCAGGGATATTCAGGGTCCAGCCTGTACCGCCGGGTACGGGTGAGCCATCGTGATACCACTGGATGGTCGTGGGGAGGTCGCCGGTGGCGAGAGCGCGGAAGGCGGCCGGTTCTCCCCGGAGAGCGTTGAGGTCGAAGGGCTGCGCCACGATTTTTGGAGCACCGATACTAGATCCTATGGCCTTCACATGAGTGCGAAAGATCACGTCTTCCTGGCGTTTTTGATTGCCCTGATGAGCATAGCCGCGCGTATAGGCGTCGAGCGTGCAGAAGTTATCGGGGCATCCCAGCAGGAGAAAGTGATAGGAATTACCATCGGTTCGGACATCGATATAGTAGTCCTCGCCCGCAGAAACCTGGAGGTTTGCCGCCGACAGATCGACTACGAGCAAGTTCGTGCCTCGCGGCAGTTGTCTCGGGGGAGTCAGAACTTTCGCGAGTATGGTCGATCGCGAAGCGTTCAGAATGGAAACGTCGAGATTATCCGGCGATGCGGTGTGCCTCTCCGCCGCCAATTCTACCGCGATGAGTTGCCCCGAGACTCCAGCCTTGAATCGCTGGCCCCAGACATCGTGGAGGCGCGGTCCTCCCGCCCAAGTAAATGGCAGGTTGACGTTTTGCTGGTCGATGAGGATGACGTCGACGGCGCGGGTGGGGACCGCGAGGAGGAGGAGGGCCGAAAGGAGCAGGGCGGTTGGGGGAAACCGGTGTAATTGCATGGAGGAATATTGGCTCATAGTGGGGCAAAAGCAATGGGTTAAGGTTGTTGGGTTATACCGCAGTGGGTGCCCCCCTTGTTTTTCGGGAGGGGAGATGGGGAGGTCTGACGGATCGGTCGGATCGGTCGGATCGGTCGGATCGAGCGGGGCATGGGGTTTCGGGGAGGGCGCGGCCGGAGGGGCGGATGGGGGGAATGGTTGAAGGAACGGGGCGAGGGCGGTAGGTTCGGGCCATGCCGGCTGTGCCGAAGCCACCCGCGTTGAGCGAAATGCGCCGTTTGTTTGGGCCGTACTGCGAGAAGCATGGCATCCAACGGCTGGAGGTATTCGGCTCGGCGAGCCGGGGCGACGGGACGGCCGGGAGCGACGTGGACCTGCTGGTGACGCTGGATCCGGCGCGGTCCGTTTCGACGGACGCGCTGTTGGAAATGGCCGGGGAGGCCGAGGAATTGCTGGGGAGGCGGGTGGATTTTGTGCTGCGCTCGTCTCTCGGAAAATCGCCGAACCAGCTGGCGCGGGAGAATATCTTGCGGACAGCGGTCCCGTTGTATGGATGCGGAGATGGATGCTGAGCAACTGGGACGGTTGCGGGATATTTGGGAGTCGGCGGGGAGAATCTCCCAGTATGTGGAAGGGATCGAGGCCTCCGGGTTTGCCGGAAATGCGGAGAAGCAGGATGCGGTGATCCGCCGGCTGGAGATCATCGGAGAGGCGGCCGCGCACCTGGCGGAGGCCACGCAGCAGGGCCTGCCGGAGCTGCCGTTCCGCAAGATGCGGGGCATGCGCAACATCGTGGCGCACGATTACGCGAATGTGGACCTGCGCATCGTCTGGGAGGTGGCGACGGTGCATGTGCCGGAGATCAGACGGATTCTGAGCCGATTTTTCGCGGGGCAAGGTGGTTCGGACGAGGGACTCGAGAAGGATGGGCAAGTGACCGGATAGGGCGAACGCATCTAAAAGGCACAAGGTCTCTGGGAGCCAGGTCGTTCGGGCGAGGCGCCCGAACGGGACAGGCGGGGCGCCCGTCCTACCCGGGTGGTGGAAAATCGTGTGTTTCATAGGGGTTGTCGATGGGGTCAGTTTCAGAACGGGGCGGCACCCCCCCCTGTTTTTTTTAGGGGTGGGTGGCGTGGAGGGAGAGGGCGAGGGCGGTGGCGCGGTCGGAGTGGCCGTCGGGGGTGTGGGCGGCGCGGTAGGCGAGGTGGCCGTTAGGAGTGACGGTTTTGTAGAGGCCGTGGAGGTCTTCGCGGATGTCGGGGGAGATAGGGATGCGGAGGTGGCGGGCTTCGAAGGCGGCGCGGAGTTTGGGGAAGAGTTCGCCTTTGAGGGCGGGGGTGAAGTGGCAGAGTTCGACTTTGCCGCCGCAGGGGGTGCCGGGGCGGTGCTGGCCGAGGGCGCGGACGAGGAGGTCGCCCAGGCCGACGCCGGCGCCGGTGTAATCGAGGGCGACGCGGCGGCAGCGCTGGAGGCGGGGGCGGAGGTTTTCGAATTGGTCGGCGGTGGAGGTGGCGGGGAGGGCGAGGACTTCGCGGGTCCAGAGCACCCCCCCTAGTTTTTGGAGGATCCAGCAGACGGTGAGGTCGCGCTTGCGGCCGAAGTCGAGGCCGGCGTAGAGGTCGCCCTGGATTTGGGAGAGTTGGTGGGCGGAGGAGTGTTCGAGGGCGGCTTCGTCTTCGCACTCGTGGATGAGGTCGTAGGGGAGGAGGACGGAGGAGGTGTCCATGAATTCGCATTCGTATTCCTGGGCCCAGGCTTCGGGGTCGTTGAGGCCGCGGCGGAGTTCTTCGATGGGGAGGGGCAGGCCCTGGCGGACGGCGTCGTGGATGGTGACGCGGTGGCGGGTGTATGGTGCTGGCGCAGTCTTTGCAGACGGCCACGGTGAGGGTGCTGGCGCACGGCCAAGTGGAGAGGAGGCGGGTGGAGTGTTGGTGGTGTCTGGTTGGACGGGATTGGGGTTGGCGTTCGGTTCAGCGGGCGGGGCGCCCGCTGGGACAGGCGAGGCGCCCGTCCTACCCGGGGTTTCGGACCAGAGTTCGTGGAATTTGTTGGCGCGGCCGTTGGGGGTGCTGAGGATGCGGATTTTTTTGGGGCCGCCGCGGAGGGGGTTGGTGATGGTGGGGTAGATGGCGCGCCAGAGTTGATCGGCTTTTTCGTGGAAGGCGAATTCGGTGAGGATGAGGTTGGCGGAGTAGCCGCGGATGGTTTCGGGCTTGGCCGGCAAGGCGGTGAGGCGGGAGCCGTTGGGGAAGGTGATTTCGCCGACGCGGGTGCGGGGATCGTCGGCGGAGGGGGTGATTTCGCAGGAGGCGAGGGCGTGGTGGAAGGCGCGGGTCCAGTCGGCGGCTTTGCGGAGGGTTTCGAGGGCCTGGCGCTCGCCGGCGGCGACGATGAGCCAGTGGGTATTGGGGGTGCGGAGGCAATCGAGGACGGCTTCGGCGGAGGCGGTGAAGTCTTTGCCGCTCTGGCGGCACCAGAGGCCGATCTTGAAGCGGCTTTGGTCTTTGAGCCAGTCGAGTTGGTAGGGTTTGAGAATGCGGAGGGCGTCGAGCATCATAGGGGCACGGGGTTGGGCTCGACGACAATGCAAGGGGTTTGACCGCCGCCGTCGTGAGTGATGGCGGCGGTGAAGCACCGTGGCGTGGTGGTGGCGAGCCGGGTTGTGGTTAGTTGGTTTTGTTAGTTAGTTTAAGTTCCAGTTAGTTTGTCTGGATTCAGGTTAGTTGGGCGTTGAGAGGCTGGTGAGGGGGCCGTTCGGTCGGTGGGCACCCCCCCCTGTTTTTTGAGTGGGGCCGGATAGATCGGGTGCTTGCGCATGGCTCCTTTCTGGTGCTGCGCCAGGGGAAGTGGAGGCCGTGCCGGTGCCCGAAGGGGCATCGATGTCGGTGGAGGGATCGAGCGGGAGGGCCATGAAGGCCGAGAACGGATGGGCTGGCGTGCGACTTTCGGAGTGGTGCGTGGGTTGGTCCATGGGTTGGCCGAGGAGGTCGGTGGGGTGGTGTGGATTGTCGGGGGTGGGTTCGGTGGGCGGTTCCGCGGGCGAGGCGCCCGCGGGGACGGACGGGGCGTCCGTCCTACCCAGGGCGGCGGCTTCTTTGGCGCGGTCGGCCTGGATTTCGGCTTCGACGCGGTTTTGGTCTTCCATGGGGATGCCGAGGATGTCCCACATTTCTTTGCGGATTTGTGCTTCGGAGAGTTTACTGGCAGGTGGCTTCATGCCGTAGCGATGGCGGTCGATGTCGACTTTTTCTTGTTCGATGAGGAGGGTGAACCAGATTTTGATTTGTTTGGCGTCGGGCTGGGGTTGGGCGAGGGCTTCATCGAGATGGCGCTGGAGGCCGGCGATGGCGGTATCGGCAATGCGGAAGCCGTGGCTGGAGGGGTACTTCTCCAGGAGGAGGAGTTCGAGATCTTTGGTGGCGGGGCGTTCTTCGCGGATGATCTGGAGGAGGGTGCGGGTGTAGAGGTCGAGCCAGGCCTGGCGGGGCGGGGGCTGGAAGGTGGGGAATTCCTTTTGAGCCCAGTCCTGGAGGGTTTCGAGGCGGGTGGTGAGGAGTTTGTCGCGGAGTTGGTCGTACTGGGGGAGGGTGAGGGTATCAAAGGGTGCTGGCGCACGGCCACAGGCAAGGATCTTGGCCGGTGCTGGCGTGCGGGTCTTGGCAGACGGCGACGGTGAGGAGAGAGGGGATGGAGTGCGGGAGGTGGGTGTTTGGGCGGGGCTGGGATGGGGGTTCGAGGCAGCGGGCGAGGCGCCCGCTGGGACAGACGAGGCGTCCGTCCTACCCAGGATGGGGGACGGGGTGGCGGTGGTGGAGGCGGTGAAGCCGTGGGGTGCGGTCATAACAATGGTCTTTCGTTTGTTATGCCTTCGACCCGACCGCGCCGGAGGGAACACCCGAGTGTTCGCGCTCTGGCGCGGTCGATCCGAAGGCGGATCGTGTCACGATGGTTGGTCGTGACGCAGGGAATGTGGCACGGGGAGCATGGAAGGTCAAGAGGTATTTTTTGATTTCTTTTGTAAATGTAGACTGGAGTGGATTTGACACGGAGAGCGCCGAGGGCACGGAGGGCACGAGGGGAGAGGGGGGAGGCGCAGATGGAGCGGGTTTGTGTAAAGCAGGGTTGAGACAAATGAATTTGTGTTAAGTAAAAACGGTTTTACTTTACACAAAGGCGGTTTGCTGCAAGCGTGCTTAAGACAAATGAGGGAAGATGCAACCATTTGAGCCAGAGCAGCTTCCGCCGAAGGACCTGGATTGGGTGGCGTTGGTTTCGGCGATGGGGAGGGCGAACCGGAGCATTGCCGAGTTGAACGGGTTATTCTACGGCCTTCCGAATCCGGAGATACTGCTGTCGCCGATGACGACACAGGAAGCGGTGTTATCCTCGAGGATCGAGGGGACACAGGCGGATTTTGAGGAGGTGCTGAAGTTCGAGGCGGGGAATAAGCCGAGCGAGACGGAACGGTTGCACGACATCAAAGAAATCCAGAACTATCGGGAGGCCTTGCGCTTGTCCAAGAGGCTGCTGGAGGAGCGTCCGTTCTGCCTGAATTCACTGCTGAAGCTGCACGAGAAGCTGATGGACAGTGTGCGGGGGCACAACAAGGGGCGAGGGCGATTCCGAGAAAGCCAGAACTGGATCGGCGCGCCGGGGAGCAGAATGGAGGAAGCGGCCTTCGTGCCGCCTTCGCCGCTGAATTTGCAGGAGCACTTGAACCGGTGGGAGGCTTACTGGCACGACGCGGAGCGAGACGCGCTGGTGCAACTGGCGTTGATCCACGCACAATTCGAAATTCTGCATCCGTTTCTGGACGGGAATGGGCGGCTGGGGCGGATGATCATTCCGCTGTTTCTTTTCGAGAAAAAAATTCTGAGCCGGCCGAGTTTTTATCTGTCGGCATTTTTCGAGGCACGGCGGGAGGAGTATATGGAGCGGCTGCGGAAATTGGGGCAGCCGGAGAGCTGGACGCAGTGGTGTCTTTTCTTTCTGGAAGGGGTGGCGGTGCAGGCGCAGGCGACGACGGAGAAGGCGCGGGCGATTCAGGATCTCTACGAGAAGCTGAAAGAACGGGTGATCGGCTTAACGCACTCACAGTACGCCGTACCCTTGCTGGATTTCATGTTCGAGCGGCCGATTTTCAGAGCGAGCGATGTCGCGAAGCGGAAGGGAATGCCGAGCGCGCCGACGGTAGCGAATTTGTTGAAGGCGATGCGCAACGACAAGATATTGCAGACGGTGGATCAAGGGGCAGGGGCGCGGTCGAGCGTGCTGGCGCTGGGGGAATTGATGAATTTGTGCGAGGGGCGAAGGCTGTATTGAGTTTTCGACGGAGGCCGGCTGACCGTGCGGACAGGCAAGGAACTGCCGGGAGAACTGTGAACAGACCAGAAGGGCGGCGCGGCTAGGAGAAGTGGATTCGGTTGACTTTGGGGCCGGTGTTCTAGCGATGGGGTTGGTGGTCGGTGTTCCAGCGTCGGAAGGCGGTGTCGGAGGGATCGAGGAGGAGCTTCTCGATTTTGAAGGCTTCGACATGGCCATCGCAGAAATTGACGTTGAGCCGTCCGGCGTGGCGGCGGCGGACGACGTACCGATAGCGCGGCTGGTCATCGGGTGGGATAGGAGCGGGGTGGTTCTGACCGATTTGATCACTGGGGAAGATTTCCTTGGAGCTTGTGCCCATAAACCCATCGCCGGACGCAATCATGTCGCTGGGGACTCTGACGGCGGAAACCGGTGTAGGCACATATTTTCCGCCGAGACCAAGGCCAAAGTTTCCGCGTTGTTGATCGACGGGCATGACCAGTTGAAAATACTCAGTGCCGGTGGCGTTGTAGCCGTACGTGCTGAGGTAGCGGCGTTGCTCGCGCAGGAGTTGGGGAGTGGGACAGAGGAATGTTTCCACGGTGTGTGGGCGCCCGAGGGGAAGGGGCTGAATCCAATCGCGATTGGTGGAGCTGATGGTGGCGGGGAAGACGCCGTGATCGTCCGTGTAGATGGTGAGAGCGAGGGCGAGCTGGCGCAGGTTGCTCTGGCATTGAGCCCTGAGGGCCATGGATTTGGCGCGGGACAGGGCGGGCAGGAGTAGGCTGGCCAGGATGGCGATGACGGCGATGACCACCAACAGCTCGATCAGGGTAAACGCGGCGGATGGCCGCGACTTGAAGCTGAAGCCGCTGGGCGGGTTCGATGCTGAGCAAAAGCATGGGCCGATGATGGGAGGAATTTTGCCACAGTTCGGGGCCGAACGGAAGAATCAATCTCAGGGGCTTGGAGGGTGGCCGGGATGTAGGCGCTTTCTTCACGGCAGGTGGTGTGCCGATGGGTCAAGGATAAGTCAAGAATAAGTCCATAATGAGTCAAGTGCGGGAGGTGATGAGTCAAGCGTGGGTCAAGTAACGGATGAATGGCAGCAATTTTCATTTTGTGAACGAAGAGGGCGTCGTCAAAGCCGGCGGAGGCTGCCTCGGCGGAGGTGGCGGCAAACCACACGCGCGCCAGGCGCGCCCAGTAAATCGCTCCCAGGCACATGGGGCAGGGCTCGCAGGTGGCGTAGATCTCGCACCCGGTCAATTGAAAGG
>CAYZKY010000185.1:0-10831 GCA_964478815.1 uncultured Verrucomicrobiota bacterium
TGAACGCGCCTTTGACATGGCCGAAGAGTTCGCTCTCGAGCAATTCCTTGGAAAGGCTGGGGCAACTCACGGTCACAAAGGGCTTCTCCGCCAGATGGCTGTGGCGGTGGACGGCGCGGGCGGCCACGCTCTTGCCGGTGCCGCTTTCGCCCAGGATGAGAATGGAGGCGGGTGTGGGCGCGGCGCGCATCAGGACGTTCATCACCTCGCTCATGACGGGCGTGGTGAAGTCGAAGATCGGTTCGATGTTCTGGGCGCGCGTTTCGGTGACCTCGCGCTCTAGCCGTTCGATCTGCTGGCCCATCTGGTGAATGCGCTGCAGCCGCGCCAGCACGGTGAGGAAATGCTCGCGCTGGAACGGTTTTTCCAGAAAATCCGCCGCGCCGCGCCGCATCGCTTCGACGGCCGTTTTCACGCTCCCTTGGGCGGTGAACATGATGATGGGCAGGTTCGGGCGCAGCTTCTGCACTTCGGAGAGCAGGTCGAGTCCATTCTCCGGGCCGAGATTGAGATCGAGCAATGCGGCGTCGAATTTCTCGTCTTTGAGTGTCGCCAGGGCCTGCGATCCGTTGGCGACGCCCTCGGCGTAGTGGCCTTCTCCATCGATGAGATAACAGGTCGCGTCGCGAAAGGTGCGATCGTCGTCAATAACCAGGAAGTCCATAAGTCGTGATTATTTGTTTTGAGGTTCCGTCCGTGGCAGCCGGACGATGAAAGTGGCTCCGCGGCCGGGCGAGCTTTCGCAGATCATTTCGCCATGCATGTTTTGCACGAGTTTCTTGACGATGCTGAGACCGAGGCCGGTGGAAGGCTCCCCGCCAGTCGGGCGCGCGGACAGGCGGCGGTACCGGTGAAACATCCGGGTCTTGTCCTCGGGCGTAAAGCCGGGCCCCTGATCCCGGACCTCGCACTCGATGAATCCTTCCACGAGGCGCACGCTCGCGGTGATCTGCTTGCCTGAAGGAGAGAATTTAATGGCGTTCGAGAGCAGATTGTCGAGCACCTGCCGGAGCGCGCCGCGATCCGCGGAGACGATGGCCGGCTCCGCGGGGAGGACGGTGCGGAGTTCCAGCGCCTTTCGGCCGGCCGCTTCCTGATAATCCTGCACGGTGCGGGCCACCGCCTGTCCCAGATTGATGGGCTGCCAATGAAGAGTAATGCCGTGGTCGGCCGCGGAATTGGCCAGGAACTCCTTCACAAAGCTGAGCAACCGGCTCGCCGAATGCCAGATGTTATCGGACAACTGCCTTTGTTTCTGGTCCGGCTGCGCCGCCATGCGGTCCCGCAACAGGCCCGCGCTCATCTGGATGCCGCCCAGATGGTTCTTCATGTCGTGGGCGAGAATGCCGATCAGCTCGTCCTTGTCCTCGGCGAGTTGCTTGAGCCGGTCGCGGGCGGCCTTGAGCGCGAGATGCGTGCGCACCCGCGTCAACATCTCGGCGTGATTGAACGGCTTGGTGACGTAATCGACCCCTCCCGCTTCGAGGGCGCGCACGATGAGGTCCTTATCGTCCGCGGCCGAAAGGAAGATGATCGGGATATCGTTCCACTCCGGATTTTGGCGGATGCGGCGGCAGACTTCGACGCCATCCATGCCAGGCATGAGCACATCGAGCAGGATGAGGTCGGGCACCTGCAGAGCGAGGCGTTTCAGCACCGTCGCGCCGTCGGACGCCGGGACGATATCGTAACCGAGGCGGCCCAGCATATTCCCGACCACCTGGATATTGGCGGGCTGGTCATCCGCCACGAGCACGCGGGCGGCCGGCGGGGCCGATGAGACAGGCCGCTGTTCGCTCCCCGGATTTGGCATGGATTCGGCACTCATGTCTGCCCTTCCTCGACACGCGAAATCAGGGACGGGAATGCTGCCAGATGTTGTTCCAACGCATCGACGGCGTACGTTTCGGCGTGGTGCGTGAGTGCCTCCGCGTAGGCCAGCAGAGGGTCGCAACCTGTTCGTTGCGCCAGCTCGGCCAATCGGTCGGCGAATTCGCGCGTTTCGTTCACGGCCAGCCGATCCCGCACGCCCGGCCACTCCTGCGCCTCGATCTTGCGCAGTTGCGCCACCAACGCGCGCCCGTCGCGCGCCGGCGGGGCCGCCGGCGGGTGCCGCGTGGCCTCCTGGCTCGAGACCGGGCCGGCTTTCGCCAGGAAGTGGGACAGTTCATCCAGCAATTCGCGGCGGCTGAACGGCTTTCGCAGGTAGCCGCTGAATTGCTCCCGCAGGCTTTTTTCGTCCGCCGCGAGGCTCGACGCCGTGACGGCAATGATGGGCAGGAGTTCCATGCCTGGAAGTTGGCGAATCGAGCGCGAAGCTTCCAGACCGTTCTTGTTCGGCATGCGGACATCCATCAAGACGAGGCTCGGCCGGAACGACTGCGCTTTGACGATCGCGTCCTGGCCATCCACCCCGAATTCCAGCGTATGGTGGCTCCCTTCGAAAATCCCCGCCATCAAGCGGCAGTTCGTTTGGTTGTCGTCGACAATCAGGATGCGCGCCGGGCTGAGTTGGTTCAAGTCGGCCAGCGTGACCGGATGGGATCGGATGGCCGAGGGCAGGCGTACCGAGAGCGGCACGTTGGGAAAGCGCATGTGAAAGGCCGATCCCTGGCCCACCACGCTGGCGGCGGTGATCGTTCCGCCCATCAGTTGCACCAGCCGCTGGACCAGCGCCAGGCCCAATCCCGCCCCGTTGTTTTGTTTGTCGCGGCGAGCGCCCGCCTGGGCAAACGGTTTGAAGATGGCGGTAAGCTGCTCTTTGGGAATGCCCACGCCGGTGTCCTGCACTTCGATCACCAGCGTGATGTGCGTGGCGCTGTCTTTCTGTTTCTCCCAGTCCACCGTCGTGTAAATGTGCCCTTGGTCGGTGAATTTCACGGAATTGCCCACGAGGTTGACCATGATTTGCCGCATACGCACGCGATCCAGCAACAAGGCGCGGGGCAGGCTATCCGCCACTTTGCACTCGAGATGCACGCCTCGCCGGGAAGCGGGCCCGCCGAACACCGTGTTCAAGAAATCGCAAATCTCCCGCGGATCCGTCGGTTCGAGTTGCAGCGCGAGCGCACCCGCTTCGACCTTGGCCATGTCGACAATGTCGTTGATGAGCTGCAGCAGCGCGGCGGCGGAAGTGCGAATCGAGTGAAGATAGGCGCACTGCTTGGGATCGGAAAGGCCGGTCGAAAGCAGTTCGCTGAAACCCATGATGGCGTTCATCGGCGTGCGAATCTCGTGGCTCATGGTGGCCAGGAAGGTGCTTTTTTCCTGATTGTCGCGCTCGGCCTGAAGTTTCCCCTCCAGGAGTTCGCTCTCCCGTTCGTGTTGCTTCACCGTCGCGCCTGCGAGATGCATGGCGAAGACGCCGGCGCCTATCCCGATGATTCCGGCCACCAGGCTGGTCAGCCCCGCGCGCAGCAACTGGCGGTGCGGCGCGCGCGCTTCCACCGGCGTCTCGGCCTGGAGGGAGGAGAGGATCTCCTCCACGTTGGCGCGGACGATCTCCATCGCGGCGCGGCCTTCGCCGATCCGGATCATCTCGGCGGCGGCCGGTCCGCCGCGCTGGCGGCGTTCGGCGATCACTTTCCGAAGGTGGTCCATCAGCACTTCCGTGCGGGCGCGGAGATCGAGCAACTGGCGCATCAGCGGCGGGGCTTTCGCGGTCAGTTCGCCCAGCCTCATGAACGCGTCCGGGAGGCGGGCTTCCGCCCGTTCGAACGGTTCAAGAAAAACCTCCTGCCCCGTCAGGCTGAAACCCCGCTGCGAGGCCTGGGCATCCAGCATCAACCGCATGATCTCCTCGACCATGCGTTCGACGCTCATCGCCTGGTCGGAAACGCGCATTGTCTCCCGGAGTTGCTGCCACGTCAGGCCGGAGAGCAGGACACTTCCCACCGAAAGCGCAATCCAGACCGAGACCACACTCCGATAAATCTGGTTCTTCGACCGTCGGCTCATCGTATCCGCTTCCAGCAGAACAACCGCAGACCCGCCGCCCGGGTCATCGGAGCATTCCGCTTGATGCAGGCCAAGGGCCGTTCGATCTGGCAGTAAACAATCAGAGCAGCCTTACAGCGGCCCTCGTGCCAGAAGCGAAGCACCCGAATAACGAGTATTTCGCTGGTTTTCAATCCAGGAGCTTTTCAGAGTATTGCAAAATGCACGATCATCGATGTTGTTGTTGCGAATTGCAGCATAAAAGCTTCTTTTCAACCACTAGATTGATCAAGATTTGCTGCATTAGGCAGGAGCACGGATCCGCAGGAGAGTTGGCATCGCCCATGCAACCAAAGGTAGCGATTTGCGGCCTGTGAGCCAGAATGCGCCGATGCGTGACCCAGTCAAAAATTTGCCTCACTCGAGCTGGTTGTCGGGCACCCTGATGCTCGGAAGCCTGGCGATGGTCGTGGGGATTCTTTACGTCGCCCGGGCCTTGTTCATCCCGATCGCCCTGTCGATCCTTCTGACTTTTATTCTGGCGCCCATTGTCACGACATTGCGGCGCAAAGGCTTGGGCCGCACCTGGTCGGTGATTCTGACGGTAATGCTGACCTTCCTCTTTCTGGGAGGGATCGGCGCGATTTTGTTTCAGCAACTCAAAAGCCTGGCCGACGATCTGCCCGCCTACCGGCTCAACATCAGTCAGAAGATTTCCGATCTGAAGCTGGCCAGCCGGGGCGGAACCATCGAGAAAGTTCAGGAGACCGTGAAACAGGTGATGCAGGACGTCGATCAGGCCCTGTCCTCCGCGGTCACGAATGCGCCGGCCATTCCGGTGGTGGTGACGAATCCGAAGCCCGCGGAGTCGCAAGTCGATCTGTTCGGACCATTGCTGGAACCCCTCGCGACGGCCGGCCTGGTGGTGGTGCTGGTCATCTTCATGTCCCTGCGGCGCGAGGATTTGCGGGACCGGCTGCTGCGGCTGGCGGGATATGGCCGGCTGGCCACCACGACGAAGGCCATCGATGAAGCCGGCAAGCGGGTGAGCAAGTATCTGCTGCGGCAATCGTTGATCAACGCAGGCTTTGGCCTCTGTGTTGGCCTGGGCCTTTTCGCCATCGGACTGCCCTACGCGATTTTGTGGGGCGTTCTCGCGGGGATCGCTCGCTTCATCCCTTATGCGGGTCCGGTCCTGGGCGCGGCCGCGCCCATCCTGGCGAGCCTCGCGGTCTTCGAGAACTGGCGGGATCCGCTCATGGTGATCGGGTTGATGCTCCTGCTGGAGTTGATCCAGAACCTGGTGGTGGAGCCGCTGGTTTACGGCCAGGGCATCGGAGTCTCCGAAGTGGCGCTGCTGGTGATAGTGGCCTTCTGGACCTGGTTGTGGGGGCCGATCGGCCTGGTGCTCGCCGCGCCCCTCACGGTCTGCCTGATGGTCATCGGCAAGAGCGTGCCCGATCTCGAATTCATCGGCCTGCTCCTGAGCAGGGAACCGGCGTTGGCGCCTCACCACGCTTTTTACCAGCGCCTCATCGCGCGCGACGAGGATGAGGCGCATGAAATCGTGGAGACGTACCTGAAGGACCACCCGCGGATCGAATTGTTCGAAAGCCTGCTCATGCCGGCGCTCGCGAGTTGCCGCCAGGACGGCCAGCAGCAGCGCCTGACCCCTGAAGATCAAGCCTTCGTCTGGCAGATGATCCGCCAATGTTTGGATGAGGGGAGCGACGCGGGGCGCCCTGCCCAAACCAGCCAGCCGCGCGCGCGGATGCTGTCCGAGCAGCCCCGGCCCGGGCTGCTGGGCTTTCCGGCCCAGGGAACAGGGGACGAGCTGGCGTTGCTCATGCTGGCCGAGCTGCTGCGGGAGGAAGGTTGGGAGATGCGCGTGCTTTCTCCCGAGATTCTTTCGGCGGAGGCCCTGGCGGAAGTGGATGCCGCCCATCCGGCGGCCGTTTGCCTCGGCAGCCTTTCCGGCGGATCGCTCTTCGCGGCCCGCCAGTTCTGCAAACGGTTGCGCAGCCAGCATCCGGCCCTGCCGTTGGTCGTGGGGCGCTGGCTGGGGGATGATGGCGACAAAGTCCGCTCCCGGTTTTCCGAATTCTCGGTCGAGGTGGGAACCCGGCTGGCGGAAACGAAGAACCAGCTCATCCAAATGAGCCAGACTCAACCCGCCGCCAAACCCGCCGCGCCGAACGGTGCCGCACCCATCCTCACGATCCTGCCGGCGCCGGCGCCCTCGATTGTCGCGCCGACGCTGTCCTGAAAATCGGTTGAAGCGCTCCAACAAAGTTCTGTGATGATTCCTGGCCGGCGTGATGGCGGTAACGGTTGCGGATAGTTGCCTGTGTTCCGCGAATGAGCGGCTCGCGGAACAGGCCTTTTTCGACTTTCCCGCTCCCGCTCCCGGACGATCGCGCGCTCCTGCACGATTTGCCCGCGGTTTTCCGCGAAGTGCAAGACCAGGAGCTTCTCCACCTCGCGGAAAATGGGGCCTTTTGGCGATCCCGGTTCTGGCATTGTCCTTGCATGGCTATCATGCACCTATGAAAAAGTCTTCGGTGCGTTCTTCGGCTCGTTTGCTGCGTCCCAAACATGGCGACATCGCGGTCGCGGCTTACCATTTGTATCTCGAACGCGGCGCGGAGGAGGGCCATGATCTGGACGATTGGCTGCGCGCCGAGACCCTTCTGACCCAGGGCCTTGTGGAATCGGCCCCGGAGGATTCCTCCGTTCAACACACCCAACCCTTTCCCCCAGCGGCTCCGCCCCCACATTTAGACTCCCCGGTCCATAACCAATCGGCTTCCCGGGAGGAGATCCGCCGTCAAGCCACACCGTTCCGCCCGGCGCCTCGCCAGCGGATGGAGCGGCATGGGCACGCTGCCGCGGCGTAGGAAGTTCCAGAACATACATTGCGTCCAGACGGGCCGGGAGTAAATCCCCGGCCCATTTCATTGGCCGACGTGAAGAGCGAGAAATGGATCGCACCAGGCAAGTTCTCCGGTCGGCGACGGAACCCGCCCATGCTACTTTCTGTGGGAAAAAACACGATTTGGCACGGATTAACACGAAATAACACGTAATTCCGGAGGGGGGGGTGTCGATTTTCTCCCTCCCCCCCGCCAACCCCCTCCCCTGCCCCCCGTCTGCACGATTCAACACGCTCCCCCTATGAGCAGGGAGGGGGCCGGATTCCTGCCGAGGCTCCCCCAGCCCCGGGCTCCCCTCCACGCACCAAGGGGATGATCGAACCGAGACCCTGGGCCGCTGGCCCCTCAGTGGCCAACCAACACCACCATCTCTGACCGCAGTTTAAACCACGCCCTGCCGGCCGCGGCCCCTGGAGGGAATTGGTTCCGGGGGGACACAATCCAGTTTCTTTCCATAGTAAATCGCGTCGAAGCAGTCAGGGCGCTGCGCGAAAAACGAGAAAGCCAGAAGCGCTCTCGCGTTTCTGGCCTTTTTACCGTCGATAGTCGCAGGCGGGCTTTCCGCTACTCCAGCGCCCGCATCCGGTGCGCTTTCGATCGTCCCAATTTCAACGATCCACGGACCCGCCTGCCCTCAGGGATTCTAGCTGCGGCGGCTGAGACAGAATCCCACCAAGGCGCCGATGCTGAAGACAGCGGCCATCGTCGGGTAGAGATGCTCGTGCATCGCTTCATCGGCGGCCTGTGTGCTCATGGAAACCCGGTGCCGCAGTTTCCGATAGGCATCCTCGCCCTCTTCCAGGGCGTCATTCAGACGGCGGCGAGCCTTGGCCACTTTCTCATCGGCGATTTCCGCTGTGGCTTCCACAAGCGCTTTCGCGTCATGAGCCAGTGTTTGAACGTCGTGACGCAGAGCCTCGGGCGTTTCGTAATGGGGAACGGCGTTATGTCGTTTCATAGTTGATTCCTGAATGGTTCGATTTACAAAAAGTGACGCAGGGTGGTCAGACCTTCCGCCCGCTGATGACGCGAGCCAGCACCACGACGATGGCTAAGACCAGGAGAAGGTGAATGAATCCCCCCATGGTATAGGAAGATACGAGGCCGAGCAGCCACAGGACGATCAAGATGACAGCAATTGTTTCGAGCATGAGTTTTAAGGGTTAAGTGTTTGCCAAGCATTGGTTCCGGCCCGGCGGAGTCCGGATTCGGCCCGCCGGGCCATGGAACCTGGGTTTACGCATCGTGCAGGGCGCCCGCCATTTGCGGTCTCGTTCCGCGATTCCGCTCGTGAGAACGGTTCTGCGGACTGGATTCCTCATCCCCGTCCTGCCCCGATTCGTTGCAACAGGCACGCGCCTGCTCGGTCAGCAATCGGTCGGCGGCCTTTTCCTCCTCCAGGATCCCCTGAAGAATCTCGGCTGCCGAATCATTGCCAAGTTGTGCGGCCCACTCGCGCAAGCATCCGTAGGACGCGATCTCATAGTGTTCCACCTTCTGGGCCGCGGAAATCAACGCCGCGTCGAGGGTGGCCATGTCCTTATTGTCGGCCGTAATCGTTTCGGCCTCCTTGATCAGGCCCACCATCGCCTCGCACTTCTTGCGACGCGGGGTCTTGCCGAAACTGCGGAAGACTTCCTCGAGTTTCGTGGCCTGTTGTTCGGTTTCCGTGAGGTGGGCCTGGAATTTCTGACGCAGCGAGTCGTGGTCCGCGGCTTCCACCATTTTCGGCAGCGCCTTCACGAGCCTGTTCTCGGCGTCATAGATATCCGCCAACTCATCCAGGAATAATACTTCGAGCGGTTTCATGCGCGTGCTGAGTTCGAAGCTTCGGTTCAACCGGCGGTGGTCGCGTAGCGTTCCGCTGGCGGGCGCTTCTGCTCCGCGCCCACGCTGGCTTCACCCGCCGCGCCGATATCCTGGGCTTCCGCTTGCTCGAAGATTTCCTTCGCGGTCTTCAGTTCGTCGGCATCCTCGGTATGCACCGAGATGAGAATGCCGCCCTGCTTGACCTTTCCTTCGTAGCGTTTCGCCTCGTACTCCGGAATGCCCAGGCCGATGAGCGAACCGGCGATTCCCCCCACCGCGCCGCCCAAGGCTGCTCCGCTGAGCGCCGCTGCAATCGGCCCGGCCGCGACAAACGGCCCGACGCCGGGAATCGCGAGCGCTCCGATGCCCGCCAGCCAGCCCAGCGCGCCGCCGACCGCCGCGCCGGTGCCGGCCCCGGTCGCCGCACCTTCCGGGGCCTTGGTTCCTTTTTGCATGGCGAAATCCCGCGTCCCCGATTTATCCGGGAACAGAACCGAGATGTCGTTGTTCGAGAAACCTTCATCCCGCAACCGGTCGACGATGTGCGCGGCCTGGATTTCCGAGTTTGCGATACAGAATACTGCTTTCTTAGCCATAATGTTGTCCTTTTCCTTATTTTGGATATGTGTGTGTGTTCCTGAATCCCGGTTTGCATTCCGCACCTAGGGATTCGCGGGCGCTTTGACTTCCAGGTCGTTGGCGACTTGGACCGGTTGGGCAAATTTTTGCGCGACCTTTTCGATCATCTTGCGCTCCTGCTCGCTATTCACGGGGCCGCGCAGCGTCACACGCCCATTCAAGGTGATGATCTTGACATTGCGCGCATTCGCGGAGAGCCCTTCCAACGCCATGATCTCCTGGCGAATCCGCCGTGTGATATCGAGGTCGGTCTCGCTGGTGCCCTGATCGATCGGCGTCAGACGCCGCTCGTTGCGATCCCGGGTGTTTCGACCGGTGTTATCCGCCTCCACTTTCTTTCCGAAGTAGGGCTCGACGCGGTAGGCCTGGTAGACACCGCTGGCATACGCCGGATTGTTGAAGTCGGGCCAATCCGTCCGCTTGAAGCGGGGATTCGCGGACAGGTCCTCTTTCGTCGCCGCCAGTTGCAGGGCGTCTCGGGAGCTGTTGAAAGTGAACTTCTGCGGAGGGATCGTGTGCAATTCCTCGCCGATGCCCACCACGCCTCCCGACGCCACGATCACGTAGAGCAGCCTTCCGCCCTCGACATCGAGCACCAGGTTATCGACTTTTCCGAGCTTTTCATCGGAAGGATTCTTCACCGGCATCCCGACGAGCTTGCTCGCCCGTTCGAGCTGCGGAACCACGACCGGCGTTTTCTCCCCGGCACGCAGGTGATAGATGGAATCGTACTCGGCGCTGTGCCCGAAGTAACGATAGCTATCCGCGACACGATTCGCCTGGCTCAGTTCGTTCCATTTCGAAAGTTCCACCGCAGGGGCCGACTGGAGTTTCTCTTTCGTGCTGTCCAACTGCATTTGCTTGGGTGCGTTGCAGGTGAAGGCCCGCGCTGGGATCGCCAGCGTCTTGTCGCCCACCCCCAGCACACCGCCCACGGAAAGGATCACCTGGACGATGCGGCCCGTTCCGAGGTCGACGGCCAGGTCCTCGACTTTGCCCAGCTTTTCGCCGTGAAGATTCTTGACCTCCGTTCCCAGGATTTCATTGGCCCGCGCCACATGCCCGATCTTGTGCGGCTTTCCCGTGTAAACGCGTCCTTGCGTGTCGTCGGGCTTGCTGGCTCCCTCCACGGGTTCATAAGCAAAGGCAGGAAGCGCAAATACGGACACCGCCGCGGCTCCTGTCAGCAAGGTAAGTTTCGGTTTCATAACAATGTTCATTTCCACTCTCTTGTTTCGAAAGCCGCCCGCTCCGTGCTGACGGCTTGCGTGATACTGAGCGTGGAGCGTGCCGCAGGTTTCGCGTGGCTGGGAGAGTGCTGCGGGCCAACGACTTCCGACAAACCCTCGATTGGATGGGCAGCCCGGCGACATGCATCCCGCAGCGCACATCGGAAAGGGACTTGCACGCTGCATGAGCAGGGGTGCGCGAGAAAGGCCAAATCAAGCCATAAGAGCCGGTCTGAAAATTCCGGCAAGGACTGCGGCGAGGGATTTTGGCTGCGGCCGAGACGG
>CAYZKY010000186.1:0-10650 GCA_964478815.1 uncultured Verrucomicrobiota bacterium
ATCGGCAAGGAACGCGTCCTTCAGCTTCTCACTTCCGGCCAGTTGCAGATCGATCCCATCATCGGCGGACTCTGGAAGCTCGAACAATGGGACGAGGCTTTCCACACCATGCACTCGGGCGATATCGTGAAGGCCGTGCTCATCAACGGCTGAGCGCTCCCCGCCGCTTCCATCCGCGGGTGTTCCCGCGGCCCGGTCGCCCCTGCGGCGGATCAACTCTCCCGGGCCCGAGCTGCTACTTCGGCAGCCACTTCTCCCAATTCTTCGCGAATTCGTCGACGTTCTCCTTCGTCACGCGGGTTAATTCGCTCACATCCCTTACCTGCGCGGGATCTTTTTTGAAATGGACTTTGTTCAGCAGGTGCTCGACGGAGCGGTACCCCCAATCGAACACCTGCTGGGCGAGCAGGACTTGCACATGGCCGCTCCGCAGGTATTGCAGTTCGGCGGGCAAAGCGTCCACCGAAACGCACTTCACCGTTCCCGGCGCCCACTTCAGCGCGTTGTCGGTGAAGAGCGGCCACCCGCCGATCATGGCCCAACCGCCGATGTCCGGGTTGGCCTGCATGACTTGCTCGACGCGGGCGGCGGCGTCCTGCGGCGTTTCCTTGTGATAGTAGCTGTCGCGAATTTTGATCCCCGGAAACTTCTTCGCGGCGTTTTTCACGCCCTGCACCCGCTTCTGCAAGTTCGGCGCGTTCTGGTTTCCCGCGAGAATCGCCACGACTCCCTTGCCCCCCATCGTCTTGACCAGTTCCTCGAGGACCCGCTCGCCGCACTGCACATCGTCGATCGCATAGGTCACGAACCGTTTGCTGGCGGGCGCATCGGAATCGAACGTCGCCACGGGCACGCCGTCCTTGACCGCCGAATTGATCGCGTCGGTCAGCTTGTTGGCATCCGAGCAGCTCACGGCGATGCCATTCGCCCCGCTCAACACGAGTTGCTCGATGGCCTCGGCCTGCTTTTGCGCGTCTTCCTCGTTCGGCGTGCGCCAGTCGATCTTGATGCCCACGCCATGTTTAGCGCCTAGTTCTTTGGCCGCCTGTTCCGCGCCGACGCGCGCCGCCTGGAAGACGGGGTTCCCCTGCGATTTCGCGACCAGCCCGAACACATAATTCTTCGTGGCCGCCATGCTTGTCCACCCGGCGGAAACCAGCAGGGCCAGACACGTCCAAACGCGTAATTTCATAGGCATGCGAAAAGAATATCAGCTTGCGCAAAAAATACGACTACGGAGTTGAGCGAGAGGGCGATGATAACGGACGGTCAGAAGCGGCGGCGGCGACCGGCATCCGAGGCCTGACGAGGCGGAAGCGGAGCGGGAGAGGCCGCAAGGGCGGGTGGAGAGTCGGAAAAAAGGCGGGCCGGAGGCCATAAATCCGCAACGACTTGATGGTGAATGGTTAACGCGCAAAAGCAGACTGAAAACGACTGTGTAAATGCAACATTTTGCTGTGTAAATGCCCGGTTGCGCTGTGTAAATGGCGGGCAAGGGCTGTGTAAATGGACAGAGTTGCCCAAGGACAGGCGAAACCAGCGCAGGGAGGAGGAAGGGAACCGCAGACGGGAGCGGATGGCGGATAAAGAAGGGAGGTGGACGGCGGGAGGAAGAGCCGCAGAATGCAGGCGGTTCGGGACGATAGAGAACACATTCGTTTTGAGCACAGGAAGTCTCAAGATGTAGCAGGAGGGCAGTGCTAAATCGCAAAAACTGGCAATACGGGCGTTTTTGGTCCCACAAACCCAATTTACGGGGCTTCGAGAGGAATTTGAGGCAGAGGAATGGACGCGGAGTGTTGGAAGTGGGATTTCCGGGATTACGGGCTCTTTAGAGCCTGTCTGAAAATTCCGGCAGGGCTGACGGCGGGTCTTTTGGCTGGGGCCTTCGTTGGCCCGACCGTTACAGCCCGCTGCGGGGATGCGCCGGTCGGGCCGCCTCGGCCGCAGCCAAAATCCCTCGCCGCCACCCCCGCCGGAATTTTCAGACAGGCTCTTAGAGGTGGGATGCCTGGGAAACGCCGGGACGGAGGCGCGACAGACCGTCGGCGCGGAGAGCGACAGGGCGGCGGTCGTGTTCATGGCGGTAATTCTACATTATCACTTCTTAAGAATATTTCACTGGCAGGATGTGAATGCAACCAATATTTTCATTACGCATTCGCTTAAGTGGTTGATTGGCGAAACCGTATTTAAATGTAGACTCGAACGAGGGAGCCGCCCGAAGGGGGGACTCTGGGCGAGTGGTTGGGTGGCACCCCCCCCCATATTTTTGTCGGCAAGCGGAGGCAGGGGTGACTTTGGGGGCGCCCCCCCCTGCTTTTTTTGCTGGAGAGGGGTTGGCGGGGGCAGGGAGATGGACGGATCGGGTCGGATGGGACAGATCGGGAGGGGGAGCGGCAGGGTGGAGGCCAAGAGGGCAGAGGGGAGCGCAGGGAGGGGTTGCTCCCTGTTGGCATAAATAGCGGGGCCATCCGGAGGCGGATCGGAACGGGAGTCTCGGGCGGGCCGGGACTGCTGTTCGGACACAAGCCGGATGACCACGAGCGGTGCTTCGCAGTCATGAATTGAACGTGGTGCAGGAGGGGCGACTCGGCAAGTGTTCGCGGCGGTTTTTCTCGCTGTTTGGTTCGGACGATTGGCGCAGCATCGAGTGGGACCAGATGGAGTCCACGCGGGGTGGAGCCGCGCGGGCTTGGCGGAGTGCGAGGCGAAACCACCGATGAACGCCGCCAGACCGTATCGAGGAAGGCCGGTTCGGCGTTCATCGAGCCGCGATGAGAGCGGCGGGACTTACCATGAAAATCCCGCATTGCCTGCGGGATTTTCATGGTATAGCCTGCGGGCGTGATTGATCGCACGACGGACGTTGACTTGGTCCGGGCCGCCTTGAAGCGCAGCCGCGTGGTGGCGCTGCTGGGGCCGCGCCAGTGCGGCAAGACTACGCTCGCGCGCGCGTTCGTGCGCGCCGATTCGCTCCGCTATTTCGACCTGGAAGATCCGGCCAGTCTCGCCCGGCTCACGGAACCGGACATGGCGTTGCGTCCGCTCAAGGGGCTGGTGGTCATCGACGAAATCCAACGCCGCCCCGATCTCTTCCCGTTGTTGCGCGTGCTCGCCGACCGCAGGCCGCTGCCCGCGCGCTTCCTCATCCTCGGCAGCGCCGCGCCGGATTTGCTAAAGCAATCTTCTGAAACTCTGGCGGGACGGCTCGAAACCGTGCCGCTCGAAGGTTTCCGGCTCGGCGACCTGGGCGCGGCGGCGCAAGCGCGGCACTGGCGGCGCGGCGGATTTCCCCTGGCCTTCACGGCGCGCACCGAGGGCGATTCGCTCGCGTGGCGGCGGCAATTTCTCCAGACGTTTCTCGAACGCGATCTGCCGCAGCTTGGCGTGACGATTCCCGCCGTGGCGTTGCGCCGCTTCTGGAACATGGTGGCCCATTATCATGGCCAGACTTGGAACAGCGCCGAACTCGCCCGCGCCCTTGCCGTCAACGAATCCACCGTGCGCCGTTATCTCGATCTGATGACGGGCGTGTTCATGGTGCGGCAATTGCCGCCGTGGTTCGAGAACCTTGGCAAACGGCAGGTCAAAGCGCCGAAGGTTTATGTTCGCGACACGGGCCTGCTCCACGCTCTCCTCGGCATCGCGACTCAGCGTGACCTCGAACATCATCCGAAAGTGGGTGCCTCGTGGGAAGGCTACGCCATTGAGGAAATCCTGAAGGCGGTGCGCCCCGACGACGCCTACTACTGGGCGACCCACAACGGCGCGGAGATCGACCTGGTGCTTTTCAAGAACGGCCGCCGCATCGGCCTCGAGTGCAAGCGCGCCGACGCCCCCACGCTCACGCCGTCCATGCGCATCGCGCTCGCCGATCTGAAACTCGATGAGTTGCGCGTCGTTTATCCCGGCACGAAACGCTACCCGCTCGCGAAGAATGTCGAAGTCGTCCCGCTGGCGGAATTGGTGGAGGCAACGTGAGGTTTGGAGCGCTGTCGTCCGGCGGTGTGAGCGCTCGGAATTACCACATTCGGCCAGCGGAGGCACATCGAGGAAGGTGGATATACCTCGCGCACGGGAAGTAACGCCCAATTTTCTGTGGTCTTGCAGACCGGGATGGCTGTCGTTACATTTTGGGCACTGATTGCAGTTCCACTATGCGCGAGTTCACAATGAGAGCGAGACACCGATCGCAGCCTCTCCAAAACCTGCGGCAAATATGGTCATCGCACTCCAGTCGCCCCCGTGGCGTCTTTGCGGGCCGGGCCTCTAGGCGACTCGCCCATCTCCAATGAACATTCGACTCATCGCCGTTGAGGCAGGAGATGCCCTCAAGTATTCGACTTCGCTCAACGAGATCGACCGAATCGGCGGAGCCATATTCCCGTTTCGGCGCGACGATTTTCCTCACGATGCCATTACTTCCTCCCGAGCCAAGCGCATCTATGATTGGGTCATGTCACTCGGATGTCATAACTGCACTACTGACGAGCGTTCTCGCCTGCTCACGTCATTCCTCGAGCGCCTCGCCCCGACGGACAACGAGCGCAGCCACATTCTCCGCATTCTTGGAGACGCAGGCGTTAAGGCCGCTTCCCCTGACCGTGAGGTTCTGCGCCGCTTCGATAGCCGCTCGTTCCACGCGGAGATTATCGCGCATTGTCGCACGCTGTTTGGACAGGGCCATTTCTTCCACGCGGTCTTCGAGGCGGCGAAGGTCTATAACAAGTCCGTGCGCGAGAAAACCAAGAGTAACAAAGACGGTTCAGACCTAATGATGACTGTATGGGGCCCAGACGGCGTCCTCAAAGTTACTCCATGCCAGACCGACACCGACAAGAACGTCCAAGACGGCATCAAGTTTCTTTCGGGTGGTCTCATGCGTGCCATCCGCAATCCAACTGCTCACGAGCCAGCTCTTCATTGGCCGATTGGCGAGCAAGACGCAGTGGACATTCTCGCATTCATATCCTTTCTCTTTCGCCAACTAGACAAGGCCGTTTATGTTCCTCCAACCGTCACCTGACCATGCGCGGCAACGAACCCGGCCATCGAGCCTCGAATACCATTTTGGCGTCCACTGGGCCGAGTCGCTGAGCTGGGGCCGCTAGGCCGCATCCCCGCCTATGGAAAATCACACGCCATCTACTCTTCTGATTAGTGCGGTTGACGCCGCTTGCAAGGCAGCCATGCAACTGAAAAGGAAAAAGAGCGTGCCTTTTACTTGTTTAATTTTGCAAGTTGAACGTGGAAAGCAAGTGTATGACCTCGTTCCGGTTTACTCCACGAGTTACGAGGTGTCAGTGGAGGGAGCGCGCCAGCAGGTCGTCGAGAGCTATCCGCAGCTTTTTCTGTATGTCATCGTTTGTGATGGAGCAGTCACGCGCGACGGCGTGTCACGCGACGCCATCGTCATCGAGGCATGTGAGGTTGGCCAAGGAGTTCGGTTCGAGTTCGTTCGCCAGTATTCACCGCCGTCGCTGTTCGCCAAGGCGCGAGCAGACGAGAAGCTCATCTTTATCAAGCATGAGCCAGAACGAGGGCATGCGGCCTCCTGAATAACGGTTACTCACCCGCCATCGCAGCCTCCTCCGGCTGTTCAGGTGCTCACCATGCACTGCAGCGAACTGGGCGGAGGCGTCGTAGTTGTTAGCGCTGCGGGCCGTGGCGGAAAGCGTTTGGAGTTACGGGAGGCGACTCCTCACCCCGGCCCACTACTCGAACGGGGAGGAGAGGGAGAAGAATTATAGAGGACGGTTTACCCAGGGCGGCGCTACCGTTGGTCGCTTTGCCCTAGGCTTCTTGGGTTGGGCTTTCAGCCCGTGGGGAGACGGAACTGGATCGAGGCCGACAAAGGAACGGTTGGGCGAGCAGGAGGCCGAGAGTGATGGGCAGAGGGTTGGGGAAGCGAGGGGAACCATCCGGCGGGGGCGCCGGACGGGGCACGCGGGGCGCGTGCGCTCCTTAACAGAGGGCTTTAGGCCGCACGCTCGCAAAGGGGGATGAGAAGTGGCGGTCTTTGGGACATCTGGGTGAAGCGGGGTTTGGCAGCGGGCGAGACGCCCGCTGCGACAGCCGGGACGGCTATCCTCCCCGGACGGATCAGATCGGGCGGGTGCGGAGGTCGCGGGCGGCTTCGGTGGCGGTGCGGGCGAGGCGCTCGGGGAGGCGGTTCATGATCGTTTCGTGTTCGGTGAAGCGGCGCGCGGCTTCCACTAGGAGCCGAACCATGCCGAGGGCATCGGCCAGGCTGACGTATTCCGCAGCGATTTGCTGGTTCGGGCCGCAGTTATGGTAGTTACCGAGGGCGACGCAGACGCCGACGCTCTCGTAACCGAACTCCTGATAGGCCGTGGCCTCGCAGGTGCCGCCGCTCATCAGGGCGCGCTGAAACTTGAAATCCGGTTCGCGGCGCGTCAGCTCGGCCGCCACTTCGGCAAAATACCGTCCTCCGGCCGAACTGAAGATCGAGGTGCGGTCGCCCACGCGCAGGATGACTCCGTCACCCATCTTGATGGGCGGCAGTTCCCGACTCGTCTCGAGCGAGACGACGAGCGAGCGCTCCGGCAATTCGCCAGCCGAGGCGGCCGCCAGCGCGCCGTGAAAGCCGACTTCTTCGGCCCGCGTGAGCACGGCGTGCAGGTTCACCGGGTGGGCTCGCGCCTGGGCCAGAGCGATCAGCGACGCGGCGCATCCGATCAAGTCATCGCAGGCGCGTCCCTGGAGGCGGTCTCCCGCGCAGGAAAACTCTTCCAGATCCCAGACGGCGAACGCCCCGTCCGAAAAATCGGCTCCCTCCAGTTCGAAGCAGAGCTTCTCGCCCAGGCGGCGCCCCAGCCGCAGGGGATGATGCCCCGGCAGGGCGCGCAGCGGCACGCCCGATTCGAAATAGGCCTCCCCCACCCCGCCGCGAAATTCTCCCTGCCAGCCGTTCTCGGCCCGTTGGAGCACGAAGCCCGGATGATCCATGTGCGCGGCGAGAACCAGCGGGCGCTGGGCGGGATCGGTCACGACCGAGACATGGAGATTGCCGAATTCGTCGGCCCGCCAGGCCAGGCCCGCTTCGTCGCAGAACTCTTCGACGGCCCGGGCCACGAGGCCCTCGTGATACGCCACGGCGGGGCAGCGGAGCAGCCGTTCGGCCAGCGCCAGAAAGTCCGCTTTCATCCCCGCAAAAACTCCGTCGCCGCGGCGTCGGCCAGGCGGAGCCCCCGCCGGTTCAAACGGAACCGGTCCGACTCGAGGACGGCCAGCCCTTGCTGGGCGAGCCGCTCCATCTCCGCGCCCCATTCGCCCGCCAATTCGAAGCCGGTCGCTCGGGTAAAATCCGCGAACGGCCAGCCTGCGTTCATGCGCAGGCCGAAGGCGGCGATCTCCCCGGCGCGCCGCAGCGCCGGCAGGCATTCCCGCCCTTCGATCGGGCGCTGCCCCTTCTCGATCTGCTCGCAATACATCTGGGTATTCGCCCAATTGCGCGTGCGGAGGCCTGGCCCGCCCGCCGGGTCCGGCTCGTACCCGGCCGCGCTCGGGCCGACGGCGAAGTAATATCCGCCGCGCCAGTAGTTCACATTGTGCCGGCAGGCGCGGCTCGGGATGTCGGCCGGCGGCCCTTCGTGACGGGCGAAGTTCGCGATTTCATACTGCTGAAAGCCCGCCTCGGCGGAGCGATCGATCAGCTCCTCGTGCATCCCGCAAGCCAGCTCTTCGTCCACATCGAATTGCCCGGCCTTGAGCTGCTCGTAGAGAGGGGTGTCTTCCTCGTAAATCACTTCGTAGCAGGAGAGATGCTCCGTGCCGAGAGCGAACGCTGCCGCCAGCGTCTGCCGCCAGACTTCGATGGTCTGGGTCGGAATCGCGAACATCAAATCGATATTGATATCGTCGAAACCCGCCGCCCGCAGAATCTCGTACGATTGGTAAACCTGAGCGCGGGAGTGGATCCGCCCGAGCCGTTCGAGGAGCGACTCGTCGAACGATTGCACGCCCATCGAGAAACGATTCACCCCGAGGCCGCGCAGCAAGCGCGCCTTTTCGAGAGAAACGCTGGCCGGATTGCCCTCGACCGACCATTCCGCAGCCCCCATCAGGCCGAGCGCGCGCATCCGCTCGCCAATCTGCTCCCATTGCCGCAGATTCAGCAACGTCGGCGTGCCTCCGCCGAAGAAGATCGTGCGCGGTCGAAAGGCCGGGAGCAGGCCCAGCTCCCGGCAGAGCGCGTCCGTATACCGCTGGGTCAGGTCGCCCGGCGCGTGCGAGTAAAAGGCGCAATACTCGCACTTGTGCGCGCAGAACGGCACATGCACATACAGGCTGGCATCGAGCGTGTTCAGCGTTACTGGCCCCCTGCGGCCGGCCCGGACGAAATGGGCCGACCATCCGCATCGATCAGGCGGATCGGCCCAAGCTCCAGGGCTTCGATGCCGCTGCGAATTTTGGCGAGATCGCCGACGATGACCCAGACCATGCGGTCCGGCTGCATCAGTTGCGGCCCGGTCGCCCGCACGGCTTCGACTTCCAGCGACCGCAAGCGCGTGCTGAGCGTGCCGAAGTAATCGTCCGGCAAGCCGAAGCTCACGATTTCCTGGATCGATCCGCCGACCGCGTCGATCGTTTCCCAGGTGCCGGAGAGTTCGAGCACCTGGCGCTTCGTCACCTTCGCGATTTCTTCCTCGCTCGGGGGATTATCCCCAAGCATGGCCCGCAGTTCCTTCGCCACTTCGGCGATCGATTCGCTCGTCTTGTCGGACTGTACCGCCGCGTACGACAGGAACGGCCGCTGCCCCCGGGCACCGACGACCAGCGAGCGCGCCCCGTACGACCAGTGCTTGTCCTCGCGCAGGTTCATGTTCAAGCGCGCCGTGAAGCTGCCGCCATAGACGTCGTTGAACGTTTGCAGCGCGATCTCCGACGGATTGTCGCGCGGCAAGGTCAGGTTGCCCCCGAAGATCATCGATTGGATCGAGCCAGGACGGTCGATCAGATAGACCACGCTCGCGTCCGGCGCGGCCACCCGCGCGACATTCTTGGGCGGGACCGTGCCCGCTTTCCACTCCCCGAAAAGCGCCTCGAGCTTCGGCTTGATCTCGCTCATCGTCGTGTCGCCCACCACGATCAGCGTGGCGTTGTTCGGCTTGAACCACGTTTCATGGAACTTCTTCGTGTCGCCCACCGTCATTTTCGAAACGCTCGGGACCGTGCCCGATCCCGTAAATGGATTCGCGTAGGCGTGGCCCTCGCCGTACATCAATTGCGGGAAGACTCGCAGCGCCATCGACATCGGCTGCACTTTTTCCCGCTTCACCGCGTCGACCTGGAGCTTTTGCAGCCGCTTGAATTCCTCCTCCGGGAAGGAGGGCTGCAGGATCACTTCGCCGAAAATGGCCAGCGACGCGTCCAGATTCGCCTTCAACGCCGAGAGGGAAACGATCGAATCATCCAGGCTGGAGCTGGTGGTCAGCGTCGCGCCCAGGCTCTGCAATTCGTCGCTGATCTGGAGCGCATTCCGCGAAGCGGTTCCTTCGTCGAGCATGTTCATCGCCAGCTTGGCCGTGCCGGCCAGCCCGCCTTGATCCGCCGCATAACCAGCGTCCAGCGTCAGGCTCGCATTCACGATCGGCACGGAGTGGCGCTCCGCCAGCACGATTTTCAGCCCGTTCGCGAGCTGGGCCCGCTCCAACTTCGGAAACTCCGCGTCGGCCACCACACCCAGCTCCGGCAGCTTCGAACGATCCGCGCCTTCCTTCGCATTCTGGTATTCCGGGAAAGGATGCACCTCCAGGTTGAAATCGCCATCCGTCAGCCAGGCTTGGGCACTGGCCCGGACCTGCTCCGGCGTGGCCTCGCGCACCCGTTGCACGCTTTCCTTGTAGCAAGCCGGATCGCCCGCGAACACTTCATTCATCGCCAGGATGTCCGATTTCCCGCCAAATCCGCCGATCCGCTCCGCGCCCCGGAGGAACGAGGCCAATTGGGCGATCTTGACCCGCTTCAATTCCTCTTCGGTCGGGCCTTCCTCGATCAAGCGCTTCAACTCCTCGTTCAAGACCCGCTCGACCTTGGCCAGGTCCTCGCCGGGCCGGGCCGTCACGGTAATGTGGAACTGGCCGCCAATTTCCCGGGAGTCCAGGCGGGCATTCACCGCCGTCGCGATTTGATCCTGGTAAACCAGCCGATGGTAGAGCCGGCTGTTCTTGCCCGAAGTCAGTAGCGAGGCGAACAATCCGAGGTAATCGGCTTCTTCCGAACGGTAGGGAGGCACATTCCAGACCTTGTACAGGCGCGCTTGCGGCACGCGATCCTGCAACAGTTGCCGCTGGCTTCCAGTCCGCTTGGCGATCCACGTCTCATGCCGCGCCACCGGCGGGCCGGAAGGAATATCGCCAAAGTACTTTTCCACCTTCGCCTTCACCTCTTCCGCCACCACGTCCCCGGCGATCACCAGCACCGAATTGGCCGTTCCATAATAGGTCCGGAACCATTCCTTCACATCGTCCAGCGAGGCGGCGTTTAGATCTTCCATCGACCCGATGACCGTCCACGAATAAGGATGATGCGACGGGTAAGTGCTCTGCGTGATCAATTCGTAGGATCGCCCGTACGGCTGGTTCTCGCCCTGGCGCTTCTCGTTCTGCACCACGCCGCGCTGCT
>CAYZKY010000187.1:0-10509 GCA_964478815.1 uncultured Verrucomicrobiota bacterium
CTTCGGCGAGAATATGCGGGTGCTCAAGTGGATCGTCGACCGTTGCCGGGGCCGCGTCCGCGCCCGGGAGACGATCCTGGGCTGGATGCCGTTTACCGACGGCTTCGACCTGGGCGGCATGGCGAACTTCGGCCGGGCCGAATTCGAAACGGTGCAGGCGATCAAGACCGACGAATGGAAACGGGAGATCGCCCTGCAGGACGAATTGTTCATCGACCTGCACCACACCATGCCGAAGGAACTCACCTTTCATCGCGAGCTGCTGCTCTCGCGGCTCTGAGCATCGACATAGGCCGCTGGCTCGCTCGAAGCCAGCGGCGGGTGCCGCGCGTCGCCCCGCGTCAGACTCCGAGCTGCCGGTCGCGGTTCCTTTCTCTGAGCGAAATCACTTCCAAGTGATTGGCGCCGGAGGGCCTGTTCCCGGCGAAACCGAGCCAGGGTTTCGTCACGATCCCCGCCGGATGGCTGGATCGAAGGTCTTCCTTCAAACGTTTGGCCCTGCCCAGGGCGCGCAACACTGGCCCGAGCAAGAGGGCCACCAGGATCGCAATAATGGCGATCACGCACAGCAACTCGATCAACGAGAACCCGCCCATTCGTCGTGACTTCACGGAGGGATTGGACAGGGATACTCGCGACGCCTCACGCGGGAGGAGGCATGGAACGAACCGAAATCACGCCGGGGGCCCGGGCCGCTTCCGCCACAGCGTCATCCATTCGAGGCCGGCGCGGTTGGAATACGAGCGCGGCACCCAGTCGCTGAGCAGCTCGAAATAGGGGTCGAACTGAGCGCGAATGGCGTCTCGCGTCGAGCCAAAGGGTGGGCCTTCTTCGTCCACCGGCAGCATGTAAAAGATGGCCAGAAACCGTCCGTCCGGCTTCAGCACGCGCGCGGCGGCTTTCGCATAGTCGCCACGGCGCGAAGGATCGATCGCGCAAAACAGGGTGTGCTCGAACAACCAGTCGAACGCCGGCAGCGGCGCGGTCAAAAAATCCTCCAGGCAAAACTCCGCCGACAGCCCCGCGGCGGCGGTCTTCTCCTGCGAGTGCCGGATCGCGCTCGGCGCCAGGTCCAATCCGGTCGCCTCGAACCCGGCCTGGGCCCACGCGCGGACGTCGTGCCCCATCCCGCAGCCCGGCACCAGCACCCGCCCTCGCGGCAATTCCGGGTGCTGTTCCAGAAAATCCACCAGCCCGGGCGAAGGCTCGCCTTTGTCCCAACGGGTGTCGCCTTTCTGGTAAAGTTCCTCCCAAGCCGTGTTGCTCATGGGTTTGCTGGGCCTCCATCCCGTTCGATGCGGTTCGGCAACTCGTTGCGGTCGTCCGCCTGGCGCGGAAAATGGAGCGCCATCGCTTCGCCAGCTTGCTCCACTCCCGCGACAATCGCCTCCGTCCAGCGCCCGCCCTTCAGATGATCGGTCATTTTCGCGCTGATCTGTTCCCAAAAGCTCTGCCCGCATTTTTCGTGGATGGCTTCATCCCCGCGAATCGCGAAGGTTTGAGACACGGGCGCGAGGTAAAGTAAGACGCCGTTGCGCGATTGCGTCCGGCTCATGCCGAGCCGCTCGAATTGGCGGCCTGCTTCCTCCAGAACATCCTCGACCGCCCGCTCGCTGATGAATACCCGAATCTCGCCCGACGAGCGGCGCTCGGCCTGCTCGATCGCCGCGACGATTCGCGCCTCATCCAGAGCTTGTAGAAACTGTTTCGTCTGCATGGTTCCCTGCTTGCTACCAGCGTCCCGAAGCGCCGCCGCCCCCGAAGTTCCCTCCGCCGCCGGACCATCCTCCTCCTCCGCCAAAGCCGCCCCCGCGGCCCCCGGACCAACCGCCGCCGCCGAGGCCGCCCCAGCCTCCTCCCCAGAAGTGCCGCCGCCCCACACCGCCATAGATTGTCCCTCGCCGCCGCCGCCGAGATGTCGCCCCCACCAGGATAATCATGAGGATCACCGCCACGGCCACCCAGTTGTTCGGCCGCTGCTGCCGCCCCTGGTTCAACGTGCGTCCCGTTCCCCGATACTCGCCTTTAGACGCCGCGATCAGCCCCTGCACGCCGTTGCGAAGCCCGGCGTCGTAGTTGCCCGTGCGCAAGGTCGGAAGGATCGCCGACTCGATGATTTGTTTCGTCGTGGCATCCGGGATGGCCGCCTCCAGGCCGTACCCGACCTCGATCCGCACGGCCCGATTCTGGATGAACAAGAACAGAACGGCTCCATTGTCTTCCTTGGCCCGTCCGACGCCCCAGGATTGCGCCACGCGGGCGGTGTAATCCTCCATCGAAGAATCGCTCTCCATCTTCGGGAAGATCGCGGCGAGAATCTGCGAGCCGTCGCTTTTTTCCAGCGCTTCGAGCTGGGCATTCAACTCATTCGCCACGGCGGCAGAAACGACGCCCGCATAATCGTTGAAGTATCGCTTCGGCTTCGGCGGCAGCACCTCGGCCGCCGGCAGCGATGCCGCCAGCCAGACGAACAGGGCCAGCCCAAAGGAGCCGATGGCTTTCGCGCGCGCGCTCATTTCGCAGGATTTGCGCCTCCGTCGAAGTTAAACTTCACCTCGGGCGGCTTTTCCGCGCCGGTCGTGGCCTGGAAGTAAGGCTTCGGCTCGAAATTTCGAAACGACGCGAGCACCGATGCCGGGAACTGCTTGATCGTCGTGTTGTAAGCCTGCACCTGCTCGTTGAACCGCCCGCGTTCCACGCTGATGCGATTCTCCGTCCCTTCCAATTGCGACTGCAGGTTCAGGAAGTTGCTGTTCGCCTTCAGATCGGGGTAACGCTCCACCACCACCAGCAACCGCTGCAACGCGCTTGAAAGCTGATCCTGCGACGCCTGGAATTGCCGCAGCACCTCCGGCGAGATCGGCGCGCGATTCGCGTCGATCTGCACCCGGCCCACCGAGGCACGCGCATCGACGACCGCGCTCAGCGTCGATTTTTCGAAGTTCGCCGCCCCTTGCACCGTGTTCACCAGATTCGGGATCAAGTCCGCCCGCCGCTGATAAACATTCTGCACCTGCGCCCACGAAGCATCTACGCCCTGATCCAGCTTCACGATCTTATTGTTGATGCCGATGGCCCGGACTAGCACCAGCAACGCCAGCGCGAACAATACCCCCAACGCTAGAAGAACGTACTTCATGCCAGCATGCTGCCCTTAAGGCCCGCTCCCCGCAATTCCAACCTCACCCCCGCTTTGTAATCCTTGACCAGAATCGCCCGTTCGACTCGATCCCCGCCGTGCCGTGGCCTCTTTGGCCAGCATTGGCCTGGAAATCGATTGACGGGCGAAGCGGCTTCTCCGATGTTGCACGCACGGTGGCGCGCGGGTTCAAAGCTGCGGTGGTGGCGGTGGTCCTCATCTTTTCGGTGGGGCTCCAATGGCCCATTCTGCAGTCGGTGGCCTGGCTGAACATGATCGTGAGCTATTCGCAGGAGGATGGCTTCGAGACAGCCGTGGCCAAAACCTTCAGCGGCAAGCATCCCTGCCGGATTTGCCATGTGGTTAAAGCCGGCCAGGAGGCGGAGCAGGAGCAGGCCAAGGATGTCTCGATCAAGAAGATCGATCTGATCTCGGAAGCTCCCGCTGTCGAAGTGTTCGCGCAGGTGCTTTCGATTCCGCCGCCGACCTTCTTGGCCGGGACAGGGTTGCTCCTGGATGCCCCTCCCACGCCGCCGCCCGACTTCGTCTAGTCTTCCCCTTCCTCGGCTCCTTCGGGAGTAGTTCCGTTTCTTGTCCACGAGGACAAGTGTCCCTTTTTCCATTCAGGTATTGTGTTTGTTTTTGTGCAGTCGCGCCGGCGTGCGTTCACGCTGGTGGAACTCTTGGTCGTTATTGCCGTGATCGCCATCCTGGCCGGCTTGCTTTTGCCCGCTTTGGCGAAGGCGAAGGCGAGCGGGCGGGCGACGCGGTGCCTGAGCAACCTGCGGCAGATCGGTTTGTCGACAGTGATGTTCAGCGACGACAACGACGGAGCCCTGCCGCGCTCCGAGCATCAAGGACAGACCTGGGTGGGGGCGCTGGTGCCGTACGGCGGCGGGAAGGGAGTCTACCGCTGCCCGGCCGATCCGAACACGAATCGCGTCTACAGTTACGCGATCAACGATTTTTTGTTGCCGCCGAAACCAGGAACGGGGACGCGTGACTTTTCGAAGGTCACGGCCATTCCTGGATCGAGCGAAACCCTCTTCCTTCCAGAGTGCGCTGACGCCTTCAGCGACAGCGACCATTTTCATTTTGCGGACCCGCTGGAAGCGGGTTATGCGCCGACCGCCTTTTTTTCGGAGGTGGGCGTTTTGCGACATCTAAAAGGGGCCAACTACCTGTTTGTAGATGGCCATGTGGAAAAAATTAGCTGGGTCCGCGTGAAACTTAAATTGACTCAGGCCGGGTCGCGCTTGGTGAACCCGGCGGGTCACGAACCATGAACGGGAAAGTAATGAACAGAAGAACAATGACACAATGGGCCATGCTCTGCCTCGGCTTGGGTTTGCTGGCGGGAACACGCCTGCACGCTCAGCACGGGCATCTGAATGCCGGGGCGGCGAGCTGGGATCAGAATTCCAAGCTGCAATGGGATAACGGGGCCGCGTTTGTCGCGGCGTCCGGCTACGTGAAATCGATGGTCTATAGCAACATGGGGACGTTCGCTTCGACCTTCAACGGCAATATCAGCCTCACGGCCTTGCACTCGACAAACGGGCTGGGGGAGCGGATCAATGGATCCACCGCGCCGGGGTCGTTCATCGTGGCGGAGATCGTATCGGTGCGCGGGCCGGAAGGAGGCAGTTTCACCTTCTGGCACGAAAATGAACCGCACCTGGTGGTGCCCTCCGGAACGACCGATGGCGGCTTTCGTTACGAGCTGAGCGATGCCACCCTGGGAGCCGGCCAGCCGGGGGTCGATCCGTTCGGACACCTTCACGGCCGGCGGTTCAGCTTGAACCAGCCGGGGATCTACGAGATCGGCTTTCGGGCGATCGACATTTCCACCAACGGAACGGGCGGCGGGCCGATCCACACGCCATCGGATGTCTTGCGGGTGATGTTCCAGGCCGGGATCAACCTCGAATCGGTGGAGCCCGCTGGCGACCGCACGCACATCCGGTTCGGCTCGATGGTGAACTTTCTTTGGCAGTTGGAATCGATCGATTCCCTGAGTGCGACGGATTGGCGGCCGGTCGGCGATCCGATCGCGGGGGCGGATCGATTCATGGAGATCGAGGACGAGCGGCCCGCGGTTCCGACCCGCTTTTACCGGATGAAGGGAGAACTGGTGGTGCCGTAGCGGTGGAGGTTTTGGGTGGGTGCAACGGCATGGGCCGGGCGGTCCGAACGTGCGATGCTCTGCTGCGTTCGAACCATGCTTCTCGCGGCCCGATCTGCCTTGCACCCACCCTATCCCACTCACTGGGCGAATGGCTTTCCAACGTCGAAACTACTACGCAACGGACTGAAAAGCGACGAGAAATCGGCGGGCTCCGCGGGATGGGGCTGGTGGCTCTTCATCGCGGCGCTGAGCGGCACGGCGGCGCTGGGCCATCAGATCGTGTGGACGCGCGCCCTGGTCGATGTGGCCGGGGCGAGCAGCGCGACCTTTTCGAAAGTCGTCGGTATTTTCTTTCTCGGCTTGTCCAGCGGGGCCTGGTTCGCCTCCCGCTGGCGGCCGGCGCGCGTTCCCTGGCGGCGGCTGGCGCTGGTCGAAGGATCGATCGCCCTGCTCAGTTTGCCGATGCTGTTTATCGCGCCGCTGGGAAGCTGGGTGGCGGGGCCGCTCGGCCGGATTATTGTTTTGCAGTGGCTCCTGCCGGTGGCGACGATCCTGCTGCCCTCTTTCATGATGGGGTGCGCGCTGCCCGCCTTGCTGCAGGTGAGTGGCGGGCGCGGCGCGGTTCCGATTTACGCCTTGAATACGCTGGGCGGCGTCCTCGGCATCGGGCTGGCGACGTTTGCGGTCTTTCCGAATCTGGGCCTTCGAGGCAGCGGTCTGGCCTTTTGCGCGCTGAACGCCATCCTCGCGGCGGCAGTCTGGTGGCGCAAGCCGTCTGCCGAGCCGGAGCCGTCCGGTTCCGCCTCGGGCAGCGTGCCGCTCTCGTGGCGCTGGATGGCCGCGGCGTGGGTCTCCGGCTTTTGCATGCTCGGCCTGGAAGTGCTGGTGCAGCATCAACTGGCGCAGGTCACGATCAACTCGATGTTCTCCGGCGCCGCGGTGCTGGGGATCATTCTGGTGACGCTCGGGCTCGGCGCGATCGCGGTGGCTGGGTTGCCCAAGCGCTGGGCGCAAGCCGTCGCGCCGTGGCTTTGCCTGGGCACGGCGCTGCTGTGTGTGGCGCAGCCGATCCTTTTCGTTTTGAACCGGCCAGGCCTTGCGATTTTTCCGTACGAATTGCCGGCGGCGGCTTACGGCTGGGCGGTGCTGAAACTCTCGGCGCTCGCGCTCGCGCCGATGTTCTTGGCCGGAGGGATGGTCTTCCCCCTCGCGCTGGCGCACGCCGAGGCCGATACGCGGCAGGTGGGCGTGTTGCTCGCGATCAATGGCGTAGGCGGCTGGCTGGGAACCATCGTGTTCGATCATGCGCTCGGGCCGGTGATGGGGCTCTGGGGGCCGGTGATCGTCGCCGCGGCCTTGTACGGCTTGGTGGGCGTGCTGCTGTCGGAATCCCTGAAGCTGCGCGTGGTACTCTTGGTTCTCCTGGTCGTGACGCTGGCCGGGTTGGCCCCACGATTATCTGGGTTGCCGCAGGTCAGCACGCTGCCGGGGGAGAAGCTCCATGCGCTCCGGGTGAATCCCGAAGGCGTGGTCGCCACCGTGGAGAACGCGCCGGGCGATTGGCGCATCCTCTTCAACAACAGCTATACGCTCGGCGGTTCGCGCGCGCAGTTCAATCAGGAGCGGCAGGCGCTCTTGCCGCTGCTCCTGCATTCGGAGCCGCGCACGGTGGGCATCCTCGGCATCGCGACCGGCAGCACGACGGCCGGGGCGGCGCTCCTGCCGCAGGTGCGGGAGATCGAAGCGATCGAACTTTCGCCCGCCGTGCTGGACCAGGCGCGGAAATTCTTCGCCTCCTATAACCGCCAGGCGTTGGAAGACCCGCGCGTTCGGGTCCTCGTGGAGGACGCGCGCTGGGTAATGGCCAGCCGCGCCGCGGCCTACGATGTGGTGATCGGCGACTTGTTCATGCCGTGGCGCACGGGGGAGGGGCGGCTTTATAGCCTCGAACATTTCGAGAGCGTGCGGCGAGCGCTTCGACCGGGCGGCCTCTTCTGCCAGTGGCTGCCTTTGTTCCAGCTCACGGAAGGACAGTTCACGATGATTCTCGCTACGTTCCAGCGGGCGTTTCCTGAGGCATTGCTGGTGCGGGGGGACTTTTACTCCGATCTGCCGATCATCGGGCTGGTGGGCGGGCTGCGGCTGGAAAATGTGTCTTGGCCCCGGATCGAGGCCGCTTGCCGGACGCTGCGGGAGGCGGGCCAGGTGAAGGACCCGTTGCTCCGGCACCCGCAAGGCGTCGCCATGCTCTTGCTCGGGCCGCCTCCGGTGGGTGGAACCGCCGCGGTTAATACGCTGGCCAACGCCTCCCTGGAGCTGGACGCGGGCCGCAACATCCTCGGGCTGCGCGAGCCGTGGCTGATCGGGGTGCCGCAGGCGCAATTCTATCAGGACGTGCATCGCACCGGCCAGCCGGCGGTCCCGGAAGAATTCCGCGGTGCGCATGATGCCGGTCAGTACGTCCTGACCCTCGAAGTCGCGGCGCGCTCGAAGGCTCCATTTACCGATAATTTAAAGGAGCAATTCGCCGAACGAATCCCGCGCGAGCTGCTGACAGACCAGGAAGCCGAGTGGCAGCAATGGCCCGCGAGCGTCAAGCCCCAGCGGTTGCCCGCCTCGGTGCCCCCGTGACGCTCCGGACGAACTCCGCTTGACCCCTGATGGCCAATCGCGACAGTGGTGCCATTCACTCGAAGATGATGATGCACATTCTCTCTCGTTCCCCACGACGAAGCGGTTCGGTAGCCTGGGCCATCATGGCCGTGTTCCTGTTCGCCTTCCTCATCGCGGCACAAGCCGCGCCCAGCCAGATGCCGCGGCTGGCCTCGCCCGATGGCCGGATACAGGTGTCCATCCACATGCCCACGGCGGGCTCCGCCGAGCGGCCGCGCTGGTCGGCCACGTTTCGCGGAAAGTCCATGTTAACCGACTGCCGCCTGGGCCTCCAGACGGCTGCCGGGGGCGAACTCATGGCGGGCGTCCAGGTCGTGCGCGAGCGGAAGCGTTCCGTGAACGATCCCGTCCGGGTGCTCTTCGGGAAGACCAGCCAGGCCCGGGACCGGTTCCGCGAGCTTCGGCTCACGCTCGAGACTTCCGAACGCCGCCGCACGGAAGTGGTATTTCGCTGCTATAACGACGCCATCGCCTTGCGCTACGAATGTCCGGCCGGCGCCCCCGGCGAATCGGTGACGATCACCGAAGAAACTACTGGGTTCCGCCTGGACGGCGACCCGATGGCCTACGCGCAGTACCTCGAACACTACAAGACGTCGCACGAGCACCCCGTTACGGCGGTTCGCTACCGTGACCTGCCGCCGGGCAAGCTGCTCGACCTGCCGCTCACCTTTGCTTGGGCCGACGGCACGGCCGCCGCAATCACGGAAGCGGCCTTGCGCCGGTACGCCGGCATGGCGCTGACGCGGGAAACAAACACGGTGGCAGGTGGCGAACTGGTGGCCAGGCTTACCCCCCGGCCGGACGGCTCCAAAGTGGTGCGCCCCTTGCCGATGCAGACTCCCTGGCGGGTCGTCTTGCTCGCCGATCGCGTGGGAGCGCTGCTGGAATCGAGCACGCTCTATTGCCTCAACGAGCCATCCGTCATTCAGGATCCCTCGTGGATACAGCCCGGGAAAATCACGTTTCATTGGTGGAACGGGGATGTCTACGACGGGCAACCGGGCGCGCCGATGCTTTCGTTCGAGATGAACCAGCGCTACATCGATTTTTGTGCCCGCGCCGGCATTCCCACGCACTCGATTACTTCCACGGAAGGGGTCACGACGCCCTGGTACTATCAAACAAAGCCGGGCGTCGAGCCCGGTCCGGACACCGATGTCATCCGGCCGCGCCCCGGTTTCGACCTGGCAGCCATCCGCCGGTATGCCGACGCGAAGGGCGTCCGCCTTTGGACCTGGGTGCATCAAGCCGCGTTGCGCGGCCGCGTGGAGCAGGCGTTCGCCGCGTTCGCCGCCCAAGGATGGACCGGCATGATGGTCGATTTCTTCGATCATGACGATCAGGACCACGTCGAGTTCGCCGAGGAGATTCTGGCCGCCGCCGCCCGGCATCGGATCCTCATTCAGTTGCACGGCATCTGGAAGCCGACCGGTCTCGAGCGGACTTACCCCAATCTGGTCAATCACGAGGGGGCGCTTAACCTCGAGTATCTCAAGTGGAGCGACCGCTGCACGCCGGAGCACAACCTGATGATGGCCTTCACGCGCCTCATTGCCGGGCCGATGGACTATCATCTCGGCGGCTTCCGCGCCGTGCCTCGCGCCGAGTTCAAAGCCCGGCATGTTGCCCCCCAGGTGCTGGGGACGCGCGCGCATCACCTCGCCATGTACGTCTGTTTCGACAATTCGAACCCGATGCTGGCGGATTATCCCACGGCTTATGAAGGCCAGCCCGGATTCGATTTTCTGCAACGTGTCCCCACCTGGTGGGATGAAACGAGGGTCCTGGTCGGGGAGATCGGCGAACTCCTGGTCACCGCCCGGCGCAAGGGGAAAGCCTGGTCCATCGGCGGACTCTCGGCGAAACGGCCGCGCGACCTCGATCTCCCCTTGTCGTTTCTCGGAAACGGGCGTTACACCGCCACCCTCTGGAAGGACGCGCCAGCAACCAGTTCCGATCCGAACCAGCTCGCCACCGAGACGCTCCGCCTGACTTCCAAAGATCGCCTCAAGCTCCGTATCGCGCTCGACGGCGGCTTCGTTGCCGAATTCGTTCCCTCCCGCCGCTGAAACGCGATTCTGTGGCGGCACAGAAAGCAGAAGAGATCCTCTTTGAGGAACTGAAATGGCTGGGTTGGGAAGAGACTGAAAGAGATGTCTCCTTCTGTCCGCAGTTGCAGTCGCGATCTATGCCCCACTCGCGACAACTGCGCCTTGTGGACTGCGGGCCGGAACGGTATTTTGACCTCGTGGCCGAAGAGCAACGCAAACTGCTCCAGCGCGTGGTACGGGATGGATTGAAAATCCAGGGCCGTTTTTCCGCCGCTCCGGTGTATGCCGTGACGGGCCGGGGGCATTTGCAGAGCGAGGGCGTGAGCACCCTCCAGAAGATCAAGCGGAATCTCAAGCAACGCCGTGAAAAGAGCCTGGCTTGCTGAGCGTGCCGCAGCATGAGAGAATGAGTTCATGTTGACGCTGCCTGAGATTGAAAGCGCGGTCAATGAGTTGCCGGCCCAGGGCAAACGCATCTAAAATCCGAGTAATTGGAGCAAATAGGCATGGTTCCA
>CAYZKY010000188.1:0-10447 GCA_964478815.1 uncultured Verrucomicrobiota bacterium
GTCCGATCCGGACCGCTCAGAAGACTCGGAAAAAATTAGATGCGTTTGCCCTGGGCGAATGTCGTTGACGAATGATTCCCGCAGGCTAAAAACGCGAACTGCTGAATTCCAGT
The DNA here is from genome assembly GCA_964478815.1 of uncultured Verrucomicrobiota bacterium. Lineage (GTDB taxonomy): Bacteria > Verrucomicrobiota > Verrucomicrobiia > Limisphaerales > SXQI01 > DASVNK01. The sequence goes on from CAYZKY010000188.1 coordinate 114, forward strand.
TTCAAGGATTTATGAAGGAACCATGCGCGGCCAGGCTTTGGGTGTTCCTGCTCGTCGCTCTGGTCGTTTGGCCTTTCTGCGTCCGTGCGGCAAACCCGATGGCCCAAATGGCCGCTGAACCTGGCGCATTTAGCGATGCGGATTGGATCGGCATGGGCGGCATTCCGGGAACAGACGGAGTAGTTCTCGCCACAACGGTTGACGCGGAGGGCAATCTCTACATTGGGGGGAATTTCCTGATGGTGGGCGACGTCGAGGCCAGGCGAGTGGCCAAATGGGATGGGAGCAGATGGTCGGCGTTGGGTCTTGGCTTCGGCTCCCCCGTGTTTACTGCCACGTTCTCGCAGGTGACAGCGTTGGCGGTAGCGGGCACTAACTTGTATGCAGGGGGCCCATTAGCCAGGGCGGACGGCACCGGTTTGGATGTTGCCAGGTGGGACGGAACCAACTGGATAGCGATTTGCTCCTCGCTTGGCCGGCCCGAGTCCGGCGGAACTGGGATTTCTGCGCTTGCCGCAATGGGGAATGAACTTTTCGTCGGAGGTCGTTTTTCTTCCGTCGAGGGAATTCCGGCCACCAACATTGCCAAATGGAATGGCGCGAGTTGGAGCGCGGTGGGAACGGGGCTAAACGATTCTGTGCGGGCTTTGGCGGTGATCGGAAGTGACCTGTACGCGGGCGGGTCCTTTAAGAATGCAGGCAGAGTTTCCGCGAATGCTGTGGCCAAATGGGACGGCAGCAATTGGAGAGCGCTTGGCGACGGGGTGAAAGATGATCCTAACCGTCTTAGTCCAGCTTCAGTCGAGGCGCTGGCCGTGTCCGGCAGCTCCCTGTACGCCGCGGGAAGATTTAGTTTCGCCGGCGGCGCTCCCGCGGCAAACATCGCCCGGTGGAATGGCAGCACCTGGAGCACGCTGGGCGTCGGGTTGTCCGGGACCACGTACGCCATCACCGTTTTAGGGGCAGACGTGTATGCGGGGGGCATGTTCACGTCTGCGGGCGGAACCGCGGCCGGCCTCATTGCCAAATGGGACGGAAGTTCCTGGGCTGGGCTGGGAGGGGGAGTGAACGGGAATGTCCATGCGCTGGCAGCGGTGGGAACGAATATCTTTGCCGGAGGAGCATTCACCGCGACGGGCGACACCGCCAGCCGCTATCTCGCCATTTGGACTGGCAGCAAGTGGAGCACGATCGGCGGAGGCGGAGGCGTCAGCAGCAGTGTGAACACTTTGGCCGGATCGGGCACGAACTTGTTTGCGGGGGGGCGATTTGTGATGGCAGGAGGAAGAGTGGCTCGGAATATTGGCAGGTGGGACGGCGGCGCGTGGGGTCCGCTTGGGTCAGGGGTATCTGGTCCAAATTCCGACGTTACCGCACTTGCGGTGGCTGGAAGCAAGCTGTACGTGGGAGGCTTTTTTACCAACGCAGGGGGACTTTTAGCTACGAACATTGCGAGATGGGACGGCCGCGAGTGGAGCACGGTCGGCTCCGGTCTCGGCCGGCGTTTGGGCGGATCCGTGTCGGCCCTGGTAGTTTCGGGCAACGAACTTTATGCGGGCGGCTCGTTTACGAACGCTGGCGACACGTTGGCCACCAGGGTCGCTCGATGGGACGGGACAAGTTGGTCGGCGCTCGGCGCAGGACTGTCGCGGGCGCTTGCCCCATCGGTTGGGAACGTCAAGGCCTTGGCTGTGTCGGGTAGCGACCTCTATGCCGGCGGCGATTTCGACAGAGCAGGAGGGCTGTCGGTTACGAATATTGCCAAGTGGGATGGCGCCCAATGGACCGCCTTAGGCAACGGTGTGAATAATGGGGTGGAAACATTGCTGGTGGCAGGGAGTGATTTATACGTGGGCGGTCATTTCACGCTGGCCGGCGGGATTGAAGTCCACCGCCTCGCCTGCTGGAATGGAACCGCTTGGCAAGCCGTAGGGAACGAGATTTCCAGCGATTTATACAGCGTGGAATCGCTGGCCTTCTCGGGCGGCTATTTGTATGCGGGCGGCACTTTTCGTCCCCATATGTTTGAGAGCACCCCAAATCGAATCGCCCGCTGGGATGGGAGAAATTGGTCCGCGCTCGGATCAGGGCTTGATGCGAGCGTATCAGCCGTTTTGGCGTGGGGTGAGGATCTCTATGTGGGAGGCTCATTCATCAAAGCAGGGGCCACGATTTCCTCCCGAGTTGCGCGGGCGAAAATCGGCCTGGCGCCAGGCCGGTTTGCCGACATGGCTGCTTCGCCCTCCGCAGGTTTTCGGGCCACGTTTTTGGATGCCAGCGTGGGGCAAACTTATCGCCTGCAAGCCTCACCTTCACTCGCCTTGGAAAGCTGGACGGATTACACCAATTTCATCTACTCAGGTCCCGTGATTGTCCCTGCCCCTGCTGGGGGCTCCGGCTCCAAGAGTTTTTTTCGCGCTGTCACGCCTTGAAGTGGTAACCGGTAAGATGCATAACCGCGCAGTTGAGCGGCGGCTTGTTTAATCTTCTCGAGCGCGGGGAGCCGACCGTGCAGCGTCCGCTGGTGAAACGTGTTGTTTTATTTCCCGAATTTTCCGCAAGTCATCGTCGTTGAAGTTCCTTGATTTCCATGAGGAATTTTGCGCAAGGAGTAGTAACGAGAAAGTCCGCCGTTTGCCTGGCTTCGACAGGCCGTTTCGGCAATTTGGCTGCCTCGTCGCCGTGCCGCGCACAAATGTCGGCGAATAGCTTTCGGAATGCGTTTCGGAACTCACCAGGAGAGCCAAGAGTAGATCACATGTGTTTCGAAAGTGCTCTTCGAATCCGGCCCGGAGAGCTACGGCAATCGAGGACGCGGAAAACAGCGGCTTCCCCAGCGATGAGGCGATAGTAAACTGCGCAAGAGCCTGTCTTAAAATTACGCCAGGACATGCGGCGGGTCTTTTGACTGGGGCCTTCGTTGGCCCGACCGTTACAGCCCGCTGTGGGGATGCGCCGGTCGTGCCGCCTCGACCGCAGCCAAAATCCCTCGCCGCCACCCCCGCCGGAATTTTCAGACAGGCTCTGTGCCTCCGCCCCACGCTTCAAGCCTTTGGTGTCACCCGCTGCGGGTTGCGGCTTTTGGTGTCGGGCACCCCCGTGCTGGAAAAATCGCGCCCTGCGGCGATCCTCAACCTTGACTCATCTCATTCCCTGTCGCAAAGTAACCTCATGACGACTCAATTTGAGGCGTCATTGCGAACCGGGACCGTTCTGACTCGAACCCCTCCGTTTCCCAATGACCTGCCGACAGCGATAACTGTTCCAACCCTCGGCATCTTCATGCCCTCCTTCGGCGCACGCTCGCTCCCGAGCGTTCCCGCTGCCGGAGGCCTGCCATCCGCTTCCCGCCCGCAGTACTTACACGCCCAGGCAGGTGCATTGACACACATTTGCACAGGGGTTTACACACATTTACACACTTATTTACACAGATTTACACGCAATTTACACACTATTTACACCCCCTGTTTTTCTCCCATCCATCTCTGGATCAAGGGGTTGCGCAAAAAAACGCCCCGGCATGGCCCCACCCCCACCCCCCTGACACGGTCAGCCTCGCACGACCGCCAGAAAAAGTCGCACCCCTCGCCGCGCCGGATCGTTTACATTCTGGCCAGTTCTGCTTTCCTAGCCGGGGATGGACAGTCTCATGATCAAAGGAGGGCGGCCCTTGCACGGCGAGGTGACGATCAGCGGCGCGAAGAACTCGGTGTTGCCCATCATGGCGGCGACGCTATTGACGCGCGAACCCTGCGTGATCCACCGCGTGCCGGACCTGAGCGACGTCAAGTTCATGGGGCAGATTCTCGCCTCCCTTGGCGCGCAGGTGAAGCTCGAGGGCTCGACCGTGCGGGTGCAGGCCGCCAAAATCGCGGGCTACGGCGATTACGACCTCATCCGCAAAATGCGCGGATCGCTCTGCATTCTTGGGCCGCTCCTGGCCCGCCTGCACAAGGCCCAGGTCTCTCTCCCCGGCGGTTGCGTCATCGGCGCGCGGCCGGTCGATCTGCACTTGAAGGGCATGCGGGCGCTCGGGGCCAAAGTGACGATCGAGAACGGTTACATCCATTGCGCCGCTCCGAAACTGGCCGGCGGTGAGGTTTTTCTCGGCGGGCGGGCGGGCCCGACGGTGCTGGGCACCGCCAATGTCATGATGGCCGCCACCCTCGCCGAGGGGCAGACGGTCATCGAGAGCGCGGCCTGCGAGCCCGAAGTCGTCGATCTGGCGAATTTCCTGAACGCGATGGGCGCGAAAATCACGGGGGCAGGCAGTCCCTCGATCACTATCACCGGTGTTAAGGAACTGCACGGCGCGGAGCATGAAGTCATTCCGGACCGGGTCGAGACCGCCACCTTCGCGCTCGCCGCCGCCGCGACGGATGGCGAGGTGACGGTGCATGGCGCGCGGATGGACCACATCGGGGCCGTGCTCGACAAAATGCGGGAGGCGGGCGTGAAGATCGACCGCACCGGCAAGTCGTTCAAAGTGCGCCGGGGCGGCCCCCTCAAGCCGATCGATATCATCACCCAGCCCTACGCCGGGTTTCCGACCGACGCGCAGGCCCAAATGATGGTCCTGATGGCGGTCACGCCCGGAATCGGTATTATTACGGAAAGAATTTTCGAATCCCGGTTTATGCATGTCAGCGAGCTGGCCCGGCTGGGCGCGGAGATCGCCATTGAAGGATCGAGCGCCATCGTGAAGGGCGGGCGCAAGTTGAGCGGCGCGCCGGTCATGGCCAGCGATCTGCGCGCCTCCGCCGCGCTCGTCATGGCCGGGATGGTGGCGCGCGGGAAGACCATCGTGAAACGCATCTACCATCTGGATCGGGGGTACGAGAATATCGACGCCAAGCTGCGGAAGCTCGGCGCCTTTATCGAACGCGTGGAGGAATAATGCTTAAAGCCATCATCACCATCGTCCTGGCCTTCGCCCTGTATTGGGTGGGGAAGACCGTCTACCTCCAATCGAGAAGCAAGGTCGCGCAGGATCAAAAGGCCGAAAAGCAGGCCAAGGAGAATATCGATGACCAAGGGCTGCCCCGGCTGGCCCCGAATGTCGAATCCGCCCTCGCCGAGGCCCGCGCCCAGGGTGCGCCCGGCCTCAAGCGCTGGCTCGACTCGTACGGCCGCGCCATCTCCGATCCGAACCTGGCCGCCGTCCAGCTCGACTACGCCGTCCAACTCGCCCGCCAGGACCCGGCGGCCGCCCAAAGTCTTTTCCGCGCCGTGAAAACCCGCACCCCGCCCAACTCGCCCCTCCAGCCGCGCATCAAGAAACTCGAAGCGACCTTCGGGCCGTAGACTTCAGTGTAGCCCTGGATTTCCTGAAGCGATCGTGAATGCCGCCGATCTCGAAGGACTGCCGGGCGCGGAGTTGATCACCCAGGGTTTCGCGGATCTGGCCCGGGGGGAAATCTCGGAATGCTCGCTCTTGTTGCTCGTGGCCGAGCCGCGGTTGAAGGGCCTGGGGTTCGAAATCGATACCACGCGCCTGCCGGTCTCGCCGCCGTTCACCTACGCGCTTTACGATTTCATCGAGAACCGTTGTGCCGAAGGGGCGCACAGCCGGTACAACAGCCTCCTCCGCCGCATGGCCAGCCTGGCGCATGCGCTGGAGCGGGAACAGTCGCGGGCCTCCGCCGAAGCGGCCGCCGCGCCTACGACGCCTTCTTCGTGAACGTGTGCGTGGCGTGCCCGTAGAAGGTCTCCGCCGCTTCCATCAGCGTTTCCGACAATGTCGGATGCGGATGCACTGTCTCCGCGAGATCGCGCACCGTCGCGCCCATCTCGACGGCCAGCACGCCTTCCCCGATCAATTCGCCCGCGCCCGCGCCCACGATCCCCACCCCAAGCACGCGCTCGGTTTCGGGATCGGCAATGATCTTCGTCAACCCGTCGGTGCGGTCGAAGCTTAAGGCCCGCCCCGAAGCGCCCCACGGGAACTTCGCCACCTTCACCTCCACCCCCTTGGCCTTCGCCTCCGCCTCGGTCAGCCCGCACCACGCGATTTCGGGATCGGTGAAAACCACCGCCGGAATGATGATATTCTCGAACGTGCTCGATTCGCCGCAGATCGCCTCGACGGCCACGCGCGCCTCTTTCGAAGCCTTGTGCGCCAGCATGATGCCGCCGGCCGCGTCGCCGATCGCGAAAATGTTCGCGTCCGAAGTCTGCTGCTGCGCGTTGACCGTGACGAACCCCTTCTCGTCGCGGCTGGCCTGCGTGGTTTCGAGCCCGAGATCCCCCGCGTTGGAAGACCGGCCCACCGACACCAGCACGCGATCGTAAAGCTCCTCTTTCTTCCCTTCCGGCGTTTCGAGCGCGACCTTGATCTGCTTGCCGGCCGTCGACATCGAGGTGACTTTCGTTTTCACGCGCACTTCCTGAAAATGCTTTTGCGCGTACCGCTGCACCGGCCGGACGAGATCGGCATCCGCTCCGGCCAGAATGGAGTCCAGCGCCTCCACCACCACCACCTTGCTCCCCAGCGCGGCGTAGACCGTCCCGAGCTCCATGCCGATATACCCGCCGCCGATCACGAGGAAGCTTCCCGGAATCTCTTCGATTTCCAACGCCTCCGTCGAAGTCATGATCCGCGGATTCCCGAGATCGAACAGCTTCGGCATGGCCGGCTTCGAGCCCACGGCGATGATCGCTTTCTGGAACCGGACGAATTGCTGCCCCTCCTCGGTCTCGACGCGCAGGCTGGTCGAGCCCTCGAAATGCCCCCGCCCATGCATCAGCGTGACGCCCCGCATGCCCGCGAGGCTGCGGATGCCGCCCGCCAGCTTCTCGATCACGCCATCCTTCCACGCCCGCATCTTCGCGAGGTCGATGCGGGGATTGTCGAACGTGATCCCGCGAAAGCCCGATTCCTTCGCTTCCTGCATCACCTTCGTGGCGTGCAACAGGGCCTTGGACGGAATGCAGCCGCGATTCAAGCACACCCCCCCGAGGCGCTTCTCCTGCTCCACCAGAATGACCTTCCGGCCCAGGTCGGCCGCATAGAACGCCGCCGCGTAGCCGCCCGGTCCGGCTCCGATCACCACAATGTCCGTTTCGATGTGCTGCATGACCTAAATCTTGACGTCCTCTTCCTTGAAGTTCTGAAAACCTTGCCCGAGTTCGACGATGAACCGCGCTGCTTCTCCGCCGTCGATCACCCGATGATCGTAGGACAGCCCCATCGGCATCATCAGCCGCGCCTCGATCTGGCCCGCCGCCGTCACGACCGGCTTCAATGCGCCGCGGCCGAGCCCGAGAATCGCGACCTCGGGCTTGTTCACGATCGGGGTGAAGTGCGCCCCGCCAATGCCGCCCTGATTCGAAATGGTGAATGTCCCGCCCTTCATCTCCTCGATCGAAACCTTCCGGGAGCGGGCCTTCTCGGCCATTTCCGTAATGTCCTTGGAGAGTTGCAGGAGATTCTTTTGATCCACATTGCGGATCACCGGCACGAGCAGCCCCTGATCCGTGTCGACCGCGAGGCCGATATGGAAATAGTTCTTCAGGACGATCTGCTGCGTCGCTTCGTCGAGGCTGGAATTGAACAGCGGAAACTTTTTCAACGCGTTCGCCACGATCTTGAGCGCGAAGCTCGTCAGGGTCAGCCGCGCTCCTTTCCCCTCGTAGGCGGCGGCATACTTCTTCCGCAGCTCGGTCAGCGCCGAAATGTCCGCCTCGTCGAACTGCGTGACGTGCGGAATCGAGGCCTTGTTCTCGACCATCCTCCGGCTGATCGTCTGCCGGATGGGCGGGAAGGGCTTCTGCGTGATCGGCCCCCATTGCGAGAAATCGATGCTTTCCGCCACCGGCTTGGCCGGTGCGACGCTGACGGACGCCGAGGCCGAAGCCACCGCGGCGGGTTCCGGCCGGGCGGCCTGGCGTTGCAAGCGGGCGATATACTCCCGCAGGTCCCCCAGGCAGATCCGCCCACCCGCTTCCGTGCCGCGCACTTTGCGGAGATCGATGCCCAGGTCGCGGGCCAGCTTCCGAATGGTCGGCGAAGCCGCCGGAGCGAATCCCGCCTTGGCGGCCGCGCCATCGGTGGCTTCGAACGCTTCTTCCGCGCTCGCTTCGGCGGGTTCCGGCGCTGGCGCTGCCGCGGCTTTGGGAGCCGCCTTGGCGGCCTTGGCCGCCGGAGCCGCTGGGGCGCTCGGTGCCGCCGCCGGAGCCGCGCCCGCCTCTTCGAGCTCGATCAGCACATGCCCCACGCTCACGCGGTCGCCCGCTTTGACGCGCACCTTCTGCACCACGCCCGCGGCCGAGGACGGGATCGCCGCCACCGCTTTCTCGTTTTCCAGCTCGATGATCGTCTGGCCCTTCGCCACGCGATCCCCTTCCTTGACGGCGATGCTTACCACCACGCCCGAATCGGCGCCTTCACCCAGCTTGGGCAGCTTTACATCCATAAAATTCGCGAGAACAATGCTAAAAGTTTTTCAAATGCAAAGGGGAAAGTGCGCCCGGCCATTAACCGGGCTTCACCATCGCTGTTTCGATGCGGCCTAGCTCCCGGCCAGGACCGGATGCCCCTTGTCGGGATTAACCCCCAGATCCTTGATCGCGCGCTGCACGACCTTCTTCTCGATCTGGCCCTTGGCCGCGAGCGCGTTCAAGGTCGCGATCACCGTCGATTCCGCGTCCACTTCGAAGAACCGCCGCAACCGCTCGCGCGAATCGCTCCGGCCGAATCCATCCGTGCCGAGCGTGGTCAGCCCGCCCGGCACCCACGGCGCGATCATGTCGGGAATCGCCTTCATGTTGTCGGAGACGGCCACGAACGGCCCCTGTTCTCCTTCGAGAAGGGTTTGCAAATACGACTTCTTCGGCGCGTCCATGGGGTGCAGCCGGTTCCACCGGTCGCATTCGAGCGCTTCGGTGCGGAGGCACTTGTAGCTCGTGGCGCTCCAGACGTCGGCGGAGACGCCATAATTCTTCGCCAGAATCTCCTGCGCCTTCAGGGCGGAATTGATGATCGGCCCGCTCCCGAGAATATGCGCCTTCTTCCCGTCCTTCGGCCCCGCCTTGAAACGATACAGCCCCTTGAGAATGCCCTCTTCGACGCCTTCGGGCATCGGCGGCTGGACGTAATTCTCGTTGTATAAACAGATATAATAGAAGATGTCCTCCATCTCCTGGTACATCCGGCGCATCCCGTCGCGAATGATCACCGCCAGTTCGTAACCGAACGCGGGGTCGTACGTGAGCAGGCTCGGAACGCTGCTCGCGATGAGCAGGCTGTGGCCATCCTGGTGCTGCAAGCCCTCGCCGTTCAGCGTGGTCCGGCCCGAGGTCGCGCCCAGCATGAAGCCCTTGGCCTTGATATCGCCCGCCAGCCAGACGAGATCGCCGATCCGCTGGAACCCGAACATCGAGTAATAAATATAAAACGGCAGCATCTGCACGCCGAGATTCGCGTAAGCCGTCCCGGCCGCGATGAACGAGGACATCGATCCGGCCTCGGTAATCCCCTCCTCCAGAATCTGCCCGTCCTTCGCTTCGTGGTAATACAGCAGCGATTCGCGATCCACCGGCTCGTAAAGCTGGCCTTTCTGCGAATAAATGCCGATCTCGCGAAAGAGCGCGTCCATGCCGAAGGTCCGCGCCTCGTCGGGAATGATCGGGACGATTCGTTTGCCGACCTCCTTGTTTCGCAACAAAATGCTCAGCAGGCGGACGAACCCCATCGTCGTCGAGACGGGCGACGCATTGCCGCGGAAGAACTCCGCGAACGTCTCGCGCGCCGGCGCCGGCACGGGTTCCACCCGTACTTCCCGCTTCGGCAGGAAGCCGCCCAGGGCGTTCCGGCGCTCCAGCAAATACTTCATTTCCGGGCTGTTCGGGTCGGGCCGGTAAAACGGCGTCTCTGCGATCTCCTCGTCCTTGATCGGGATTTCGAACCGGGAGCGAAACTCGCGCAGCTCCTTCTCGTTCAGCTTTTTCTGCTGATGCGTAATGTTCCGCCCTTCGCCGGCCTCGCCCAGGCCGTAGCCCTTCACCGTCTTCGCCAGGATCACCGTGGGCTGCCCCGTGTGCTCCATGGCCGCCTTGAACGCCGCGTACACTTTGCGCGTGTCGTGTCCCCCGCGCAGCAGCTTCCGCAGCTGATCGTCGCTGAGATGGTTCACCATCTCTTTCAGCTCCGGATACTTGCCGAAGAAATTCTTCCGTATGTAACTGCCCGGCTCGACCGAGTAAGTCTGGAACTCGCCATCGACGACTTCCTCCATCCGCTTGACGAGCAGCCCTTTGGTGTCTTGCGCCAGGAGTTCGTCCCAGTCCGCGCCCCAAATGACCTTGATGACGTTCCAGCCCGCCCCTCGGAA
>CAYZKY010000189.1:0-10189 GCA_964478815.1 uncultured Verrucomicrobiota bacterium
GGTTCGAGTCGGAACGGCCCCGGTTCGCAATGACGCCTCAAAGTGAGTCGTCATGTCGTTACTATGCGCCAGGGGATGGGATGAATCAAGGTCGAAGATGGCCTCCGCACCGCTTTTCCGGCGGCGGCGTGACCGACGCAAAAAGTCGCACCCGGCCATCGGAGCCCAGCCGGATGGAACAGATCCCGCAGCGTGGTTTCATCGGCGGTGTTGCCGGGCCACGTCCATCAGCCGAGGGCAGACCCTCGGACACCCCGGCGCTGAGGCGCGGCCGGGCGGTCGTTTCGACATTGCTTTACTTTCGGCACGCGACGGCGAAAGCTGGCCACCGCGGTCGGCCTCAAGCGGGTGCGGCGGCCACGGGTGGCTGGGCCGCGGATGGGCCGCGCGCGATGTTGCGATGTGCAGGTGGTGGGCGTCGATTCCATAGCTCCGGTCTCGGAACCGAGAATGGACTGGCTGGTGTGGCAACTGGCCGACTCGGCCTTTCCGAATGGCGGGTTCGCCCACTCGGGCGGGCTCGAGGCGGCTGCCCATCTCGGCGAAATACGGAATCGCGCGAGCCTCGAAAACTGGCTGGGCGTTTCGCTTCGGCAGGCGGGCCGCGCCACTCTCCCCTGGGTTTCCGCAGCCTGGCAGGGCAAACCCCCCTTCGAGGAACTGGATGCGCGGTGCGACGCTTTCCTCTCCAACCATGTGGCCAACCGCGCCAGCCGTGCGCTGGGCCAGGCCATGCTGGCCACCGCCGTTCGCGCCTTCGAAGTGCCGCACCTCCGCGAATGGCGCGCTCAGATGCTCGACCAGAATCTTCCGGGACACCTCGCTCCCGTCTTCGGGGCGCTTGTGCGGTCCCTCGGCCTCGATCGCCCCACCGCCCTGCGCCTCTTTACCTTCACGCAGCTCCGCGGCTGGATCAGCAGCGCCGTTCGCCTTGGCGTGGTCGGTCCGCTCGAAGGCCAGGCGCTCCAGAGCCGCGTGGCCCCGCTGGCCGAAACCGTCGTGGCCGATGCGCAGCATTTCACCATCGACGACGTCGCGCAGACCGCGCCGTTCCTCGAAATCCTGCAAGGCCATCACGATCGTCTCTACTCCCGCCTCTTCCAAAGTTAGCCATGCACACCCATTCCCATCCGCATTCTCACGGTCCGTCGCACAGCCACAGCCATGACCACTCGCACGCACACGGCCATACCCATGAGCACCTGGATCACCCCGGCCATTTCCACGAGCGCGATCTCCCGCTCCACCGGGATTTCCAGCAACGGGCGTTTACCGTGGGTGTCGGCGGGCCTGTGGGCAGCGGCAAGACCGCCCTCATGTTGCAGCTCTGCCAACGGCTGCGGGATCGCCTGAATGTCGCCGCGGTCACGAACGATATTTTCACTAAGGAAGACGGCGAGTTCCTGGTGCGCCACGAGGCGCTCCTGCCCGAGCGCATCCGCGCGGTGGAGACCGGAGGCTGCCCGCATGCGGCGATTCGCGAGGATATTTCGGCCAACTTGATGGCCCTCGAGGACCTCCACCGCCGGTTCCATCCCGACATCCTTTTGCTCGAATCCGGCGGCGATAATCTCGCCGCTTGCTTCAGCCGCGAATTGGCCGATTACACCATTCAGGTCATCGACGTGGCCGGCGGGGACAAGATTCCCCGCAAAGGCGGCCCCGGCATCACACAGTCGGACCTGCTCGTCATCAACAAGACCGACCTCGCCGCGGCCATCGGCGCGGATCTGGCGGTGATGGAACGCGACTCCAAAAAGATGCGCGGCTCAGGTCCATTCGTCTTCGCGCAGGTGAAGCACGGGGTCGGCGTCGACGAAATCATCAACCATGTGCTGCACGCGCGCCAGCACGCGGTCGGGATCCCACACGCGCACTGACCGGCCGGCAGCCCGCGCGAGAGGAGCACGACGAAGCGGGTGGGGTGACGGGCGATTTTGAGGCCACGGCGGCCTGCGCCGTGCCCCGGATGAAGGTTGTTGGATCGCCGCTGCGGCCCGGGTTATTTCCGGGAGCGGCTCTCCTTCTTTTCCAGTTTCTTGTTCCGGGTCGTTTCGCTTTGTTGGAAGTCGGATTCGGCGGCTCGGACCCCCGGCAATTGCCGTCGTTCGAGTTCGGCCTGGAGCGAGGCCTGTTCGGGGCTGTGGAGCACCGTGGCCTTCATCAGGATCATGAGTTCGCGCCGTTCGTTCGAATTGTTCTTCAGCCGGAAGAGCGCGCCCAATCCCGGAATATCCTTCAGAAACGGCACCCCTTGTTTGTTCTTCGTCCGGTTCTCGCTGACGAACCCGCCGAGCAGGATGATATCGCCGTCGCGCACCGTGAGCATGGCCGCCGCCTGGCGCGAGTTGACGACCGGGATTGGATTGCCGTCGATGATCACGTCCTCGCCGCGTTGATCGAACGTCTGGTCGATCTCCATCACCACCATCCCTTCGGGCGTGATGAAGGGGGTGACGTTCAATTGCAGCGCGATCACGCGCTCCTGAATCTGCGAGCGCGTGGCCAGTCCGCTCGTCAGCCCGCCGTAATCGGTAAACCCGGTCACATACGGCACCGTATCGCCCACCAGGAAAAATCCTGGAATCGCGTGCGACGTCTGGATGCGCGGCCGCGAAATAATGTTGATGCTGCTGTCCTTCGCGATGGCGTTGACCGCCACGTCTAAATCCTGGCCGATCCGCCCGAAGTAATTGAACCCTTCCGGCGTGGCCCCGGGGAAGTTGGTCAGCCCCGAGAAGAGGGATTGCGTGTTATTGATGTTCCCGGCGCCGGTGAAGTCGCTGCCGAAGCGCTTCGGTTGTTGCGCGGCGCTCACGCCCAGGCGCATGGAATCGCCCAAACGCACTTCGATAATGATGGCCTCGAGGAGCACCTGGGCGAGCATGACATCGACCTTCGCCACGAGATTGGTGATCATCGCCATGTCCCGTTTGTTCGCGAAGATCAACAGCCGGTTCGAACGCTCGTCCGGCACGATGTTGGCGTTCTCGAGAATCTTGATCTGCTCGGGATTAGCCGCGCGATTGACGATCTGGTTCAGGCGCTGCTGGAACGAGCCCTGATTCGCCCCGGGCGTGCCGCCGGGCTGCGCCGCTTGCATCGGACGAACTTCGTCCCCCACCAGTTGGGCTTCCTCAAGGCCCTGCGGGTAATAACCTCCGCCGTAGCCGCCGCCATATCCTCCGCCGTAACCGCCTCCGCTGTAACCGCCCCGGCCGTAGGACGATCCGCCGTAGGACGACCCGCCATAGCCGCCCCGGCTGCCGCCGAACCGGCTGCCGCCCATCCCGCCCATCCCGCCGCCCATGCCGCCCATCCCGCCGCGCCCAAAAGTGGCGCCGGTGGTGCCCGCCGTGGTGGCGCCCACTCCGCCTCCACTCCCGCTGCCGGAAATGAGCGCCGACATCGTGGCGTAAATATCCGTGACCTTGCCGTATTTGATTGGAATGACCTCCAGCTTGAAGTCGGATTCGGGCATCACGTCCACCTGCTGGATCACCTCCATCATGCGTTTCACGTTCGAGGCATAGTCGCGCAGGATGAGGGTCTGATTGCTGTCGATCGGGGTGACCGCGGTCGGCGTCTTCGAGAGAGACTGCAAGGTGGGGGCGATCTCGCTCGGTTTGGCCGTCTGCACCTTGACGATCTTCGTCACGAATTGATCCGCCAGCGGAAGCTGTTCCTGCGTGGCTTTCGAAATCTCGGCGCCTTCCTTGTCGGCCAGGTTGGAAGGCACCGCTTTCACGAACTTTTCGCCGATGGGAATCATCGTGATGTTGTTCTGCGCGAGCACGCCGTCCATGGCCTCCACCACTTCCCGGCGGGTGAGGTCGGTCGCCGCCTTCAGCGTGAAGCCGGCCGGAGCCGCCAGCGCGGTGGGCCGAATGATGGTCCGTCCCGAGTAGAGCGAGTAAATATCGAAGAACTGGTCAGGCGGTATGACCTGAAGGACGAGGGTGCCCGCCGGAATCATCTCGTCCGGATCGAGCAAGGGACTGACGGGCGAGGCGGCAAAGGCTCCCGCCGCATTCGTATCGCCGCCCGGCCGGGGGATTGGAGTAGCTGGGGTTGCCGCATTCAGTCTTGGAAAAGCGACCGGGTCCGGGGAAGACGGGTCCGGCGCCGATTCCGGGATCGGGTTGGCCACGGGTGCGGCCGGCGCCGCGGGCGCGACGTTCGTGCGCGTCAGGCGGCTCGGCACCATCCGAGTGGGGGAAGGAATCGTCGTAACTCCCGGTGCGGCGGCCGGATCGGCCTGCGCGGCGGGAAACGCCGGGTTCCCCGCCGGCGGGGTGACGATGGGCTGGACGAAATTGGTCTGAGTGGGCGTGATGATCGTGGCGGCCGCCGGAGCGTCCGCGGTGGGCAGGACGATCGGCGCCAGGGCAGGCGAGCCGGCGGGGTCCGCGGCGGCCGGAGCGGCATTCGTCGCGGACGCGGTTCGCTGGCGCAATCGCCGGCGCAATTCGGCCTGGCGATTGGTGAGCGGCGTGGGCGCGACCGAGTCGGCGGCGGCGGGCGGCGTGGCCGGAGCGGGCGCGGGCGGCGTCTGGCCGTGCGGCGCCAGCGTGGCGAGCGCCATCCAGAGCGCGAGTAGGCGGTAAAACCGGGCTTGCATAAATTGGGCGTGGATCAGGTGCGGCGGCGGGCGGGAGCCGCGAGCGTATTGGTGGCTTTGCGCTGGTAATTCCCCACGAGCACGAGATTGCCCACGAGGCGGGTCTGGGATGGATCCAGCCGGACTTCCAACTCCCGCACGCGAATGAGCGATTTGTCCGCGGCGATGGTCGAGAGAAAATCGATCAATTCCTTGCCGTCGCTGCTGTAGTTGATGGTCAGCGTCTGCTCGGCGAAAAACTGATTGGTGCGAGTGCCGGCGGTGCGCTGGCGCGAATCGGAATTCAGAATCTGCAGATTGCTCGCCGCCTGGGCGGCCGTCACGATCCGCTGCAACTCGAGGTCCGAGTTCAACATTTCGCCGGTGGCTTCCAGCTCCTTCAGTTTTTCTTCGTAGCGCGGCTTGCGGGCGATCTCGTCCTTGTACCGGGCCAGCGTGGCCTGGCTCTTCGTCATTTTCTGCTGCACCGCGCTCCACTCGCCGAAGAACGGCCAGATGAACCAGATGTTGAGCACCACGAAAAAGGCCAGCGCCACCACCACCACCATGCGGCGTTCCTGGGGGCGAAGATCGAATCGATCGAACAGGCTTTTCATGGCGTGGCCTGGCGGAGCTCGCCGTGGAAATCCCAGCTCAGGTTCGCCGCGCCGGGCCGGTTGTTGATATTGGCGATCGACACGCGGTCGAACAGCCGCTGGCCGTTGACGGTGGCTTTGCCGACGCTCTCGTTAAAATCGGTGACTTTCGCCCGTTGATCCGGCGGAGCCGTGCCCACCAGCTCCAGTCGCGAATTCCGCCCGAACGCCAGGCGGGTCAAGGTGAACCCTTCGGGGAGGAGTTCCGCCGAGACCTTCAGGGAGTCCAGCGCGGCGTATTTCAGATTGAGCTGTTCTTGCAGCACCAGCACCCGCTCCTTGAGCTGCAAGACATTCGTGTAGGTGGTCGCCAGCCCGGCGGCTTCGGCCTGCACTCCTTCCTGCCGGAAGGAATAAACCTGGAGAGCGATCATGTAGACCATGACGCCCACGCAGTACAGCCCCACCACCGTCGCCAGCCCGCCCATCCACAAACGGTCCACGTAGAGCTGCCGATAGCGCGTGGCGGCCTCCACGGGCAGCAGATTCGCGCCGCCGGCATCGGCTCCGGCGCGCGCCGCCGAAAACCGCGCCAGCGCCGCCCGATCCGTGGCCTCCACGACCGTCACCGGATCCGCGACCCACGTTTCGAGGAGCGCCAGCCACTCGTCCTTCAGAGACGCACTCGCACAAAGATGCCAGCGCACGGGGAATTCGAGCCAGCCTTCCAGCTCCCCCGCCCAGGCGGTCTGCATCAATTGCTCTTCGAGAAAACTGGCTTGGCGCGCGCGCACTTCCGCGGGAGAAAGCGGCGGCGGCGGTTCGCCTTCGGCGGGCGTCGCGGGCTCGAAAGTCGTCGGCAGCCGGATGAGCTGGATTTGCTGGAGGACGCCCTGCGCCCACCAGGCGACCGTGCAAAGCTGGCGGTCCGATTCGTCCAGATAGAGCCACGCGCCGTCCTCGCGCGGGCCGTCCGCGGCGATCCGCACCAATTGCGGCACTTCCAGGCGATCCGTCGCGTAATCCTGCTTTTCGAGCGGGCTCAGGAACGCGTCGACCGTATCGCGCGGCACGATGCACACCACCGCCGTCTTCCCCGGACCGGCCGCGTTCGGAATCAGCTCCACGCTCCACACCACCTGCGCCGACGGCAGGGGAGACAGCTTCTCGATCTGGAATTCCAGCATCGAAAGAAGCTCCTGATCGTCGGCGGCGGGAAGCTGCACCGCGCGCAAAAATACTTGATCCGCGGGCAGCCAGGCCACATTCAGCCGCGGCTGCACCAGGTGATTCCAATCCTTGCCGGCCAGCTTGGCGGGGCAGGGCACGTTGGCGGCGAGGGATTCTTCGCGTTCCAGCTTCGCTTCCGCCTTCTCCACCTTGAAGTGCCAGAGCCGCCGCAGCGCGGGGCCGGCCTCCAGAACGTTGCACAAATTGAATCGCTTCTTCTTCACGGCCGCTGCCTCCGGAAACCGAACCGGGCCGCTCCGCCCTCCGGACGGCGGGCGTGGCCTATGGTCGAATGTTCACAACCGGTCATCGGAGCAATGGGGCAGCAATTATACATGCTTATCTACAAGCGGACGGGGGCAAAGTTGCACGGTTTCCGGGCAGGTGAATAGAATTTTCTGGGCCGGCGCGTCCGGATCATCAGGCCGCTCGAAGCCGTCCATCGGCGGGCGGGGAAACGGTTCACCGAAGTTTCGCAGGCGCCGCCCCCGGGATCGTTTCGTCGGCGGAAGGGTCGGTGGCTCCGGAACGCTTTTGCGCCAGGAGGCGGCGCAGCCGGGTCTTGACCTCGTCGTGCTCGGCCTGCTGGACGCGGTCGAGCTGCCGGCTCGCTTCTTCGAACTGTCCCGAGAGGATCTGCACCCGCGCCAGGTGGAGATAAACCCCTTCCTGATCGCTCGGGGTCGGCGCCAGTTTGAGCGCGTCGTTCCACGCGCGCACCGCGGCCTCAGGACGCGGCGGCTTGATGCCGTAGTACGATTGCGCGTAATCGGCGGCGAGGACGAAATTGGTCGGATCGAGCCGAATCGCCCGCTGGTACAACTCCAGCGACTTGTCGAAGACTTGATCCTCGGTTAGCCGGTAAACCTGCCGGACGTCCTTGCGATACAGGAACGTCATGATGGCCAGATTGTGCAGATAGACCGGCTCCTTCGGATCCAGCTCGATGGCCCGCTCGAAGAACACCAGCGCCTTTTTGATCGGACCGTCGTGCCCGAACACATTCGCCAGGTTGTTCCAGGCCGCCGGATTCCGGGGATCGATCTCGCGGGCCTTCTCCCATTGAGCTACGGCCTCCTCGGTTTCGCCTACTTCGTTCAGGAAACTGCCGAAGGCGAGAAACGCCTCGACATGCCGGGGGTGCTTTTGCAGGAAAGATTCGTAGCCTTTGAGCACCGGGTCGAGCCGTTCGCGGATGCGGGCTTCGAGAACGCTGCGGGGCGTCGGCGTTCCCTGGGCGGCGAAGGCCTCGGCATCGCGGCCGATCTTCTCGACTTCGTTCAAGGCCGCTTCGTCCAGTTCGATCAGCCTCTCGTATTCCGCCTGGATGGGGTCGATGGGCGCGGCCGGCGGTTCCGCCCCGAGAGCGACGAGCAACAGCCAGGCAGCGCAGAGCAGATTCACGGAAGGGCCTAAGCCGTCACGGGGGCCGGAGAGCCGAACCCCGGCAGTTTCGGCGGGGCGGGCTTGACGATCTCCGGCAACGGCGTCGCCGCCTGCGCGCCGCTGGGCGGCTCCACGTTCGGCCGGTCGAGCGGCGGCGTGAATTTGCCGGTGCGGACGATTTCCTCGACCTGCGCGCCGTCGAGCGTCTCGTATTCCAGAAGCTTCTGGGCGACGAGTTCGAGGCGGTCCCGGTGTGTCGTGATGAGGTCGGTGGCGCGTTGGTACGAGTCGTCGATCAGCCGTTTGACCTCCGCGTCGATCTCCTCGGCGATCCGCTCGCTGTAATCCTTGCTGCGGATCATTTCGCGCCCGAGGAACACGTACTCGTTGTGGTCGCCGTACTGGATCATGCCGAGCTTGTCGCTCATCCCGTACTGGCAGACCATCGCCCGGGCCAGTTGGGTGGCCTGCTGGATGTCGCCGCTGGCGCCGGTGGAAATATCCTTCGAATAGAGTTCTTCGGCGATCCGCCCGCCCATGATCATCGCCAGCATGTCGAGCATCTCCTTCTTGCGGCGATTCAAAATATCCTGCTTCGGCAGCGACATCGTCGACCCCAGCGCCTGGCCGCGCGGGATGATCGTCACCTTGTGCAGCGGATGCGTGTGCTCCAGCAGCACATTGACGAGCGCGTGCCCGGCTTCGTGCCAGGCCGTCGACCGCTTCTCCTCATCCGTCATCGCGAGGCTGCGGCGCTCGCGGCCCCAGCGGACCTTGTCGCGCGCCTCTTCCAATTCGGCCATGCCGATGGCTTTCTTGTTCGTGCGGGCAGCCAGCAGAGCGGCTTCATTGAGCAGGTTGGCCAATTCCGCGCCCGAGAAACCCGGGGTGCCGCGCGCTGTGACCGCAAGGTCGACCGTGGGGTCGAGCTTCACGTTCTTGGCGTGAACTTTCAGGATCGCCTCGCGTCCGCGCACATCCGGCAGGCTGACGGTGATCTGGCGGTCGAAACGGCCGGGCCGCAACAGCGCGGGGTCGAGCACATCGGGGCGGTTCGTCGCCGCGATAATGATGATTCCTTCCTGCGTGTCGAAGCCGTCCATTTCCACGAGCAGCGCGTTCAGCGTTTGCTCCCGTTCGTCGTTGCCGCCGCCCAAGCCGTGCCCGCGGCTCCGGCCGACCGCATCGATTTCGTCGATAAAGATCAGGCAGGGCGTGTTCTTGCGGGCCTGTTCGAACATGTCGCGCACCCGGCTGGCACCGACGCCGACAAACATTTCGACAAAGTCCGAGCCGCTGATGCTGAAGAAGGAAGCGTCCGCCTCGCCCGCGATCGCCTTCGCGAGCAGCGTCTTGCCGGTCCCGGGCGCGCCGATCATCAAGATGCCCTTCGGAATCCTTCCGCCCAGCTTCTGGAACTTCTTCGGATCTTTCAGAAACTCCACCAGTTCGGAAACCTCGTCTTTGGCCTCATCCACGCCCGCCACATCCTTGAAAGTGGTGCGGTTCTTCTCCTTGCTGAGGAGGCGGGCCTTGCTCTTGCCGAAGCTGAGCGCGCCCTTGCCGGCCATCTTGATCTGCCGGATGAAAAAGAAATAGACGAGAATCGCCACCAGAATGAACGGCAGGATCGTCACGAACAAACTCATGAGGAGCGTGTTCGGCTCGGCGGTCTCGAAGCCCCGGCTCAGCAGCGTTTGCTCGAGGTCGGGCGTGAGGCGGGTCTTGACCCGGAAAAAGCCTTGCAAGCTCTGGGCGGTTCCGGCCGGGGCGTTGGTCAGGGCGTAATTGCCGGTGATTTCGGTTAGCGAGGAAGACTGCGGGGGCGGGTAAAAAATCTTGCCGGTCACCGGCACGCCCGATTCGAGCAGCTTCACCAACTGCTGCCGGGG
This sequence comes from uncultured Verrucomicrobiota bacterium, assembly GCA_964478815.1. Taxonomy (GTDB): domain Bacteria; phylum Verrucomicrobiota; class Verrucomicrobiia; order Limisphaerales; family SXQI01; genus DASVNK01. The sequence continues at coordinate 9,705 of CAYZKY010000189.1, forward strand.
CATGATCGGGTATTTTTGCTCGTTCGTCGTCCGCAAATAGATCACCAGCGGCACGGCGACGAGTATGAGGGTCCAGATCAGCCAGTTGCGCGGCGGAACCTTGACCTCCCCTTTGCGATCACCCTTCCCGGCGCCGCCCTTGTTATTTTCTTCCGACATTAAACGTGTCTTCTCAAGGCTACCATGCTCCGCCTGGGACCACAACCCGAATCGTTCGTCCGAATCGTCCGCGGGTGCGACTATTTCTGGGGGGCCGTGGCGGTGAAGGCGAAGCCGACGGCCAGCGGGGCCGTCGAACCGATTTGGCGGGCACCCCCTGTTTTTTGAGTGAGGAGGACGGGGGAGGCGGGCGAGGTTTCACGGTGGATGGGGTTGGAGGTTGAGGTGCTTCGGGTGCGGGAAATGTAGACTTCCGGGGCGACGGGAGGGGGTTGGGAATGGTGAAGGGCGGGTCATTTTGCGCGCAGGAAGTCCTATTTACGCGG
>CAYZKY010000190.1:0-10139 GCA_964478815.1 uncultured Verrucomicrobiota bacterium
GTGCCCAAACCCATCCCTTCCCGTCCCGCCTCCTCTCGGTGTTCTCCGTGTCCTCCGTGATCTCTGTGTTAAACTCGGCGCCCCCCTCCCGGCGCGCCCCATCCTGCCACTGCTTAGCGAGTGCGCCCACCCTCACCAAACCCGCGTAAATAGGACTTCCCACGGGCAAAATGACCCGCCCTTCACCACTTCCAGCCCCCTCCCGTCCCCGCGGAAATCTACATTTCCAGCCCTCGGATCCCGCCAATCTCGCCCCCAACAATTACCCCCCTTGGGCCGTCCGGACCTTGCCAGCCGTCCCGCCGTGATGTTCCATCCCGTCATGCGAATACTTGCCTGTCTGCTGCTGGCGCTGTCCCTGACCGCCCGCGTCCAAAGCCAGAACGCCCCGGAGAAGATGCTGGTCTACGTCGGCACCTACACCGGCCAGAAAAGCAAGGGCATCTATCTCTACGAGCTGGCCCTGAAAGATGGCGCGCTGCGGCCCCTTGGGCTCGCCGCCGAAACCACGAGCCCCTCCTTTCTGGCCATCCATCCGAACAAGAAGTTCCTCTACGCCGTCGGGGAAGTGGAGAACTTCGACGGCAAAAAGGGCGGCGGGGTCAGTGCCTTCGCCATTCAGGAGGACGGCAAGCTGCGCTTCCTCAATGCCCAGACTTCCGGCGGCGGCGGGCCTTGCCATCTGACGGTTGATCGCTCCGGCCAAGCCGTGCTCGTGGCCAATTACGGAGGCGGAAGTGTTTCCTCGATCCCCATCGCTCCCGATGGCTCGCTGAAAGCGCCCGCGTCCTTCATTCAGCATCGCGGCTCGAGCGTCGACAAAGGCCGTCAGAACGAGCCGCACGCCCACTCCATCAATGTCGATCATGGCAACCGCTTCGTCGTGGCGGCCGATCTCGGCACGGACGACCTGTTCATCTACCGGCTCGACCCCGCCGCCGGCACCCTGACGGCCCACGCGCCGCCCTCCGCCAAGGTGCGCCCCGGCTCTGGCCCGCGCCATTTCGCGTTCCATCCCGGCAACCGCTACGCCTACGCCATCAACGAGCTGAACTGCACGATGTCCGTCCTGCGATTCGATGCCGTGCAAGGCACGCTGGCCGAAATCGAAACCGTGAGCACGCTGGGCGCGACTCCCTTCCAGAAGGGCTTCAGCACCGCCGAGGTGCAGGTCCATCCCAGCGGCCGCTTCGTGTATGGCTCGAATCGCGGGCACGACAGCATCGTGGCCTACCGCGTCAACGACTCCGACGGCAAACTGACGCATGTCGAAAACGAAAGCACCCAGGGCAAAACCCCGCGCAATTTCGGGATCGACCCGACCGGGCAATTCCTGATCGCCGCCAACCAGTCGTCCGACTCGCTGGTCGTCTTCCGGATCCACCCGGCCACGGGCGAGCTGCAGCCGGCGGGCGTGAAAGTGGAGGCCCCGACGCCGGTTTGCGTCAAATTCCTCCTGCGCTAAGCGCTCCGCCATCGGCTATGAAAATCGCGACCTGGTTCCAGATTCCGGCGCTCGACCTCGATCGCGCGGTCGTGTTCTACGGCACCGTGTTCGGCGCCGAATTCCATCGCGTCGATACCGCGGCCGACAAGCATGCCTTCTTCAAATTCGCCGCGCCGGACCCGATGCGCACCGGCGGCGAGATCGTGCAATCCGCGCGCCAGCAACCCAGCTCGGACGGTGTCCTCCTTTACCTCCAGGCTCCGGGCGGAGTAGACACGGTGCTTGCCAAAGTAACGGCCGCGGGCGGCGCGGTGATTTCCCCGAAAACCTCGATCGGCGAGAACGGCTGGATCGCGCTGATTCGCGACACCGAAGGCAACCGGCTCGGCCTGCACAGCCTGTAGGCTGCGCGAACCCGGCCAGGCGTGCTATCTTCGCGCGTGCCCAAACGGCGCAAACAACGAACCGGCGGCCAGACCTGGCGCGGTGTCCTGGGCCTGCTGTTGATCGGCGGCGCGGCGGGCGCCGGCTGGTGGTACCTGCCCCACGGCGGCTGGCCGAACTGGGCCCGATCCGCCTTCTGGAGCACCAACGATTGGGCCCAGGAAATCTTCGAACCGGTCGACCTTCCCGACCCGCTGCCGACCAACGCTCCCGCCCGCGTCCCTGCCCCGCGCCCCCAGCAGCCGCCCGATGCGACGAATCTTCCTCCGGCCGCGCCGCCACCCGTCCCGCGCGGTGCTCCCCGCGCGCCCCGGGACACCCTGGAAGCGCAGATCGGCCTGGCCCGCGTCGGCATCTCGGTCGGCTGCCTTGATGGCCTGGCCAGCGAGAACATGCGGCGCGCGCTGCTCGCCTTCCAAATCCACAACGACCTGCCGGTCAGCGGCGCGCTCGACGATGAAACCCGCCGCGCCATCCGCGTCCAGGAACCGCTCCTCGAGACCTACGTCATCACTCAGGCGGACCTCGACCGGCTGATGAACGTCCCGGACACCTGGCTCGGCAAATCCAGGGTCAAACGGCTGGATTACGAAAGCATCCTCGAACTGGTCGCCGAAAAAGGCCGATCCTCCACCGGTCTGATCAAGACCTTGAACCCCGGAATCGATTGGGCCACCGTCCGCGCGGGCGCCCAGATCAAAGTCCCGCGAATCGATCCGCCTCCGGTCCGGGAGAAAGCGGCCTTCCTGCGCGTGCATCTCTACAGCAAAACGCTCGACGTGTTCGGCCGCGCGACAAACCTCCTCGCGCACTATCCGTGCAGCATCGCGGCCAAGGTCGAAAAACGGCCGCTCGGCACGCTCTACGTCGCCAAGGCCGCGGCCGATCCGAGCTACGTGTTCAACCCCGAGATCTTCAGCGAAAGTGCCGAAGCGCGGAAGATCGGCCGCAAACTGGTGATCCCTCCCGGCCCGAACAATCCGGTCGGCGCGGCCTGGATCGGTCTCGACAAGCCGGGCTACGGCATCCACGGCACGCCCAAGCCCGAGCAGGTCGGACGCACCGAGTCCCATGGCTGCTTCCGCCTCGCGAACTGGAACGCCCGGCACCTCCTCGAACTCGCCTGGGTCGGCCTGCCCGTCATTGTCGAACCGTAGCGCGGCCCCGGTGAGGCCGAGTTTCCAGGCCAATTTCCGGTGAGACGTCGCTTGCCCCCCGCCGGTGCGCCCCCGCATACTGGCGCTTCATGAACCTTGCGGAAACCTTCGCTCGCGCGGTCGAGCGGAATCAGGATCGGCCCGCGATCTTTTGGGGCGCGGACACGCTGAGCTATGGCGCGGTGGAGCGCCAGGCCTCCTGGCTGGCCGATCAGCTCCAGCGCACGCCTCAGGTGCGAGCAGGCGACCGGGTGGCGATCTGGCTGAAAAACTGCCCCGAATTCATCCCGGCCCTCTACGCCATCCTCAAGCTCGGCGCCGTGGTGGCCCCCATCAACAACTTCCTCAAGCCGGATGAAGTCCTCTACATTTTGCAGGACGCCGGAGCCAATGTGCTCATCACCGATGACTCGATGGCCGAAGGCACCGAACGTCTGCGCGCGGCCTTGCCCGGCCTGAAAGTCCTGACCATCGGATCGCTCGCGGCTTCGGCCGCGGAATCCACCGCCCATGTGCCGCCGGTGCCGCGGAAACCGGACGATTTGGCCGTCCTCATTTACACCTCGGGCACCACCGGCCGGCCGAAGGGAGCCATGCTCACCCACGGCAATCTCGGCCACAACGTCGAAAGCTGCCGGATCATTCTCAAGATCGTCAGCCTGGATCGTTTTGCCGTCGTCCTCCCGCTCTTCCACAGCTTCATGCTGACGGTTGGGATTCTGCTGCCGCTAAGCGTCGGCGGCTCGCTCGTGCTGGTAAAGAGCCTGCATCCGCCGAAGAATATCATTCAGGAGATCTTCCAGCACGGCGCGACCATTTTGCCTGCGATTCCCCAGCTTTTCCGGGCGCTGGCCCACGCGCAATTGCCTCCGGGCCTTCCCTTGCGCCTCTGCATCTCAGGCGCCGCACCGCTCCCGGTCGAAGTGCTGAAGGAGTTTAACGCCCGCTTCCCCATTGCATTGATCGAAGGCTACGGACTGAGCGAGGCGAGCCCGGTCGTTTCGCTCAACCCGATCGAAGGCCCCTGGAAAGCCGGTTCCATCGGACTGCCGATTCCGCATGTCGAAGTGACCATCCAAAACGACGAAGGCCGGGAACTGCCAGTCGGCGAGATCGGGGAACTATGCGTCCGTGGCGGAAATGTGATGGCCGGCTACTGGCAGAAACCGGAGGCGACCGCCGCCGCCATGCGTGGGGACTGGCTGCTCACGGGAGATATCGGCTACAAGGACGCCGACGGCTACATCTACATCACCGACCGGAAGAAAGACATGTTGCTGGTCAACGGCATCAACGTTTACCCGCGCGAGGTCGAGGAAATCATCTATCAATACCCGGGGATCAAGGAAGCAGCCGTGATCGGCCGGCCTGATCCGCGCAAGGGAGAGCAACCGGTGGCTTTCGTGGCCCTGAACGACGGCGTCACGCTTGACTCCAAGGCACTCCTCGAGTTTCTCCGCCCCAAGCTGGCGGACTACAAACTCCCGCGCCACGTCCACACGCTGCCCGCCCTGCCGCGCAACGCCACCGGCAAAATCCTCAAAACCGCCCTCCGCGAAATGGTGCGCGAACCCGTCAGCACTTCCGAAGCGTCGCCCCTCTAAGAATCGGAATTGATCGTTCCCACACGATGCTCAAACGCCGCATTCGCATCCTTCTCCTCGCTCTCAGCCTCACTCTTTCCACCGGACTGCAAGCAGCCGATGTCTTGGTCTTCGCTGCCGCGAGCCTGACCGACGCGCTCAAGGAAATTGCCGCCGTCCACACCGCCAAAAGCGGCGATAAAATCGTCTTCAATTTCGGTGCTTCGAGCACGCTCGCTCGGCAGATTGAGGAAGGCGCGCCCGCCGACATCTTCTTCTCGGCGGACGAACCGAAGATGGATGCGCTCGAGCAAAAAGGCCGGATCGTAAAATCGACGCGGAAGAACCTGCTCTCGAACTCGCTGGTCATCGTAACCGCATCGGATAGCACATTACCTGTTCGCGGAGCCGCCGATCTTGCCGGTGCGTCCATCAAAAGGTTGGCGCTGGCCGATCCGAAGGCGGTTCCGGCGGGGGTCTACGCCAAAGCCTGGCTCGAGCGGATCAAGCTCTGGCCGGAGGTCTCCCCGAAAGTGGTTCCGACCGAAAACGTGCGGGCCGCGCTGGCCGCCGTGGAATCGGGCAACGTCGAAGCCGGGATCGTTTACAAAACGGATGCAGCCATCTCGCGCAAGGTCAGGGTCGCGTTCGAAGTGCCGCCCGCGGAAGGTCCGGCCATTCGATATCCCGTCGCCTTGATCGCCGAGGCCAAAGCCCCCGAGGCGGCGCGGCGCTTTCTCCAGCAACTCGAAAGCAGCGAGTCGGTAAAAACGTTTGAGAAGTTTGGATTTATCGTGTTAAGGCAGTCCCCGACTCAATGAGTGGGGAGGAATGGGACATCGTCTGGTTCACGGCCTGGGTGGCGGCGCTGAGCACCGTCCTGATCCTGCCGCCGGCGCTCGGCCTGGCCTGGCTGCTCGCGCGCCGTTCCTGGCCGGGCAAATCGCTGGTTGAGACGATTGTCGCCCTGCCGCTCGTCCTGCCGCCGGTCGCGACCGGCCTGATCCTCCTGAAGCTGCTCGGTCGGCGGGGCCCTGTCGGGAGCTTTCTGCACGACCGCCTCGGGCTCGAAATCGTCTTCACCTGGAAGGGCGTGCTCATCGCGCTCGGCGTCATGTCCTTCCCCTTGCTCGTCCGGTCCGCGCGCGTGGCTTTCGAGGAAGTGAATCCGCGCCTCGAACAGATCGCCCGCACATTGGGCGCGGGCGACGCGCGCGTGTTCTGGCGCATCACCCTGCCGCTGGCGGGCCGGGGCATTCTGGGCGGGATGATCCTCGCCTTCGCGCGCGCCCTCGGAGAATTCGGCGCCACGATCATGGTGGCTGGAAATATCCCGGGCCAGACGGCCACGTTGTCCCTCGGCATTTATCAAGCCGTCCAACTCGGGCAGGACACCGATGCGTTCCGGTTATTGGGAGTCTCGGTCGCCATCGCCTTCGCGGCGGTCTGGTGCAGCGAACTGTTGCTCCGGCGAAAGGCGGGGCGGCCATGAACTTGCGCCTGAGCCGCATCGAGCTTCCGCTGGCGGAGTTCCACCTGGAAGCGGACCTCTCGATCACCGCTCCGGTCACGGCCTTGTGCGGCCCCTCCGGTTCGGGCAAAACGTCGCTGCTGGACTTGATCGCGGGTTTGCGCCGGCCGAAATCCGCCTTAATTCAACTGGATGATCGAATCCTCACCGACACCGCCCGAAACATCCATGTGCCGGCGCGCCAGCGCCAGATCGGGTACGTGCCGCAGGACCTCGCCCTGTTTCCCCACCTCTCCGTCCAGGCCAATATCCGGTTCGGCCAGAAGACCCGGGGGAATGCCGAGGGGGACGGTCTCTTCAGCTACGAGCATGTGACCCAGGTGCTGGAAATCCGATCGCTCGCGGAACGCGACACGCGCCGGCTCTCCGGCGGGGAAAAGCAGCGCGTGGCTTTGGCCCGCGCGTTGCTGGCCTCGCCCCGGCTGCTCCTCCTCGACGAACCGCTCGCCAATCTCGACCGCGCGCTCAAGGCCAAAATCCTGCCTTACCTCATGCGGATTCGCGATGAGTTCGGCCTCCCGATGATCTACGTCACGCACGACCTCGAGGAGATCGCCCCCCTGTGCGGCGAAATTGTCCGCATGGAGCGAGGGAAGATCGCGCTGTCGTGATCCCCGTTCTGTCCCGTTCGCTGATCAAACGTTCGCCCGTGTTGTTTTCGATCTTGGCGGAGCCGCCGAATTCGGGGAGCGTCTCCTCGAATTGTCTGAATCCGCACCAACGGAGCCGGCGGACGGCCGGGCGGCGCGTCCCGCCGCGATCCCCACAGCCTTGGAGCCGGAGCCTGCGGGCCCCATCCGGATCAAACTCCTCGGCAAGTACTGGCCCGGCCACGATGGCGAAGGCTGGGCCGCCCGCTTTCCCGGAGGCCAGCCCGTCTGGGGCCGCTGCCATTTTACGTTCGACCGGCACGCCCGGGATTACGACTGGCTCGTCGTCTACAACGACATGCCCTCCCGCAAGGGCGAGCGCCATACCCTCTGGGAGGAGGAACTCGCCTGCTCCCGCGAGCACACTCTCTTCATTACCTACGAGCCCTCCACCATCAAGGTCTACGGCAACCGCTTTCTCGAACAGTTCCGCTGGGTCCTGACCAGCCAGGAGCCCTGGGTCGTGCGCCATCCCGGAGCCATTTTCCAGCAGCCGGGATTCATCTGGTACTACGCCTTTTCCCAGCCTCGCGGCAGCTACGACGCCATTCGCGCCCATGTCCCCCTCGCCAAGACGCAGGAGATCTCGGCCATCTGCTCGAACAAAGGCCAGCGCAACACCCTCCACCGCCGGCGCCGCGATTTCGTGCTCGCCCTCAAGGCGCGGCTCCCGTCCGTCGAACTCTTCGGGCGCGGCATCCGCTTCATCGAAGACAAGGCCGACGCCCTCGACCCCTTCAAATATCACGTCGCCATCGAGAACTTTTACGGCCCGCACCACTGGACCGAGAAACTCGCCGACCCCTTCCTCGGCGCCTGCCTGCCGGTCTATTACGGCTGCCCGAACGCCGAGGAGTACTTCCCGCCCGAAAGCCTGCTCCGGATCGATCTCGACCATGTCGAAGCCGCGGCCGCCCTCCTCGAGCAAGCCGTCCGCGATCACTGGTACGAACGCCGCCGCAGCGCGATCCTCGAAAGCCGCCGCCGCGTCCTCGAGCAGTACGCCCCCGTCGCCCAGATCGCCCGGATCGTCGAGGAGCGCCACCGCGCCGATGCTCCACGCCCCGCCTCTGGCGAATCCATCCTCAGCCGCCACCTTTTCCGCCGCCGCAGCCTCGGCAACTGGCTCGATTTCGCCGCCGAGCGCACCCGCGTCTCGCTCCGGCATCGCTTCGGGCCCAAACCTGGAGCGGCTTAGATAATCGAGTGGCATTTCGGCGCGGATCATGGGTTTCGCCGTTCCGCCAGGACATGTTCAGAGTGGGTTTTATTTTCTGTTTCGGCTTGTTTCATCCAGGGAATTCCTGGACGGACGGTTCACGGAAAATGGCAGAATTTGTCGCGCGTTTCAAGATTTTCGGGATTTGGCAGGTTATTTTGCATAAGTCGTTGGTAATCAAGGGTGGCGTTTCAAGTTTGGTTGAAACGTTTCAAGCGTTTCAAGGGCGTTTCAAGCTCGTTTCAAGCTCGTTTCAAGCTCGTTTCAAGCTCGTTTCAAGCTCGTTTCAAGCCGTTTCAAGGTTCGTTTCAAGGTCGTTTCAGGGGTAGGGAAAACTCCAGGAACGGAGGCGCATCGGGACCATGGACCACCCGCCAGCGTCCTGGACTGCGCCAGCCCTCCGTAGCTTTCGGATGGGCCGGGGCCATCGAAAAGCGCCAGAGGGCTGGCGCAGTCCAAAACCTGGCGGCACTCCGGATGGTTGATGGGTAGATAGCCCGACGGGGATGAAGGTGGGCGGTGTGTGCATGCGGTGAGGAGTTTTTTGGGCGCAGGAAGTCCTATTTACGGGCCTCCGAGAGGGGTCGGAGGGGGTTAAGGGGAAGGACGCGGGAGGCAGGGCAATCGCGTCAAAAATCCCTGGAGACCCTGCTCTTGCGGAGGGAAGATTCGGGCGAGGCGCCCGAATGGAACAGGCGGGGGCGCCTGTTCTACCCAAAATAGCGCAGGATACGGGACATGGAGAGGTGTTGGCCCGGGCGGGAGGGGAAGCGTGGCACGCCTGATGGGTGCCGTGGCGGGCGGATGCCGGGCGTGGGCCGGAAAGGGCTGGCGGCGCGGGGAACGGCGCGGGCTCGGCGGTGTTTAGTCTACATTTTGTCATGGATATAGGATCGTTCACTGAGCATATATTTGCAAGAGTAGATTTTTACAATGTAGACTTTTGTGTGTAAGTAGCGGAAAATCAAGCCAATAGCGATACGAGAAAATCGCAGGAGGAGCGGGGGCCTGGGGAGAATAGGCGCGCCGCACAAATAATCTGGCGGGGGCGGACAGGCTGGTGGAGAGTTTCAGGGTGGGGAGCGACAGCCAGTTGTCGAATGTGAGCCGCACCGGGAAGCTGATGGGGGGTGTGACGGGCGCACGGGTACTGGCTGCGGGCGAGACGCCCGCAGCGGACAGGCGGGACGCCCGCCCTACCCGGAACGATGGCCGCCACTTCCGAGCCCACCCGCTGATGGGGACGCATCTGGACACGGCTTGCGTTGGAGGAAGTTCCGGCGGGAGCCGGTTCGGGAGTTTTCCGGCCCCCGACCGCGTAAACGCGGAACTCCAAACGACGGGCCGACGCGGCTCGGGGGCGGTGCCGGGATGCGCGCATTTGATCGTGTCCGGCACGACGAGCAGCAACGCCACGAGCGTGACGGTGAACGGCTCGTCGGCGACGCTTTACGGGGATTACACTTTTTCGAAGGACGGTTTCACGATCACCAACGGGAACAACGCGTGGATGGCCATTGTTGGGCTTTTCGTCAAACCAATCGATCCCCCCGTAGACCCCAACGGCTTTCGGATTCCGGTCAGACCTCCAACTGCGCCTGGGGGAGCTCAGCCATATAATCCTAGGATGGGAAGTCCAGGAGGAGGGGCTCCCGACACTCACGTTCCGCTGCCGCCGGGATATACACCTCCGGGGGGATGACCAAAGTAAACAACACGTATATAATACTATAGTATGTATGGAGTAGCTCAGTTACGCATCGACTATCTTGTTTCCCAATATCTCGGGGGCATTAGGCTGGGAACTTGGCAGATAGCACTCGAATTTGGGAAAGAGGACACTATTAACACGGCTTGCCTTATAATGATCCGTGGTCAGTTTTCAGTGGAGAACTCAGGGGCGGTGCTGGCTTCTGCAGAGTGTGCAAAGGGGAGCGTAGAACTTTCCAGGGATGACGAGGCGATGAAGGCGCTGCAGCTACTAGTGGGATTGCTCGGGCAAAAGATTGTCGGAACGGAGATAGACAAGGAGGCGAATTCGATCAAACTTCGATGGTTCTTCGACGTTTTCAGTGGAATGGATAAGGAATGGTAAGCTTCCCGGCGAC
>CAYZKY010000191.1:0-10048 GCA_964478815.1 uncultured Verrucomicrobiota bacterium
GTAGCTGAAGACCGGCCGCTCCGCCGCCTTCGGCAGAAAGTAATACATCAACCCCAGGTAGGATGTCGTCAGGAAGAACGCCACCGCGTTATGCGCGTACCACCACTGCACCAGCGCGTCCTGCACCCCCGCGTAAACCGAATAGCTCTTGAACGCCAGCGCCGGCACCGCCAGCGAGTTCACGATATGCAGCAGCGCCACCGTGATCGCCGTCGCGATGTAAAACCAGATCGCCACGTAAATATGCTTCTCCCGCCGCTTCCAGATCGTCCCGAACAGATTGATCGAGAACACCACCCACACCACCGCGATCGCCACATCGATCGGCCATTCCAGCTCCGCGTACTCCTTGCTCGAGGTCAGCCCCAGCGGCAGCGTGATCGCCGCCCCCAGAATGATCGATTGCCACCCCCAGAAGTTCACCCAGCTCAGCGTGTCGCTGAACATCCGCGCCTTGCACAACCGCTGCAGCGAATAGTAAATCCCCATGAACATCCCGTTCCCCACGAAAGCGAAAATCACCGCGTTCGTGTGCAGCGGCCGCAGCCGCCCGAACGTCGTGTATTGCAGGTTCAGGTTCAGCTCCGGCCAGAATAGCTGGCAGGCGATCAACAGCCCTGCCGCGAAGCCCACCAGGCCCCAGATCACCGTCGCGATGGCGAATGCCCGGACGATGCGGTTGTCGTACTTGAAGGTTTCCACGTTCATAGTTTTTCTGAAGGTCGCGCGGGAGTTTCTCCCGGCGGCGACGGTTCCGGGTCGTTCAGCAACACCCGCAAGGCCGGCGTGCACGTATCCTCGTACTGCCCCCGGCGCACCGACCAGATAAAGGCCCCCAGGAAGCTCAGCCCGAGCAGGATGCTTAAAGGAATCAGCAGGTAGATGACGCTCATCGCGCCTCCCTTCCCGGCGCGGCCAGCCCGGCGCGGCGCGCCGCCCATTCCGTCGCTGCGCAGGCGAAGGCCACCACCGAAATCGAACTCAGCGGCATCAAAATCGCGCAGACCACCGGCGAGAGCAGCCCCGCCGCCGCGATCCCGATCCCCACCGCGTTGTACGCCGCCGACAGCCCGAACCCCGCCCGCACCACCCGCGCGGTTCGCCGGCAAAAATCGAAAATCCGGTCGAGCTGCGCCACCTGCGCTCCCGGCACGATCACGTCGCTCGCGGGCGAGAACGCGCTGATCTTTTCCACCACCGCCAGCCCTGCCTCGCTCTGCCGCAGCGCCCCCGCGTCGTTCAATCCGTCACCCACCATTGCCACCTTCCGCCCCCAATGCTGGAGGGTCCGGATCAGACCCAGCTTCCCGTGCGGCGTTTGCTCGAAATGCAAGGGAGCCCCCTCCGGGAACAGTCGCCGGTAGAGCGCCTCCTCGCGCGGATGATCTCCGCTTAAAAGCACCAGCCGGTACGTGTGCCCCAGCCGTTCCAGCATGCGCTCCACCCCGGGCCGCAAGGCGTTCGCCAGCACGAAGCACCCGCGATGCCGTCCGTCGATGGCCAGATGCACCGCTGTCCCGAACCCGCCCGCCCGCGTTTGATTTTGGGTAGGACAGGCGCCTTCGCCTGTCCGTTCGGGCGCCTCGCCCGAACGATTTCGAGCCAACAGCCCGGGCTTTTCCGGCGAACGACGCCCTCTCTGTCCCCCCAATGAGGCTTGCGGCAACACGCGCACGCCCCGTTGCGCCAGCCAGGTGCCCGAACCGAGCCAAACCTCGTGCCCCTCCACCGTCGCCTCCACCCCGCAACCGGGCACCTCCAGGAACGACCGTTCCCGCCACGCTTCCGACCGTCTCGCTTCCTTCGCCACCGTCTCCGCCAGCGCTTCCGTAATGCGCACCGAGCACGGATGCGTCGAGTGCCGCGCCACCGCCTGCACCCAGCCGGCCTCCTCGGCGGACAACGGCGCGCCCTCGAACTCCACGCCCGCTCCTCCCGCCCGCGTCAGCGTGCCCGTCTTGTCGAAAACGATCGTGTCCGCCGCCGCCAGCGCTTCGATCGCCTGGCCGTTCTTCACGAACACTTCCCGCCGCCCCAGCGCCCGCATCGCCGTCCCCAGCGTGAACGGAGCCGCCAGCGCCAGCGCGCACGGGCACGCCACGATCAGCACCGAGGTGAACGCCTTCACCGCTTTGCTCGGATCCATCGCCGCCCAGTACAACGCCGCCCCCACCGCGATCCCCAGCACCAACCGCGTGAACCGCTCGCTATACCGGTTCGTCAGCGAATCGAACGTTCCCGCCCGCTCCTTCCGGAACGCCTCCTGATCCCACAGCCGCGCCAGGTAACTCTGCGAAGGCGGCTCGATCGTTTCGATCTCGATCGTCCCGCCCGCCTGCCGTCCCCCGGCGTACAGATAATCGCCCGCCTCTTTCTCGATTGGCTCCGATTCCCCTGTCACGAAGCTGTAGTCGATCAGCGCCTCGCCGCTCCGCAGGCGCGCATCCGCCGGCACCAGCTCGCCGTGCCGCACCAGCAGCCGGTCTCCCACCGCCAGTTGCGCGATCGAAATGCTTTCCTCCCCCGCCGCCGTCCGGCGCGTCGCCGACAGCGGGAAAAATGCGCGATAATCCCGGTCGAAGCTCAGCCGGTGATAGGTCTTCTGCTGGAACAGCTTTCCGCACAGCAGGAAGAACACGAGCCCGGCCAGCGAATCGAAATACCCTTCGCCCCGTCCCGTGACGATTTCCCAGGTGCTCTGCGCGAAAAGCGCCACGATCCCCGCCGCGATCGGCACCTCGATCGTCAGCATCCGGCGGCGCAGCCCCAGCCAGGCCAGCTTCCAGTAATCCCCCGCGCTGAATGCCGCCACCGGCACCGCCAGCGCCAGGCTGATCCACCCCGCCAGCGTCCGCAGTCCCGGCCCCGAAAACGCATCCAGCCCCAGATACCCCGCGATGCTCAGCAGCATGCTGTTTCCAAAGGCGAACCCCGCCACCGCGATCTGCAGCCACAACCGCCGTTGGATCGGCGTCTCCGCCGGCTTGTCCAGATCCGCCAGGTTCAAGTCCGGCTCGTACCCCAGCGCCGCCAGCAACCCCGCCACCACGCTCAGCGTCGCCTCCGGCGTCGCGAACGAGATGCTCACCTCCCGCTTCAGAAAATCCGCCTGCGAACGCCCGATCCCCGGCTTCATCCGGAACAAATTCTCCAGCAGCCACACGCACGCCAGGCAATGCATCGCCGGCACGCGGAACGTCACCTTCGTCACCCGCGCGTCGCTGTAATCCACCAGCCGCTCCCGCACCGCCGGCGTGTCCAGATACCGGTACCGATCCTCCGCCCCCTCGCTCCGCACCCGCACCCCGGCCCCCGGATCGATCTGGTAAAACTGCCCCAGCCCGCTCGCCGTCAGCAGCTCGAACACCGCCAGACACCCCGTGCAACAAAAAGACTTCTCCTCCCGCCTGACTTCTCCGGCCCCCGACCCGCACGCCGTCCCGCAATGGAAACAAGTGCGCCCCGGCTCATCCCCTCGGGAGGCGCCGGGCGCATTGCGTTCGAGAACCGCTCTGGAATCGGGCAACAACACTGTCTAACAGCGCTGCCACCCTCCCACTTCCCCCCAACCCCCCGCTCCACCGATCTTGCCATTCTCACCCCAAAATTGGTCCACCCCCCCTCTCCGGGGGAGCACAGGCGTCTCGCCTGTTCCGGCGGGCGTCTCGCCCGTCGGCCTCGGACGCCGACAGATGTCACCTGCTCGGGGAGCACACCCGCCCCCGCGTGTTCCGTCCGGCCCCTCGCCGGACGGCCCCTTCCCATCCGCGATCTTCCCCCTCCATCCGCCTGATCCGCCCCATCCGACCGATTTTCTGCAATCTTCTATCTGCCATCAGTTCTGTTGGTCGCGTCCTGCCCTACGTTGACACTTCGTATGTCAAGAAATGCGGTCAAGCCAGCGGTTCGGTATAGTGAGGCCTTCAAGATTCAGATCGTGCGAGAACTGGAGACGGGTCTGATGAACATGGATCAGATCCGGCGCCAGTATGGCATTGGGAGTTGTGGTTCGATCCGGCACTGGCTGGGCCAGTAGGGCAGCGGCACGGTGGGAAAGGTGATTCGCGTGGAAAAAAGAGAAGCGATTGACGAACGGGCGGCGTTGAAAAAACGAGTGCGGCAACTGGAGGCCTTGGTGGCCGACGCCCAGGTCGACCTGGCCATCGAACGCGCCACTTCGAAATTGCTCGCGCAGCGGGCGGGCGTCGCGGACCTGGACGAGTTCAAAAAAAGCGCGTGGCATGTAGCGCACGAGGCCGCGCGCCAAAAGCTCAGGCCCATCACGGTCCGAGCGCTTTGTCGCAAACTCCAGATGAGCCGCCAGAACTATTATGCGCGGCGCAGAGCGCGGCAGCGGCGGCAAGTGGATCACGCGTTGATCGTCGCTTTGGTCCAGCAAGAACGGCAGCAACAGCCGCGGCTTGGCACGCGCAAACTGCACCACCTGTTCGGCGGAAAGCTGCGCGAAGCCGGCGTCAAGATTGGGCGTGATCGCCTGTTTGAAGTGCTGCGCGAGCGCGGGTTGCTCGTGCCGGGCCAGACCACGGTCGTGGAACGTTTCTCTGGGCACGACTACAAGCTTTTCCAAGACATCTGCCAGGCGCGCGCGTTCTTGGTCTTCCGCATTCAAGAACAGGCGGTCGTCCATCTGGAGGAGGAGCTTCCGATCTCGCCGGAGGACGCGGCGGCGGGTGTCGTGCGCCACGCCTGGGTGCGCCTGGGCGCCACGGAAAAGGCGCGCTCGATGCGCGTGCGCTTGGTGGAAGTTCGCCGCGATGGGCAGCGTTTGCTGCTGGTGGCCAACCATCCCGAGGCGGAGCTTTCCGCCGAACTGGTGGCCGCCGTTTACCGCCGCCGCTGGTCGGTCGAGCTGTTCTTCCGCTGGATTAAATGCCTCCTAGGCACGCGCCATTTCTTCGCCGAATCCCCGGGCGGCGTGGCGATCCAACTCTATCTGGCCTTGATCGCCTCGGTCCTGCTCCAGCTTTTCGCCGGCACCCGGCCCACCAAGCGCGTCATGGAACTCATCCACATGTATTTTATGGGCTGGGCCACGGCCGAAGAACTCGCCCGGCTCATTCCGAAGTACAGCGCCAAAGCCAAATCTCCGCAAAAATCCTGAACCCCCGGCCCGGACCCCGCGCGCCCTGCCATCGGTTCGGGCGCAGCCTGGACAGATTCGGTCCGTTCTCTCCCTTTTCACCTTCCATACCCTCCCTCTCTCCATCTCACTTCCAAAAAGTCGACACTGGCCGCAGATCAGCGCCATCCGTGCCGAACAGAACTGGTATCAATTCCCCGTTTTGCCCTTCAATTCCCGCCCCTACCGCTGGGACAACGAACAACAAAACTGGACCACCCGCCCGGCCCCGCCCCCCTCCAGGAGCGGAAGCGAGAGGCGGGCCGAACGTCCCCCATCCGTACCCGGCCGACTGGCCTCCCTACCCGGACCTCCCGCCCGAAGCGCCCCCGTGGCGGTGGGATCCCCAGCAGATCATGTGGTACGGCTATCCCGAACTCCCCCCCGGCTCCCCGCCCTACCAGTGGGACCCCGTCAACCGCCGCTGGGACGCACCCCTCGCGGCGTAGGGGGAGGGAAATCGAGGACAATGAACGCGCTGAATGCCATGCGGATGCGGCACAGCATGGTGCAAGGGAGCGGTGTGCCCAGGCGGCGAAATCGCTTGCCGACGTCAGCGGTTGGGAAGATCATCTGCATTAGAAGACACCCAAATGCCATGAAGAATCCCCCCCTTGGTGTGCGGAAGAAAAGGAGTGATGGGCGATGATTACAAAGCATTCCATCTTCATCAGCTACCGGCGCCGGGAGACGGCGTTCGCGGTGGATCATCTGGACCGGGCGCTGAATGAGGCCTTCGGGGATCACGCGGCGTTTCGCGATGTGCGGTCGATTCGGAAGGGGCATAGTTTTCCGGAGGACATTCGAGCGGCGCTGGCGGAATCGCGGGTGGGCTTGGTGGTGATCGGCCCGTGGTGGCTGACGGTAGGGGAGGATCAGACTGAGCCGGAGAAGAAGGGGCGACTGCACGATCCCGAGGACTGGGTGCGGATGGAGGTGGAGGCGCTGCTGCAACGGCGAACCGCAGCGGGAGAACCGATTCCGGTAATTCCACTGTACACCGGCGGGGCGGAGCCTCCCAAAGTGGATGATTTGCCGGAATGCCTGAAGGCGCTCGCGACACGGGATGGATTGAAACTCGACTCGTTTCCGAACGACGCGCATTCCATTCAGCTCATTGTAAAGCATGTGGGCGGACTCCTGGGGGTGACCCCACGGGCAGCGGCACCGGTGCGTGAGGTGGAGAGCAAGGCGGTGCGCGTCAGCGCCGGACGCCTGACGGTGACGGGGAAGAAGTTCGTGGGGCGAGAGCGGGAGCTGTACTTGCTGGACGAGGCGTGGGGCCGTTCGGCGCAGGACAAGATCAATACCGTTTCCTTTATCGGGCAAGGGGGGGAAGGAAAGACAGCGCTGGTGGCGGAGTGGTGCGCACGCCGGGCACACCACGGATGGACGGGCGCGCGGCGGGTGTTCGACTGGAGTTTCTATAGCCAGGGGACGAGCGATCAGAGCAGCGCGAGCTCGGAAGCGTTTTTCGAACAGGCATTGCGCTGGTTTGGACACGAGGGGGAGATTCCGAAGGACGCGCGGGCGAAAGGGCTGCGGCTGGCCGAACTGGTGGCAGCAGAGAAAACCTTGCTGGTGCTGGACGGCTTGGAGCCGCTGCAACAGCCGCCCGGGGGATACGCCGGGGAATTCAAGGAGCCGGCCATGAAGGCGCTGTTGCGCGGACTGGCGCTGAACAATCCAGGGCTGTGCGTGCTGACCAGCCGGGTGGAAATCGCGGACCTAGCCAATTACGAGCATGAAGAGGGAACCTGCATCCGGCACCGGCTGGAGGCGCTGGACATGGGTACCGCGCGCGAGCTGCTGCGAGAGTTGGGAGTAGCAGGGCCGGGTAAGGAACTGGATGAGGCGATTCGCTGGTTTCATGGGCATGCGTATGATTTGAACCTGCTGGGGAATTTCCTGGCCAAGTGCACCAAGGATCACGACATCCGGGGCTGGAGGGAGCGGTTTCCGCTGCTCAAGGAGGATGAGAAGATTCATCCGAAAGCGGATGCGAACGGAAAGCGCGCGGGGCATGGACGGCGCATGCTGCGAGCCTATGAGCGTTGGCTGGGAGGGGAGAGCGCCGCGATGAATGTGCTGCGGCTGCTGGGCTTGTTCGACCGCCCGGTGCGATCGGACCTGCTCGATGAGTTACGAGCCGCGCCAGCGATTCCCGGGCTGACGAAGGCACTGGTGGAACTCGGAGAAGGGGAATGGCTGGAAACGATCAATGCCCTGCAGGACTTGGGACTCATTCGCCGGGAGACGGTCTCCGTGCCTGACAAAAAGACAGAGCCGGAGCAAAGCGACGCGCCCGAGGTGCCGGATGCGTTGGTGGAAATGGTCTTGCAGCGGCCTGACCTGCCGCCGGAGATGAAGGGGCTTTCGAAGGCTGAACTAAAACGATTACTGGCCCAATTCATGGGAGGAGGAAAGCCGCAGGCGGCAAAGGCTCAGCGGCCTCGCCGGCCTGTGAGTTATGCGGTCGATGCGCATCCACTGTTGCGGGAGCATTTCGCGGCGGAATTGCGGGAAGGTAGCCTGGAAGCTTGGATGGCTGGCCATCGACGGTTGTATGAATATTTGTGCGCGAGTACTCCGGATAAGGCGGCGCCGACGCTGGAGGATTTGCAGCCGTTGTACCAGGCGGTGGCGCATGGGTGCCAGGCGGGGTTGCAGCGGGAAGCAGTCGTGAAGGTTTATCGCAGCCGCATCTTGCGTGGGACGGGGAGTGTGGGGCATTACAGCACAAGGATGCTCGGAGCGTTCGACTCCGATTTGGGGGCAGTGGCGTCCTTCTTCGAGCAGCCGTGGAGCCGGGTGTCGGCGGCATTGACGGAGGCGGATCAGGCTTGGCTACTGAGCGAGGCCGCCTATCGTCTGCGAGCTCTTGGCCGTCTGAAGGAGGCGCTGCAGCCTGTGCGTGCAGCGCTAGATATGCGTATCAGGCAAAACGTTTGGGTAAGTGCGGCAATAACCGCAGGTAATCTGAGCGATCTAGAAATGACCCTAGGGATGATCGAGAAAGGAGTGGAGCATGCTGGGGCACTAGCAGATGCTGAGATGGCGGTAGTCTATGCGGACCGAAGCAAGGATGGATTCCAGAAGATAACTAAGCGCTCAACTCATGGCTATATCTTGCACCAAGTTGGGCGGTTTGCTGGGGCGGCGGGCCGGTTTCGGGAGGCAGAAGGGATGCAGGCGAAACGGCAACCTGAGTTCCCGCTACTCTATTCGGCGCAGGGATTTTGGTATTGCAATTTGCTTCTGAGGGATGTGGAGCGAGGGGCCTGGCAGAGGGCCCTCGGGTCACGCGGAGCCCCAAGCGAGTCCTTAGCGGGAGGCGGCAGAGGGCTGCCGTGTTCCAAAGCGCTTAGTGCCGTGGGGGAGCGGGCGGCGCGAATACTCAAGTGGGAAGAGGGAATGCGGGGTGCGCCGGTCTTTGACATTGCGCTGCATCATTTGACGTTAGGGCGGGTGGGCCTGTATGGGGCGGTGTTGCAGGATGATGAGATGACAGGCGAGGGGTCGCCGGCGTGGAATTGGCAGCGCAAACTGGGTGACTCTCCCGATATTGAGAGGACACGCCTGGAACTAGACGCGGCGGTGGAGGGGCTGCGGCGCGCGGGCAAGACGGATGGACTTCCTGAGGGCTTGTTGACGCGTGCGTGGGGGCGGGCGGTTTGGGCGGCGCGGGTGGGCGGGCAGAGTGCGGTGAGCGATTTGAACGAGGCGTGGGAGATCGCGGAGCGGGGGCCGATGCCGCTCTTCATGGCGGAGATTCATTTGTACCGGGCGCGGTTGTTTTTTCGGGAGAAGGAGTATCCGTGGAGCACGTTTCCGGCGGGGCACCCGAGGGCCGGGGAAGAGCGAGGCCCGGCGGATGATCTGGCGGAGGCGCGGCAGTTGATCGAGAAGCACGGCTACGGGCGGCGCTTGGGCGAGCTGGAGGATGCGGAGAAGGCGATCCTCGGTGGCGTCCAGGCGAGCGGGAAGCCGAAGAATTAGCGCAGAGGTGCTGGCGCACGTACGGCGAAAGCACCGGTTCGGCGCGCGGGCGTTATTGGGCGGGCCAGGTCTCGTCGGTGAGTTCGGCTCCGGCGGTGATTTTGGCGGGGTCGAGGACGAGGTGTTTGATGCGCTGGCGTTTCCAGGTGTAGGTGACGTGGACCATGCGGTCGGGGGTCTGGATGACGGCGGGGTAGGAGAATTCGGCGCCGGGGGTGTTTTCAAGCGTGCCGGCGGCGAACCATTGGCGGCCGTCGGTGGAGACGGCGACGTTGAGGAGGCCGCGGCCGCGCTTGGCGTGGTTGTAGACGAGGAGGGCGCGCTTGTCCTTCAGCATCACGGCGTCGAAGCCCGAGTTGTTGTTGGGGAGAGTGGTGGCGCGCATGCGGTCCCAGCGGTAGCCGTTGTCGACGGACCAGGATTCGGTGATGGAGCCGTTTTTGGTGCGGCAGAGGATCTGAAGGGCGCCGCCGGGGTGCTGGAGAATGGTGGGCTGGATGGCGGCGAAATCGATGGCGCGGTTGAGCGGCTCGGTGCGGGCCCAGCCGCGGATGGGCTCGCGGCTGCGTTCCATGAAGACGCGCCAGCCGTGGTCTTCGGTGCTGGAGCCGGAGAGGATGGTGCCGTCGTCGAGTTCGATGGGCTTGTTTTTGATGGGGCCGAGGATGTTCTCGGGGAGGCGCTTGGCGCGGGACCAGGTGCGGCCGTTGTCGTCGGAGGTTTTGAGCATGCCCCACCAGGTGGAGGGGCTGGAGCCTTCCTTGTAGAAGAGCATGACGGTGCCGTTGGAGCGGCGGAAGAGGACGGGGTTCCAGCAGGGGTACTGGATGCGGACGTCGTCGTGGCGGCCGTTGGCGACTTCTTCGGGGAGGGACCAGCCTTTGCCTTCGTCGCGCGAGAGCCAGATGC
>CAYZKY010000192.1:0-9906 GCA_964478815.1 uncultured Verrucomicrobiota bacterium
ACTCGATCGCGGCATCGGCGATGAGCACGCTGCTGTGGATGGCCGTGCCGTTGGTGGAGATCCAGTGGCCTTTCCATTTCGGGTCGTCCGGCGTCCAGTCATTGCCCGGCGCGGGCCGAAAGTAAGCGGCGCCACCATTGGTGGTGGAGGGGAGGAAACCACCGGTGAGCGGGCCGATCATCTGGAAGCTGCGGCGCAGGGCGGCATCGGGGAGATGCCACTTGCCGGCCATGAACGTGTCGTAACCGGCCTGCCCGAGCGTTTCGCCCCAGAGCGGAGCCCCTTGAGCGAGGCCCTGGTTGTTCGGGCCGCGGCATTGCCACAGGGTGCGGCCGGTGTTGAGCATCGTGCGGCTGGGAATACAGACGGCGCCGCTGTAGCCGCCCGGATTGAAGCAGTGAGTGAAGAGCATCCCGCGCCGCGCGAGGCGGTCCAGGCGCGGCGTCTTCACTTCGAGTTCGCCGAGCAACCCAAGCGCGCGATGGGCTTGATCGTCGGAAAACAGGAAGAGAAAATTGGGACGGTCATTTCCCGGCGCGGCGAAGCGGTTGGCGGCAGTGGCTTGGAACTGGCCGAACAGCCCGAGGCCGGCGGCCATTACCCAAAGCGGAAGCAAGGATCGATTCATGGTGAGTAAGACACGGTCCCGTGTTCGTCGACGCGGTAACCCCACGCCACGATGTATTCCGGAGCGGGCCGAAAATGGTCGCCTTGCGCGGCGAGCTTTTGGCGGAGCTGTTCGTCCAGCCGGCGTTGGAGATCAGTGTGCGCCGCGCGATGAGCCAGATTGTTCGTCTGGAACGGATCGTTCTGGAGATCGAAAAGAAGCCAGGGCCCATCAAGGTCGCGGACGTACGTGTAGCGATCGGTGACAATGCCGCGGTACTCGCGACCGCCACGGCGGCGATCCCACTCGCCGAACGGCGCGATGCAGCGGACGATCGTCGTGCCACCGCTGGGGTCAGGCCCGCCTTGCAGGTAGCCGCTGAAATCGAGCCCTTCGACGCCCGCGGGAGTCGGCCTGCCGATCAAGCCAAGCACCGTCGGCATCACATCTTCGGAATTGATGGGCGCTGGGACCGAGCGGACGGATGAGCCGAGCCCGGCTGGCCAGCGGATGAGCATCGGCACGCGGATCGATTCTTCGTATGGCTTTTGCTTTTTGATCTGCCCCTGGGAGAAGAGCATGTCGCCGTGGTCGGAACTGAACAGCAGGATGGTATTTCGCGCTAGCCCGGTGGCTTCGAGCGTTTCGAGAAGCTGGCCGAGGCTGTCGTCGAGCGCGGCGGCATGGGCGTAATAACCGGCGAGGGTGCGGCGGGCTTCCGCGGCGGCTTCCGGCGGCACATTGGGTCGCAGCACGATGCGGGCGGGATCGAACATGGCGCGGTACCGCTCCGGCGCGCTGAAGTAGGGATCGTGCGGCGGCCCCCAGGCCAGCATCAGAAAGAAGGGCCGCCGCGCCGCCGCGCGGGCTTGGAGATAATCCTGCGCGTCGGCGATCTGGGCGGTGGCATCGTATCCGGGCCAATGGAGGCGTTCCGGGCCGTCCGCGTAGTACATCGAGTTCGTGTAGTCATGGGTACATTCGCGCACCTTCCAATACTCGAATCCCTGGCGGCGCTCCGGGGGAATATAGGCGGAGCGGCCGTGGCCATCGACATGCCATTTGCCGATCATGGCCGTGTCGTATCCGGCGGCGCGGAGCACCTTGGGGAGCGTGACCGCGTTCGTGCGCAAGGGCACGTCGTTCAGGAATACGCCGTGGGTCAACGGGCGCTGGCCCGTCAGCAGGGAAGCCCGGGTGGGCGAACAGACCGGTACGCCCGATACGGCGTGCGTGAACCGCACGCTCTGGGCCGCCAGCCGGTCGAAGTGGGGCGTCCGCGCGTTCGGGTCGCCCGCAAAACCGAACGCCTGAGCCCGCCACTGGTCGGCGAGCAAAATGATGACGTTCGGGGGAGGGGTGGGTTGGGCCGGGAGCGCGAGGCTGGTCAGGCAGAGGATCACGGCCAGGCCGCGCGCCAGGCGCGCCATCCGCGAACATCGAATCATCGCGTTTTCCAGGTGACGGTTGATGCGGTAGTGTTGGCCGAACCCGCCGGATGGGAAAGCGATTTCGTCAGCCCGGTTTCCGTGAGAAATATCGAGATTCTCCGCCGCAAGCCCGGGAGATTGAGAAAAATTTCACAAGCGAAACGCATTG
The DNA here is from genome assembly GCA_964478815.1 of uncultured Verrucomicrobiota bacterium. Taxonomy (GTDB): domain Bacteria; phylum Verrucomicrobiota; class Verrucomicrobiia; order Limisphaerales; family SXQI01; genus DASVNK01. Next base: position 2,207 of record CAYZKY010000192.1, read on the forward strand.
ATGGTTAGTGAGTTGCGTGATCGGTAGAAATAAAAATTCATTTTTTATTTGCGCTCCGAAGGAATATGGTGTTTACTCTACTCAGTTCACGAGACAAGAATTTCGGGCACTAGGGTGTCTGTCTTGAGATTGTTCTTTAACAATAATGTGCCCAACAGCTTTCGGTCGGGGTGAAAAGTACCACTCGGACCGGAATTCCTCGTAAGCCTACTAGTACTGATTCTGACTATTCCCCGGGTCTCTACGGCCATCCCCTGGCTGGGAGACCCGGTTTTTTTTGGCAAAACTCCTGCTCTCAATCGCATCGCAGCTTGCTCCGGAGGCCCTTTCCCCACAAACTGCGAGCGCAACAGATACCGAGACGCATGAGTTTCCTTTGCTTCCGCCGCAGCCTCCTGGCCGCAACCCTCCAGGCCGTTCGTGTCTGGGCCGCGCCGGACTTTACCGAAGTGCCGGTCGAGGCGCCCGGAGCAGCCACCGCCGGGCTGAGCTGGGTCGACTTCGATGCCGACGGCGCCGTCGTAATCGAGAGTTCCTCGGATCTCGCCGCGTGGTGGCCCATTCACACCAACTCTCTGGCGGCTTCGGCCACGATTGAAGTTCCCATTTCGCCGGATCGGCTCGAATTCTTTCGCCTCCGCCTCGCCGGCGAATGAGCCTTGGTCAAGCCGTCGGCGACAGCCTTCGCCCCGTCGCCGGATCGAAAAGCACCGACGCGCGCGGTTGAATCGAGAAGGATGCTTCCTGTCCCACCGCCAGGCGATCTGAAGTCGATACGCGCGCGCGCAGCGTGATTCCGTTGGCTTCCAGCGTGACCTCCCGATCCGGCCACGCCTGCACAATGTCGACAATTCGACCGCGTATCGATCCGGTGCCGACGATCACTTCCTCCGGTCGCACCGCCCATAAAGCCGGTCGCGGCGTTTCCCCCGCCTCGCCCGCCCACCCCAGCGCCGAACACACCACGCGTCCCGCCGCATCGACCGTGGCCGGAATCAAGTTCACCGCCGGGCTGCCGAAGAAGTGCGCCGCGAACACCGTGGCCGGTTGGTAATAAAGTTCCTCTGCCGTGCCCACCTGTTCGAGCCGTCCTTGATTCATGAGCGCGATGCGGTCGCCCAGAGCCATCGCCTCCTGCCGGTCGTGCGTTACATGAATTGCCGGGACGCCGCATGCTTGTTGAAACTTGCGAATCTCGCCGCGCAACTCCATCCGGGCCGCCGGGTCGAGGCCCGCCAGCGGTTCGTCCAGCAGCAGCGCCTCCGGCTCGGCCACGAAGGCGCGCCCGAGCGCGACCCGTTGCTGCTGGCCTCCCGATAATTCGGCGGGCCGTCGCGAGAGGAGCGGCTCCAGTTTCGTCAGAGCCGCCACTTCGGCTACGCGCGTCCGGATTTTCTCCGCGCTCGCCCGGCGCAACTTCAAGCCCAGGCCCAGATTCTCCGCCACGGTCAATTGCGGGTACAAGGCGGGCGATTGGAATACCATCGCCAGATGTCGATCCTGCGGCGTGGCTTCCGTGATGTCGCGGCCCTGTAATAGCACCCGCCCGGCCGTCGGCGTTTCGAGTCCGGCAATCAGGCGCAGCGTGGTCGTCTTGCCGCAGCCGGAGGGGCCGAGCAGCACCAGCAGTTCGCCGGAGCGCAACTCCAGATCCAGCCCATCCACCGCCCGCCCGGGCGCTGGCTTCAGCGGGAAGACTTTCGTCAACCCTCGGAGCTGCAATCGCGCGGACATCTCGTTCGATCAGACCAGGCTGCGGACGATCCGTTCCGCCGCCGCCCGGGGATCGGGCGCGCCGTAGATCGGCCGGCCCACCACCAGAAAACTCGATCCCGCCGCGAGGGCTTCGTTGGGAGAGAGTGTCCGCTTCTGGTCGTCCGCCGGAGCATCCGCCATGCGAATGCCCGGAGTGATCAATTGCGTTTCCTTCGGAATGATCTGCCTCAGCCGGGCGGCTTCCAGCGGCGAACAGACCAGGCCGCGCAATCCCGCGCGCACCGCCAGCCGCGCCAGCCGCTCGACCTGGCCTTCGACATTCCCCGCGCACCCGATGTCCGCGATCCCCGCCTGATCCAGGCTGGTCAGCACGGTCACGCCCAGCACCAGCGGGCGGGAACTGGCGGCCTGCGCGGCGGCTTCGGCGGCCTGCATCATCTCCAGTCCACCGCTCGTGTGGATTGTAAGCATCTGCACGTCCAGCGCCGCCGCGGCTGCGACGGATTTCGACACGGTGTTCGGGATGTCGTGAAACTTGAGGTCCAGAAACACATTCACGCCTGCTTCGCGAATCCGCCGCACCAGCCCCGGCCCCGCCCGCGTGAAGAGTTCGCTGCCGATCTTCACGCCCCACAGCAGCGATTCGACCGCCCAGGTTAATTCGAGCGCGGCCTCCTCCGTGGCGACGTCGAGAGCAAGGATGATTGGATTCGTCATGCGCGGCCCTATCCAATCGGGTTCGCCCGCCGATGTCACGCCTCGTCGCCTGCGGCCTCGCTGGTGGAATCCCTCGTCGGGGCAGGGGAAGGGAGCCGCGATCTGCACCCCGTTCGGAGTCCCGCCTTCAGGCGGTTCGGGACTGTTTCTACACCAAACCGCCACAACGCGGAACCCCGGACCATACGCAGACATGGCCCGGGGTGATCGCGAGATGCGTCCGGAGCGGAGCCTCTACGGGGACGGCGCTGTCGTGTGTTCCAGGCAGCTCGCGCAGACCGCCTGGCCTGTCGACAGATCGGGACTCAGATACGGCACTCCCAGCGAGAGCCCGCGCAGGATCAGCAGCACCGCCGTCACGCCCATCGTCGCCGGAAGCAGCTTCGCCGGGATTCGTCCGGTCCACAGTTTCCTCCCGGCGGTGGCGATCCCGAGCAGCATCGGCAGCGTCCCCGCGCCGAAGGCCAGCATGAACAAAACGGAGCTTCGCCAGGACCCGGCCGCGATGGAGGCCGTCCCCGCTGCGTAGACGAGTCCGCAGGGCAGAAACCCATTCGCCAACCCGACCCCGAAACGGCTCATCGCCGACGACTTCGGCCAGAGCCGGGTGACGGCGGAGCGCAGTTGGCCGCTCAGCCGCGCCAACCGGGCTTGCACGGGCGCGAAAAGTGTGCCGATTCCCGCCAGCAACAGACCGCCCGCGATGAGTGAAAGCCACCGTTGGAACCCCGCCAGTTCGAGCGACTGCCCCGCCAGCCCGAAGAGCAGCCCGATCACCGCATAAGCCGTGAGCCGTCCGGCATGGTGCAGCGCCATCCCCGCCGGGCTGCCCGCCTTTCCAGAAATGGAAGGCAGCGCCAGCATCAACGGTCCGCACATCGCGGCGCAGTGCAAGCTGCCGATCGTTCCCAGGATAAATGCGCTCCAGATCACGCCGAAATCCACTTAAGGTTCCGCCACGAGCACCGACTGTTCGTGGTAATACTCGCTGCCGCCGGATCGCCACAAAAGCTGGGCCTTCCACGGCCCCGGCCGCAGCGTGCCGGGTTGAAACGTCTGAGTGCCGTCGGCCTCCAGCGCGAGGGGCAGAACCAGATCCAGCGCCGCATCCGAGGGGCGATACAAATGCAGCGTCCCCGTGGTGTCCGCGCCATAAGCCCCCGCCGGCAGGCGCACGATCCAGGCCCGGTCCGCCGCGCGGAACTCGAGCTGCACCGCGGAAGGCAGCGCACGCGTGCGCCGAACCCGTTCGATCTGCTTCTGAAAATCGATTTCGTGCGCGTAGTAATCCGGGCGCACCAGATCGACCCGCTGCCGGACGGCCACGACAATCCAGATGGCCATCGCGGTGATGAAAATGGCGAACCAGCCCACGATGGCCCAGGGCCACGGATTTTGGATTCTGATTGTAGCGTTCATGGCGTTTGAAAAGTTTGTGACATCGTAGTCTGTTCAGGGCGGCGTCGCGCGCGGGCCCGCGAATCGGGTCTTCAGCGTGTCGAGCCGGCGTCCGTTCGAATACAGGCCCACCGTGAGTTTCGCGCCCCCGGGCGGGACGTCCTTCGGATCCAGCTCGATCAGGACGGAGGTCTGGGCCAGACCCGCCGCTGGCACCCTTAACGGCCCGGCCCCCATCGCGTTGACCGAGCCCGGCAGATTCTCGAGCCGGAGCTCGATCGGAATCTCCCGCGTGGTCTTGTTGATCAGTTTCAACGTGTATAGATTCGAGAGTTTTCCCTCGGCGGTCTGTTGAAACAGCGCCCCCGGCGCGCGGAGGAAAATGGCCTGCACGTCGCTGCGCGTGGCCAGCAGCACGAAGAACAGCACCGTCAGCGCTCCCAGCAACCCCGTGTAAACCGCCATGCGCGAGGTGAACCGCAGCGGCTGGCCCGTCGCGATGTTGCTCTCCGACGCGTAACGGATCAGTCCGGGCGGCTTCCCAATCCGCGTCATCACGTCGTCGCACGCGTCGATGCATGCCGTGCAATTCACGCATTCCATCTGCGTGCCGTTGCGGATGTCGATCCCGGTGGGGCACACCACCACGCACTGCCGGCAGGCAATGCAATCGCCCAGCCCGGCGGCGCTCCGTTCGGAGTCTGATTGCTTCCGGGAGAGCGGCCCGCGCTTCTCCCCGCGTTTATAGTCGTAGGCCACCACCATCGAGTTCTCGTCCAGCATCGTCGATTGCAGCCGCCCGTACGGGCAGATGAAGGTGCAGGCCTGTTCGCGAAACCGCGCGAAGATCGCATAGAACAGCAGCGTGAACAGGAGCATCATCGCGAGCCCTCCCAAGTGGTTGCGGGGATCGTCGAACTGGATGGCCAGCAGCGCCTCGCTCCCGATGATATACGCCAACAGGGTGTTCCCGATGATGAACGAGAGCCCGAAGAAAATGACGTGCTTGGTCAGCTTGAGCCGGAGCTTCCGCGCGCTCCACGGCTCCGCATCCAGCGCCCGCTGCCGGTGGGCGTCCCCCTCGATCAGATACTCGATCTTCCGAAAGACCAGCTCCATCATCACCGTCTGCGGGCAGGCCCAGCCGCACCAGAGCCGCCCGAAAACGGCCGTGAACAGCACGATGCCCGTCGCAAAGATCAACACCGCCACCGCGAAGATCACCGTATCCTGCGGCCAGAAAATCTGGCCGAGGATCGAGAACCGCCGTTCCAGAATATTCACCATCAGCAGCGGATTTCCCTGAATGCGAATCCACGGCCCGGCGAACATCAGCGCGATCAGGAATACCGCGAACCACGCCCGCCGCCTGTGCCACGGCCCCTTCGGCTTCCGGGCGTAGACCCACCGCCGCCGCCCCTCGACATCGGCCGTGGCCAGCCGGTCCCGGAAATCCTCGGTCCCTCCTTCCGGCCCCGGCGGCGTGGTTGTTGATGCGCGTTCCGTCATGGCTCCGGCCTACTCGAATTCGCTCGGCCCGGTCTGCTTCGGCGCCTGGTCCTCGCGCGCTTTTGGGTTGGGCGGGCTCGTCCCGCGGAACTTGTAAATGTAGCTCGCCACGGCCTGAATCTCGTTCGGCTTCAGCACCCCGCGCCAGGTCAGCATCCCTTTCTCCGGCACGCCGTTCAGGATGATCTTCACGTTGTCGACGTAGTTCGACCCGTGAATCCAGTAATCGTCGCACAGGTTCGGCCCCACCAGCCCGCCGCCGTCGGGGCGATGGCACGGCGCGCAGAGGTTGATGTACGTCTGCTCGCCGAGCGACAGCACCTCGGCCTCCGTCGCGGGCTGCAGCGAGGCGACCCCCGCCTCGAACTTCGCGATGGCCGCGCCCTTGATCTCCTCTCCCCGCCGCGCTTCCTTCTCGTACTCGGCGATCTGCAAGTCACCGAGCCCGAACACATGGTAATACCCCATGTAGGCAAAGGCGTAGGCGATCGAGCCATAGAACAACCACACCCACCAGCGCGGGAGCAGGTTGTCCAGTTCGCGGATGCCATCCGCCTCATGCTCGAGCAATTTCGGTTCTTCAGGACGTTTATTCATGCGCAACTCCTTTGCCGGAATCCGGGCTCGTCTTGCTGCCGTCCTCCAGCGGCAGCGCCCCACGCGCCTCCGCCGTCGCACGGCTCATGCAGGCCGCCAGCACGACGGCGCCCATGAACACCACAAAAAACAGGCAGATCGAGATCGCGCCGTACACGCCAATCCCCCCGATCTCGCGCAACACATTCTGAATCATTGGCCACCTCCATTTGGCTCTGGGCTCCCCGCCGCCGCCGTCGCCGGCGCCGCGGGCGCGGTCTGCTTGATATCCGTCCCGAGCCGCTGCAAATACGCGATCAGCGCGATGATCTCTCGATCCGGCGGCGCGTTGGTAATGCTCCCCAGCTTCAAGTTCTCCACGATCTTCGCCGCCTGCCCGGCCAGCTCCTGCTGCGCCGGGCCCCGTTCGTATCCCGCCGGATACGGCACGCCGATCTTGCGCAACGCCCCGAGCCGCGCCGGCAGGCTGTTCGTCTCCAGCTTTTGCGTCAGCAGCCACGGATACGCCGGCATGATCGACCCGGGCGAGGTCAGCCGCGGATCGTCCATGTGGTTGTAGTGCCACGCGTCGGGATATTTCCCCCCCAGCCGGTGCAGGTCCGGCCCCGTCCGCTTCGAGCCCCACAGAAACGGATGGTCGTAAACAAACTCTCCGGCCTTCGAGTAATCCCCGTACCGCTCCGTCTCGCTCCGGAACGGCCGGATCATCTGCGAGTGGCATCCTACGCAGCCTTCGCGGATATAGATGTCCCGCCCCAGCACCTCCAGCGGCGTATACGGTTTCACGCTCGCGATGGTCGGCACGTTCTCCTTGATGATCCACATCGGGACGAATTCCACCAACCCCCCGATCGCCACCGCCACGAACGCCAGGATCGTCAGCAACATCGGCTTCGCTTCCAGCCAGCGGTGCTTGTACGGATCCTCCGTCTCCTGATGCCCGCGGTCCAATGCGGGAGCCTGCACCTCCTGATCCGCCAGAAATCGCCCGCTCCGTGCCGTCTTCCACAAATTCCACGCCATCATGAACGCCCCGACCAGAAAGAGCGTGCCTCCGATCGCCCGCAGCCGGTACATCGGCACCAGTTGCAGCACCGTCTCCAGAAAGTTCGGATACTGCATGAAGCCCTCCGGCGTGAATTGCTTCCACATCAGCCCTTGCGCGATGCCGCTCCAGTACATCGGCACCACGTAAAACACGATCCCCAGCAGCCCGAGCCAGAAATGCCAGTTCGCCAGCCGTATCGACCACAGCGTCGTCTGGTACAGCCGCGGAATCAGCCAGTACAAAAGGCTGAAGGTCAGGAACCCGTTCCACCCCAGCGCCCCGGTATGCACATGCGCGATGGTCCAATCCGTGTAATGCGAGAGCGAATTGATCGACTTGATCGAGAGCATCGGCCCCTCCAGCGTCGCCATGCCATAGGCCGTCACCGCCACCACCATGAACTTCAGCATCGGCTCCGTCCGCAGCTTGTCCCACGCCCCGCGCAACGTCAGCAATCCGTTCAGCATCCCGCCCCACGAGGGAGCCACCAGCATGATGCTGAACACCATCCCCAGCGATTGTGCCCAATCCGGCAGCGCCGTGTAGAGCAAATGATGCGGCCCCGCCCAGATATAAATGAAAATCAGACTCCAGAAATGAATGATCGAGAGCCGGTAGCTGAAGACCGGCCGCTCCGCCGCCTTCGGCAGAAAGTAATACATCATCCCCAGGTAGGATGTCGTCAGGAATAACGCCACCGCGTTATGCGCGTACC
>CAYZKY010000193.1:0-9868 GCA_964478815.1 uncultured Verrucomicrobiota bacterium
CAGCGGCCAAAATCCCGGCGCGCCTTCGTCTCATCTGGAACGCGAACTGGAATAATTAGCGAACCGACTGGCGGCGGCGCTGCAATAGGAGCGTTGCACCCGCCAGGCTGAGGAGCACCAAGCTGCCGCCGGCATCCGGGACCGTGGTGCTGGGAGTGGCCACCGTAACGCCTCCCAGAAAGATGCGCTGGAAGCCGTCACTGCCATTGTCGGTAAAACGAATGGTGGCGAGCGTTTCATCGGCGAAATCCGCCGGCAAGGCGTAGTGCTGGCGGTCGAGGCGCTGGCCGGCGCCGTTGTTGAACACTTCGACCGAAGAAGTGCCGTTGATGGTGCCGGCATAGGCCGGGTTGTCGTTGTAGTCGCGGATGTCGGTGTCGCCATCCAGGTCGAACTTTGCGTAGCCGGTGTCGCTGCCGAAGAATTCGACCGAGGCGAAAGTTCCGCCGACCTGCTCGCCCCAGTACGAGTTGATGAGCGACCAGACGTCCGTGACGCCCAACAAGCCCACCGGGACATCGATGGCGTGGGGATTTAGCCCGCCATGGAATCCATCCGCGGAGTACCATACGTTATTCCCGACCGCAGGAATTTCGAAGGGAACGCCACCGTAATTCTGCGATCCTGTGGGGTAGGTGTGACCATTCAAGGTGGCACCGTTGTTGAAGGTGCTGTTGGCCTGGCCGGAGATATCGACGGGATGATAGTCGAGGGCCAAGGGTGAGAGGGTCAGAACCTGAAGCAAGCAGACCGAACCGATAGTCAGTAGTGGTTTCATGGTTACCTGTCGCGCAGCAGCAACAGTGCCGAAATGGAGCCATCGTGCGTAACCATCTCGACTGCAATTGATTAGACTTATTCCGAGAATCCTGAGAGGATTGAGATTGGCACGATTGTGTAAGGATTCCTTACAATTTTCCAAAAAACACTGATCGGTTCCCGGAGCGGGACGGAGGCGGTTGGGAGGGGTGGCATGAGTTACCGCACGACTCAGTCGGGGGGAGGAGGGTGAGGGACGGCGAATTGATTGACCGTCACGCTGGTGGCGGGTGATGGCAGCGCCAAGACTCTCGCCCACACGCCGCTCGCAGGCCCGAGTGGCTTTTACCGGGTGCGGGTGGATTGAGTTCCCCTGCCCTGCTCTGCGCCAGGACGCCCCGCGGCGGCGGGATCAGTTCGCGAATTGCGGGTGCCGACAGAGTGCTTCCCAGTTGGCCGGGCTCAAGGGCGCCTGCCGGTAGAGCGGTTCGATGAGGGGCTCCGCGCTGGTGGATCGGCGGACGCGCGCGAGCCAGCTTCGGTCGAGCGGCTGTTCGAGCAGATCGAGGGTATTGGCGGCAAGAGTGGTCTCCTCCTTTTCGCCGGTGGCGTGGCCGGCTCCGACGTAGAAACCGGCCAGGAGCAACGTGACTCGCAGCATGGTGCTCCGAGAATAGGTGGGCAGCGCGCAGGGGCGGGCCGGATCCAGCCAGCGGTGGAGGCTCCGGAAAAGCGGCAGGGTCCACATGGCCGGATTCCGCGCGGGCGAGAAGGCATCGAAGAGCACCGCATGCGGCGGCGGATAGGTGTTGGGCCGGGCCTCTGGCAAAAGCGAGGGAAAGTCCCCTTCGTGGAATTGCCAGCGGACTTGCGGTCCCTCCGGCAGATCGAAGGCCACCGAGCGGCGAGCCATCAGTTCGGCCAGGGGTTCACGATACGCGGCCAGGTAGCCAAGCCGCTCCGTGTGTTGCAGCGCGAAGCGCAGAGGATCGAGCGAGAGATCGAAGCTGTGAATCTCCACGATTCCAGCCAGCCCACGGAGGGCCTCGAGCACCGCGAGCGGATTGGCGGCCGCTCCGAGCCCGACATCCCAGAGGACGAATGGCTCGCCCGCGTTGGCGAACCGGGCGCGGATGTTCAACTGGCGGACGTAAAGGGCTTCCGCCTCCTGCATCGGACCGACCACCGGATGGAACGTCTCCGCGTGCGCCAAGGAGCGGACGCTCCACGCGCCGCCAGCCAGTTGAACCAAGGAATAATCCGCGAGCATGGGCAGTGACGGCGCTCAGCGGAATCCGGCGAAGGAGAACGGGGCGCAATGCGGCAACAAGAGCATCAAGGGATTCTGCCATCCTTCGCGAAGCATGGCCAGAAATCGTGGCGAGGCGAGGCGAGCAGCGGGCGGCGCGTGAATTTTTGGCGATTTCGGCCGAGAAACCGCTTGCCATTTTCGGCATCTCGCCCTTTAATAATCGCGACCACCAAACGCCATGAGTCACAGCGACGGCATGGAAAATTCGTTCCGAAACCTGGGGAGCATCCTGCGAAGCTCCAGCGAGCCTGCCTCGGCGGACGACCGGGTTTCGAGAGCGAGTCCGCGTTGCGCGAGGGCGGCCGGCGCCTTCTCGAACGCATTTGTCTTGCGCATCCGCGAGTAGCGGAGCCTCCAACAACAAACAAACCCCAACAAGAGCTCCGGTGCTGCGGTGCCGGAGCTCTTCTCTTGTAAAATTCGATTTTTTCCCTGTTGACGCTCCCGGCGGCGTTGCTAATCTCCACCCAACAGCGCAACCAATCAAAGCCGTGCAGGTGCCGTTACGACAGTTACATCCGATGGATCGGATGGGCTTCGCCGAGAATGCGAATACAGTACCGCCTGTGGCCGGAGATTCGCGGTGCCCATTCAGACTGCTCAACCATGAACCCCACCAGACTATTCGTAGGAAACCTCTCGTATCAGACCCTTGATCAGGATTTGCAGGACTTTTTCGCCGCGGCGGGACAAGTCACTTCCGTCAATGTGATGTTCGACAAGTTCACGGGCAAGTCCCGCGGATTTGCCTTTGTGGAGCTGGCCAGCCCTGAGGAAGCCAACAAGGCCGTCGAAATGTTCAACGGCAAGGAACTGCAGGGGCGCGCCCTGACCGTGAATATCGCCCGGCCCCGGGAGGATCGTCCTCCGGGTGGTGGTGGCGGCGGCGGATTCCGCGGCGGTGGCGGTGGCGGACGCGACCGGGACGGCGGCGGACGCCGGGAACGGCACTGAGCCTGTCGCATTTCGACGCCACCCGTCGATCAAACTATCTTTCGCCCTTCGCCAGCGCGGACCGCCGTGCTGCGGAGGGCGTTTGTGTTTTCGAGGGTTGTTTCCGTTCCGTTGCTCGGATCCTCGAATCCTGTGGGTCGTGTTGCTGAGGCGAGATTGTTAGGCCGCATGTATATGCGTATGCCACCTGTGCTTAAACTTTTTAGAACCGGTCAGCGCGAAGAGAGATGGGGTGACACACTTGAGCCTCGCTCGGCTTGGTCCGTAGAACCCATCGACGATGCGCCGCCGTTCTTTCGTGCATTGCCCGATCTGTTGCCTACTGGCTCGATTATCTACTTGGAGGATGTCGATTCAGACGATGGCATGGCACTGGCTCGTCGGCATAGCATCGGCCCAGAGCCCGATTGGGCTGCTATCCGGCCAGCCATGAATTTCTTCCATCTACCTCTGACCTCCGTGACGGCCGGTGAGCTTGCCGATTTTACGGAGTGTCACGCCACGCCTGAGATTGCGATGCATATCCACGCGTATGTTGGCAACCAGGTCCTTTTGGAATGGCACGACGCTTTCACACAGCCGTTGCGGCTTTCACGGACATTGCCCGAGCAGAATGTGCGCCGATTTTGTGAGTTGCTTCACTGCAACTATACCCCTGACTCTGCCTAAACCGCAGCCGAGACGCTGGTGGCCCCGCGCAAGCACTTCCGATCATGGCGTCCTGCGGGCCGGGACGCTGAGTTCCGGTCGAAATGCCTCGCTTCTCCTTAAGCCTTTCCCAGGGATAATCTTGCAATCTCTCGATCCCCGAGAATTTCGGTGTTGGTTTTAAGAATAGGCGTGCGAACGAATCATCCTTTGCGGCTGAGGATTTTGCCGCGCGCGGTCAGATACAGGAAGCCGATCAGCAGGGCGAAGGGGATGAGCGCGAGCGCGTCGGACATGGCCCCGGTGTGGAAGGGGTTGTTCTTGGCCATGTCGGCGAACCATTTTTCGGTGGCGGCAAAGCCGCCGGCCAGGATGGCAATGACGATGCCCGCGATGGCGCCGCCAGCGATATAGCCGGAAGCGGCGAGAACGCCGGGGCTGCTGTCGGCGTCGGCGGCGATTTCCTCCTCGGACAGGCGATGTTTCTCCAGCTCGGCCCGGCGTTTGTGATCGACCAGCCAGCGGAGCGAGCCGCCAATAAAGATCGTCATGGAGGTGGCCAGGGGAAGGTACACGCCGACGGCGAAGGCCAGCGACGGCACTCCGGAAACCTCGAGCACAATGGCGATCATCGCGCCGATGAGCACGAGGCCCCAAGGCAACTCGCGGTCCAGGATGCCTTTGATGATGTAGGACATGAGGACGGCCTTGGGCGCGTCGAACTTGGCGACTTCGGTGCCGTCGGCGCGTTCGCGAACGGTGCCGTTGATGCCAGGATCGACGTGATACACGGCGGCACCGGTGGCGTCGACGAGGTACTTGCCGGCCGGACCGTTCTGGGTGTCCGTCTTGAACCAGACGAGATACTGGCCTGAATCCCGAGAGGCTTCAGGACCGCGCAGTCCTTCCCGCTTGGTGAGGAGAGCAGGATCGGTTTTGAGGCCCGGCGCGACTTGGGCCGCGGGGACGTAAACGGTGCCGACATCATTGAGGCGGAGGAGAATCGGCCCGAGGATGAGCGCCGAGGCCAGGACGCCGACGAGCAGGGCGATCTGCTGCAGGCGGGGGGTTCCGCCCACGAGATAGCCGGTCTTCAAGTCTTGCGAGGTGGTGCCGCCGTTCGAGGAGGCGATGCAGACGATCGCTCCGACGGAAAGCGCCGTGACGTAGTAGATGCCGCCCGTCCAGCCCATCATCAGGAATACGAGGCAGGTGAGGAGGAGGGTGGCGACGGTCATGCCGGAGATCGGGTTCGAGGAGGAACCGATTTCGCCGGTGAGGCGCGAGGAGACAGTCACGAACAGGAAGCCGAAAATGACAATGAGGATCGCCCCGAGAATGTTCATGTGGAGCGTGGGGGCCAGGGTAATGGCCACGATCAGCGCGGCGATGCCCCAGAAGACGACCTTCATGGGCAGGTCGCGATTGGTGCGGAGGGATAGCTCTCCGCCAGCCTGGACAGAGGCCACATCGCGCAACCCTTCCCGAATCCCATGCCAGATCAGCGGCAGGGAGCGAAAGAGGCTGATGATCCCGGCGGCGGCGACGGCTCCGGCTCCGATGTAAAGGATATACTCGCCGCGGATGTCATTCGGGCTCATGCCTGAGATGGGCTGGGCCGCCGGCGAAAGCGGTCCGGCGAGGCCATCGCCGAAGAACTTGATCATGGGGATCATGACCAGATAGGCGAGAATGCCGCCGCCGATCATGAACCCGGCGATGCGCGGGCCGATAATGTAGCCGACCCCCAGCAGCTCGGGAGAGATTTCGGCCGCCACCGAACCGCCTTTGAACCACGGGCCGAACACTTTCTCCGGAACGCTCTTCCACAATTTGAAGGCTTCCATGGCCACCTTGTAAGCCAAGCCGATGCCGAAACCGGCGAAGATGGTGGCCGCGCTGGTGGCGCCGTGCGAGTGCGCCTTGGGCGCGGCGCGCCAGCGAGGCCCGGCGGCTTCACGCGATTCACGGGAGGCGCCGGCCTTCAGCACTTCCGCGCAGGCGGTGCCTTCAGGATATTTGAGCGTGAGATGCTGTTTGACGATCAACGCGCGGCGCAGCGGGATCATCATGAGGACGCCGAGCAATCCGCCGAGGACAGCCACCAGCGTGACTCGCGTCAGCTCGAGATCGAAACCGAGAATGAGGATGGCGGGCATGGTGACCCCAACGCCGAAAGCGATCGATTCGCCGGCGGAACCGGCCGTCTGGATGATATTGTGTTCGAGAATCGTGGCGTCCCGCACGCCGACCCGGGACAGGAGCCGGTAGAGCGTGATCCCGATGACCGCGACCGGGATGGAGGCGCTGACGGTCAAACCCACCTTGAGCACCAGGTAAAGCGACGAGGCGCCGAAAACCATGCCGAGCAGGGTGCCGGTGAGGACGGCGCGAAAGGTGAATTCCCGCAGCCGGGCCTGCGGGGGGATGTACGGCTCGTACGCCGGGGCGGTGGCCGCCGCTGCCGAATCAGCCATTGGCCCCCTCCCGAGCTAACCAGTTCTTGCGCATGGTGCCGCCGATGGTAGCCGGATGAAATTCCGAGGCAAGACCGGGGGTATGATCAGAAATGGCGCGATCAGGGGAGGCTGCCAAGTTCAACACAGAGCCCACCGAGAACACGGAGGGCACAGAGGGAAAGAAGATGAGCAAACCATGAGCGCGGGCGCGCCCCGAGAAACGACGGTGAGAGGGGGCTTCCTCAATGGCAAGGCAGCGTGCCCAGTCATGTCACCGGGGGAGAAGGAGGAACGGGCGAGAATTTGGGGAACCCCCCCTTCAAAAATGCGTGCTATTCCGTGTTATTCCGTGTTTAAGCGTGTTAATTCTTGGCTGGAAGTTGACTCCGCTGCTTCCCAAGGCTGGCGAAGCCGTCCCACGATTGACGGCGCGGCTGCGCCGGGGAATGGTCGATTGTGAAATTTCTCGCCGGAAACATATTCGTGCGAACCTGCTTCCTGTGGGCGGGTCTCGCCGGGCTGGCGCTGGCGCTGCAGGCGACGCCCGCGGCGCCGAAAAATCTGGTGGTCCTGGGCGACAGCCTGGCCGCCGGGTTCGGCGTGGAACCGGAGGAGGCTTTTCCCGCCCTGCTCCAGGAAAAGATCGATGCCGCGAAGCTCGGTTATCATGTGATCAACGCCGGGGTGAGCGGCGACACGACGGCAGGAGGGCTGCGGCGGGTCGATTGGGTGCTGCGCCAACCGGTAGAGGTGCTGATCGTGGAATTGGGCGGCAACGATGGATTGCGGGGAATTTCGCCCGAGGAAACGCGGAAAAACCTCGCGGGCATCGTGGCCAAAGCCCGCGCCAAATATCCCGCCATGAAGATCGTGATCGCCGGCATGCAAATGCCGAAGAGCATGGGCGAGACGTACACGAAGGCTTTTCGCGAGTTGTTTCCCGACGTGGCCCGCCAGGCCAATGCGGCCTTGATTCCTTTCCTCCTCGACAAGGTGGGCGGCGTGGCGGAACTCAACCTGCCAGACCGAATCCACCCGAATCCAGAAGGCCACCGGCTCGTGGCCGAAACGGTGTGGAAAACGCTGGAACCGGTGCTGAAGGAAGCCCCGGCCGCCGCCAGCGAGTGAACGGACGGCCTCCCGCTTCCCGGCCGGTCACTGCTCCGCCGGCTTGGTCAGCTCGAACGTGTCGAAAAGCCGCCCCTCCAGATCGTAGGCTTTGAACTGCATTGTGCGGTCGAAAACGCTCGCGAAGCAGTAGTGGTGGCCGCGCGCGACGTGGATGCTGAACCAGGCGCGTTGCGGCGCGGCCTGCTCCAGCCCGCCCCCGCCCCCGCCCGTCACGAGGTAGCGGACGCCTTTCTTCTGGTTGATGGTCAAATTGAGGATGGGCCAGGTGCGTTCGTAGCTGTGGATATGGCCGCTGAACACGATGTCCACGCCATACTTCTCGTAGACGGGCACCAGCTTGCGCGCGTTGCTGTCGCCCCAGGTGTACTCGGCCGCTTCGCTCTTGCCGCGCCAGTGGTCGCCGTAATCGTCCTCGTCCGAGCTGAAGCAGGGATGATGATGGGCGGCAAACTTCCAGGTCGCTTTCGAGGCCGCCAACGCGGCCTCCAGCCAGCGGTACTGCTCGCTGCCGGGGCTGCAATCCTTGTTCGAATCGATCATGAAGAACTGGGCGTTGCCGTAGGTGAAGGTGTAAAAATACTCCGGCTTGGGCAGGCTGAAATAATCGTAGTACCAGTGCGAGTTTTTCTCGTGGTTGCCGATGACCGGGAACGCCGGCACATGGGCGAAGAGATTGGAGGCGGGGCCGAACAGGTCGTCGCCCCACTGATTCTTGGCGAAGCCGTCGTCGACCACGTCGCCGCAATGCACCATGAAGTTCGGCCGCAGGGCGAAAATCCCGTCGGCGCAGCGGCGGGTGACGTCCGGGTTGCGCTGGGTATCGCCGAGAATGCCGAAGGCCCAGGGCTGATCCGGGCCGGGATCGGTCTGGAAGGTCGCGACCTCGCTGCGCGCGAGATTGCCGGCTTCGTCCTGGCAGGTCACGCGGTAGAAATAGCGCGTCCGGGGCTTGAGACCGGTGAGCGAGACTTCGCCGATGTAGGCCGCCTGGGTGGAACTGGCCCGGAGCAGGAGGGGGTGAATCTCGGCATACTCGACCGTCATGGTGGATGGCTGCGAGGTCTCCGCCATGATGACGATGGAAGTGGCCGTAGCCGCCTGCAAATACGGTTGGATGACGAATTTGAGATTCTGGTTGATCGGGGGCTGGTAATCGATCAGCGCCTTGTTGCGCTCGACGGCGGCTTCGATCTCGGCTTGAGGGAGAGCGCGAGCATAGAGCTTCATCTCGAAAAGGCCGCCTTCCATAGGGCGCAGTTCGTCATCGTCGGCGTAAGCCGCGAGCGCCAGGCGGCCGTTTTCAGGATAGGCGATATCGCCCGATTGGGCCGGGGATTCACCGTCGGGCTGGCCATTGACGTAAAGGCGCATGGCAACGCCGTCGTACGTCGCGGCGATGTGCTGCCAACGGCCTTTCGCCACGGGCTGGCGCCCGCGAAGGACGGTGCGGCTGCCGCGCTCGCCAGATCCGCCTTGCGCCGACAGGGCGAAATGAAACGAGCGGTCGCTGTAGCCGAGCAGCCAGCCGCGTTCATAACTGCCTTTCTTCTGGAAAAATCCCGCGAGACCGCCATTGCGCCGGGTATCCTCCATGAACACCCACGCGGCGATGGTCATTTCCTTTTTGGGGAGGACTTTGTCCGCTTCGGCCCGGCTGGCGGCGGCCTCGAGCCAGGACGCGCCTTCGAAGACGAGCGCCCGGGCGGGGCCGATGTTCGTGAACACAGGACTGCCATGCACTTTGGCGTTGAGCGTGTGGGTCAGATCAGCCCAGGCGCCGTTCTCGATCGGATGGGTGCCGGTGGCGAAGTGGAACTTCAATTCCCGTTCGATCTTGTCCGGATGGGCCAGCAACGGCGGGCCGGCCAAAAGTCCTGTCAGCGCGAGCGCAAAGATTCTCAAACTCATGCGGGCATACGCTTACCACAGTCCCTCCGCGGGGCACGAAACAAAGTTGTGAAAAATGCCGGTGGCCTCCCGGCCGGACGCGCAGCGTCTACGTCCCCGAGACCAGCCGGGCGACAATCGTGTCGACGGTCATGCCCTCGGCTTCGGCTTTGTAGTTCAGCAGGATGCGGTGACGCAGAACCGGGGCGGCCAGGGCATGAATGTCCTGAATCGTGGCATGCGAGCGGCTTTCGAGCAGCGCCCGCGCTTTGGCGCCGAGCACCAGATATTGGGCGGCGCGCGTCCCCGCCCCCCAGCTCACCCAATCCTTGACGAATTGCGCCGCGCCCGCCTGGGTCGGCCGCGAGGCGGCCGCTAGCCGGACGGCCTGGCGCACGACATCCTCGGCAATCGGCACCTTGCGCACCAACCCATGAAAACCGACCACATCCTCGCCGCTGAAAATCGGCTGGATCGGTTCATCCGCGCGCGAGGTGGTGCGGCTCACCACCTTCACCTCGTCGTCCTCGGGCAGATAGGAGATCACCACGTTAAAAATAAAGCGGTCCAACTGCGCTTCGGGCAGCGGGTAGGTGCCTTCCATTTCGACCGGATTTTGGGTGGCGAGCACGAAAAACGGCGCGGGCAGCGGATAACGCACCCCTGCGGCGGTGACCTGATGCTCCTGCATCGCTTCGAGCAAGGCGGCCTGGGTCTT
>CAYZKY010000194.1:0-9855 GCA_964478815.1 uncultured Verrucomicrobiota bacterium
CCCGACCGGCGCATCCCCGCAGCGGGCTGTACCGGTCGGGCCAACGAAGGCCCCAGCCAAAAGACCCGCCGTCAGCCCCGCCGGAATTTTCAGACGGGCTCTAAGAACCACCGGGCCGGAGCCAGGCCGGTTCCGCGCCCGTCTCAGACTTGTTTTCTCAAGAATGAGAATGAGAACCCTCGCTCGGCGAGAATAGGCCCAATTCGAACTTGGCCGGGTTCTTGCTACCACCCGGGTGAGCATATGAAAACAGCAATCTTTCTGGAACGGGACGGCATCCTCAACCTGCCGAAAATCGAAGGGCAATACCAGATCGCCCCGCGTGCTGTGGAAGACTTTCAGATCAATAAGGCGGCTCTCGAACCCTTGAAACGGCTCAAAGCGCTTGGATTGGTCTTGATCGCCACCACCAATCAGCCGGGTATTTCCCGCGGCCACCTGTTCCGCCGGGATCTGGACCTCATGCACACCATGCTCAAGCGCATTTTCCCGCTGGACGACATCCTCATGTGCCCGCATGACGATTCCGACCGCTGCCCCTGCCGGAAGCCCAAGCCGGGCCTGTTCCGCGAAGCCGCTTTTAGCCGCCAGCTCGACCTGGATCATTCCTTCGTGGTGAGCGACAAATGGCAGGACGCCAAAGCCGCCCAGAACGTCGGATGCACCTCGATCCTCATTAAATCGCCTTGGAACGGCTCCGGCCATCATGATTACGTCCTGAACTCCCTCGCCGAGCTCCCGGAAAAAATTGCCCAGTTGCAGCAGGGCTACACCGCGCGGGTGCATGAGCCCGAGCTGGCGCTCCAGTCCGATCTCAAGGACTAACCCATCGGCGAACCTTAGATAGAGTTAGTTTAACTAATCGATCATCCGCGCAGGCACGCGAGATGCCTTCTCCTAATTCTTGGCGGGTGCCGTCGGCTCGTCCTTCAGCTTCTTTAACTCCTTTCGGATCAAGGCCAGCAGCGGCTTCACGGTCGCGGCGCTGAAATCGAACCGGCATCCGGCGGCGGCGAAGAGGCTCGGCAGCGGCTTCGAGCCCCCCAGCCCGAGCGCTTCCTGATACGCCCGGAGCGCCGCCGGCTTGTTCGCTTTGGCATTGGCCCAGACCTGCAAGGCCCCCAATTGGGCGATGCCGTACTCCACATAGTAGAACGGATACAGGAAGATGTGGAGCTGGCGATGCCAGAGGTGGCCGAGGATATTCTCCAGCCCGCTCCAGTCCACCGCGCCGCCGAAGCGATCCATCAAAGCCAGCCAGGCCGCCGTCCGCTCCGCGCGGGTATGGCCCGGATGGGTGTAAATCCAGTGCTGAAAGGCATCCACGGTGGCGATCCAGGGGAAGACCTTGACGATTCCCTCAAGGTGATCGCGCCGGGCGCGATTCGCCTCGGCCGGCGGGTAGAACGCCTCGAGATGTTCGTTCCCAAGCAATTCCATGCTCATCGAGGCGACTTCGCAGAATTCGATCGGCGCATGGCGGTAGGCGTAAAGATCCTCGCCGCGCGTGGCCAGGGCATGGAAAGCATGGCCGGCTTCGTGCAGCATGGTCTCCACATCGCGCTGGACGCCGACCGCGTTCATGAAGATGAACGGCAGGCGGGACTCGGAAAGCGTGGATTGGTACCCCCCGGGCGCTTTGCCCTTGCGGTTTTCGAGATCCAGCAGCTTCAGGTCCTTCATCAGCCGAAACCCGCCGGCCAGGTCCCGGTCCAATTTGTCGAAGATGATCTGCGTTTTATCGACCATCGCTTCCGCCCGCTCGAAGGGGCGCAAGGGCGGGAGGCTGAACGGATCGACCGATAAGTCCCAAGGGCGCAGACGGGAGAGACCGAGTTGCCGGCGGCGCTCCTCTTGCAATTCGCACAGGAGCGGCATGACTTCGTGCTCGATCGCCGCGTGAAACGCCTCGCAATCGGCCGGGGTGTAATCGAAGCGGGCGCGGGATTTGAAGGCGAAATCCCGGTAATTGGCGAAGCCGGCGTTCCGGGCGATCTGCTCGCGGAGACGGACCAGGCCATCGAAGTTTTCCTCGAACTTCTCTGCCTCCCGCATCCGGCGCTCGGCCACGAGCCGCCAGGTTTCCTCGCGCAGCGGCCGGTCGGGCTCCTCCTGATAACGGCCCATCTGGATAAGCGTCTTTTCCTCGCCGCGGAACTGGACGGTCAGGCTGCCGCTAAGCTTCTGATATTGCTGGCCGAGCTTCGCTTCCTCCGTTTCGAGCGGCACGTTCTCCTCGCGGAAAAGTTCGACGCGGACGGCCGTGTTGCGGTCGAACACCGCGTAGCGGTCCTGGGGCAGCGCGGCGCGTTGGGGGTGGGCCAGGTAGAGTTTTTCGAGGCGGAACTGGCGCGGCTTGCAAGCGGGCTCGATCTGCTCGACATAGTGCAGGTAGGCCTTCTCGGCCTCCGGATTGTCGGTGTGGCAGGTCATGGCGATGTAGCGCTTGGAGCCTTCCTCGTCGAGCGCGGCCGAGAATTCGCCCCAGTCGATCAGCCATGTTTCCAGGGCGGCCACGGTCGCCGCGGACTGCACCTCCCGTTCCAGGCGGTCGAACAACGGCTCGATCTCCGCCCAATTCCCCAAATCGATGGCGGCCGGCACAAACCGCCGCGGGCTATAGGCCGGCAACCGGCCAAATGGCAACAAACTCATACTCTGGAAATCCGGCCCCCGGCCTCCCCGGCAAGCCGGGGCCAAGTTAATCAAGATCGACCGCCAATCGAGCAATTTTCTTCCGGCTCGCATTGCCAGTGGGGCGACTGGCTGTTAATGCTGGGGCGAACCGAATGCTGCTGCACACACTGATTCATCCGAAGATCAACGAGGTCCTGGGCCGCGCTGGCCATCACGCGGTGATCCTGATCGCGGACGGGAACTACCCGGCCTGGAACAAGCGGGGGCCGAACGCGGAGTTGGTGTGCCTGAATCTCTCGCCCGGCGTGGTGACCTGCGCGCAAGTGCTGCGCGCCTTGCTCTCGGCGGTGCCGGTGGATCATGTGCATTTTATGGGAATCCCTCCGGACGATCCCTATGCCGCGCACGGGGAGCCGCAAGCTTGGAAGGAGTTCCGGGAAATTGTCCAAGCGTCCGGCCGCCCGGCCGAGGTGGGCTCAATCCAGAAATGGGATTTTTACAAAGCCGTCGAATCCCCCGACCACGTTTTAACGGTGCAGACGGCCGATCAGGCGCTCTGGGCGAACGTTCTGCTGACGATCGGCTGCCGCACCGCCTAGCTTCATGAAGACACGTCCTTTGGGAAAAACGGGTTTGGAGCTGCCGATTTTAGGCTTCGGCGCTTCGTCGATCGGGCAGGAATTCCGGCCGGTGGCGTTGGACGACGCGCTGAACGCGGTGCGGACCGCGCTGGATTGCGGCATGCGGTTGATCGATACCTCGCCGTTTTACGGGCGCGGGATGAGCGAGGTGCTCCTCGGGATCGCCCTGCGCGGCGTGCCGCGATCCGACTACGTGATGTGTACCAAGCTGGGCCGGTACGATCTCCCGCATTTCGATTTCTCGGCCAAGCGCGTGGCGGAGAGCGTCGATGTGAGCCTGCACCGGCTGGGGACGGATTATCTGGATCTCGTTCTTTGCCACGACATCGAGTTTGTGCCGATGCAGCAGATCGTGGATGAAACCCTTCCAGCTCTCCGCAAGCTCCGCGATCAAGGCAAGGTGCGCTTTATCGGGATTTCGGGCTATCCGATGAAGATCTTCCGGTTCGTGCTCGGACAGACCGACCTGGATGTCGTGTTGAGCTACAACCAGTACACCCTGCAAAACACGCGCTTCGCGGACGAGATGGTGCCCGAGCTCCGCCGCCGGGAGGTGGGAATCATGAATGCGGGACCGTTCTCGGCACGTCTATTGACCAACGCCCCGTTGCCCAAATGGCTCAAGGAACCGGAATCGGTCAAACAAGCGGCGCGCCGGGCCGCCGAACTGTGCGCCGCGCGTGGCGTGGATATCGCCAAGCTGGCCTTGCAGTTTTCCGCCGCGAATCCGGACATCACGACGACCATCGCCGGAAGCGCCAACCCGGCGAACGTGCGCCAGTGGGCACGGTGGGTGGAGGAGCCGATCGACGAATCGTTGCTGCGGGACGTTCAAGCCATTTTCGCGCCGGTCAAAAACATCGGCCATGCCGAGGGATTGCCGGAGAATAATTGATATGATCATGAAAAACTTGTTTCGGAATGGGTTCGCCATGCTGGCCATGCTGGTGGCCGCTCCGCTCGCGCACGGCGCACAATGGGTCACGTACGAGGGCAAGGACGGGCCCGGCCAGGGCAAGCACATCGTGCTCCTGGCAGGCGACGAGGAGTACCGCTCGGAAGAGAGCCTGCCGATGCTGGGCAAAATCCTCTCCCAGCGGCACGGCTTCAAATGCACGGTCCTCTTTTCGCAGGACCCCGACGGCACGATCAATCCGAACAACAGCACCAATGTGCCCGGAATGAAAGCCGTGGCCTCCGCGGACCTCGTCATCATGCAGTTCCGGTTTCGCGAACTGCCCGACAGCGAGATGAAGTATCTCATGGATTATCTTGAGGCCGGCAAACCGCTGGTCGCGATCCGCACCGCCACGCACGCCTTCTCGTACGAGCGCAACAAGCAGAGCCCCTACGCCAAGTGGGACTGGCGCAGCAAAAACCCGGCGGGCGGCTTCGGCCAGGAAGTGCTCGGTGACACCTGGGTGACCCATCACGGCATTCACAAAGGCGAGAGCGCGCGCGGCCTGATCCACGGCCCGGTCGAGAATCATCCCCTCCTGCGCGGGGTCAAAGACGTATGGGGCGACTCGGATGTCTACGGCATCATCCGCCTCAAACCCACTGATACGATCCTCTTGCACGGCCTCACGCTCAAGGGCATGCAGCCGGATTCGCTCCCGAATTATAATAAGTCCCTCATGCCCCTCGTGTGGCTGCGTGAATACGCCTGGCCTAATGGCAAAACGACCCGAGCGCTGACTTCGACCATCGGTGCCGCCACCGACATGATGAGCGAGGATTTGCGTCGGCTCTTTATCAATTCCGCCTACTGGCTCACCGGTCTCGAAGTGCCCAAAAAGGCGGACGCCACGATGGTCGGCGAGTTCAAGCCGACTCCGTTCGGATTCAACACCTACCAGAAGGGTGTCAAAGTCGACGACCACCGGCTGCCTTGAGCGGCGGACGCCGCGAACGATGGGCCGCCCTCCAGGCTCCGGTCTGCAGCGCGCGTCAAGCCGTGCGACCCGCGCGCGCCGCCGCCTCGCGGGCCAGTAGCAAGGCTCCAGTCGGAACGACGGCTTCGCCCAGTTCGGCGAGGCGCACCTGAGGACCGGGCGCGAAGGCGTGCATCGTAAAGCGCGGCAGATGCTCCGCCACTTTCCGGCGAAGCGGTTCGCCGATCAGCGACAGACCGCCGCCCAGCACAATCACCTCCGGGTGGCACAGGTGGACGACATGGGAAAGAGCGAACGCCAGTTCTTCGGTGGTCTCATCCAGAATCCGAATCGCGAGGGCATCGCCTTCGGC
Source organism: uncultured Verrucomicrobiota bacterium (assembly GCA_964478815.1). Taxonomy (GTDB): domain Bacteria; phylum Verrucomicrobiota; class Verrucomicrobiia; order Limisphaerales; family SXQI01; genus DASVNK01. The sequence continues at coordinate 5,526 of CAYZKY010000194.1, forward strand.
AACGGCAGGCGCGAGGAAGCGGGCTTCTCCTTCGCGATGAGCGCCGACCAGCCGCGCCAGGCCGCTCTGCGGTTCGGCGGCAATGGCCGCGCGGATTTTGCGGTCCACGCCCCAGCCTGAGCAACGTTCCTCGACAATCGTGCCTTGCCGGTCGAGGCGGACGTGGCCGATCTCGGCTTCGCCCGGAAGCGCACCGTGATAAATCCGGCCATCGACAGCGAGCCCTCCACCCACCCCGCTGCCGAGAGTGATGTAGAACACGGGATTGAAACCACGGCCGGCTCCGCTGGTAGCTTCGGCCAGCGCGGCGGTATTGGCATCGTTGCCGACTTGAACGGGCGCGCCCGTTTGCTGCGCGAGCCATTCGCTGAGGGGAAATTCAGACCAGCCTTCGATTTGGTGCGAGCAGCAAATCCGCCCGGTGCGATGGTCGACGGGGCCGCCAAAACCGACGCCGACGCCGGCGAGCCGGCCGGGCCAGTCGCGCAACGCGGTGGCGATTTGATCGCGGATGCCCGCGCCGCCGCGTTCGCGGCTAACCGTGTAGCGGCGGAATTCGGGCGGAGTGGAACCGGCGGCAGGCTGAGCCGCGAACTGAAGCTTGGTGCCCCCGATCTCGATGCCGAGGAACCATTGAGCAGTGGAACCCACGCGCAGGAAAGGGTCTTCTGGAAACTAGGCTAATTGATCGACCCGCCCGCTGCTGTCGCCCACCCGTTCGAGCGGTGCGCCGAGCCGGTCGCTCAGGGAAAGGAAAAGATTGGCCATCGGCGTATCCTTGGCATAGCGAACGTGCCGGCCGGGTTCGATCGTCCCGCCTCCGCGGCCGGCGAGCAGCACCGGCAGATCGTGGTGGGCATGCGCGTTGCCGTCGGCGAGGCCGCTGCCGTAGACGATCATGCATTGATCCAGCAGCGAGCCCTGGCCTTCCGGGATCGACTTGAGCTTCTTGAGGAAGTAAGCGAATTGCTCCATGTGGAAACGGTTGATCCGGGCGATCTTCCGTTTTTTCTCCGCGTCGTTCCCATGGTGCGAGAGATCGTGGTGGCCATCCGCCACGCCGACGTGCGAATAGCTGCGATTGCTGCCATCGTGCGCCACGATGAAAGTGATGACGCGCGTGGAGTCGGTCTGAAAGGCCAGCGCCTGCAAATCGTACATCAGTCGGATATGCTCGGCATAGTCGGCCGGGATTCCCGTGGGCTTGCTGTAATCGACCATCGATGGCCCGAGCTGCGCGGCGCGCTGGATGCGCAATTCCAGCTCGCGCACGGCGGTCAGGTACTCCTCGATCTTCCGCTGATCGGTCCGGCCCAGGCGCGCCTGCAGCGACTTCGCGTCCTCCAGCACGAAATCCAGAATGCTCTTCTGATATTTCTGCCGCTTGGCGCGGATCTCCGCGGACTCGCCCGCGTGGCGGTTGCTGAACAGGCGTTCGAAAACGAGCCGGGGATCGACTTCCGGCGGCATCGGCGTGGATTCGGTTTTCCAGGCGATGTTGTAAGAATAGGCGCAACTATAGCCCGAGTCGCAATTGCCGGCTTGCTGGCCGCGATCGCAGCCCAGCTCGAGCGAGGCGAAACGCGTGTGGCGGCCGATCTGGGACGCGATGAGTTGATCGACCGAGACCCCTACTTTGATGTCCGCGCCGGCGGTCTTGCGCGGCTGGGCACCGGTGAGGAAGGTGGCGGACGCGCGGGCATGATCGCCGGCGCCATCGCCATTGGGGCGGCCTTTGTCGTGGGCCAGCCCGGAGAGCACCATCAAGTCGTTTTTGGATTCGGCCAAGGGCTCGAGAATGTACGGGAGCTCGAATTCGCGGCCGAGCCCGGTTGGCGTCCAGTCGGCCATGTTGGCGCCATTCGGCACGTAGACAAACGCGGCCCGGCGAGGGAGGCTTGGAGCGGGCGGCGCGGCGGGCGCGGCCATCGCTTCGAGCATCGGCAGAGACATCGCCGTTCCGAGGCCTTTCAAGAACGTTCTTCGCGGCAATGTCCAACGTGCTCTCATGCGTCAAAAACTACTGGATACATCGGCTGAACTCAACCACGGAGTAAGGAAATAGCGCGTTCTCGAAAGCGCTGTCGAGAACCGCTCTATGCCGCCAGAAACGCGGCCGGCTCCGCATGCACCATCGGCCCGGCCGAGATGGGTTGCATGTAGCGGAGAACAATTCGGCCGGTCGCCCAACTAATGCGTTCGACGGCAGAAGGCAGCAGATGCGAATGGAGAATCTTGCCGCCATGATTCTGCGCGATTTGCAGCGAACGAATCAGCCCCGTGCGGCGATCGAACGCGCAGTCTCGCAGATGCCCCACCGGCTCCCCGGCGCATTCCAGCGTGTACTGCGAAACCGTGCGCCAACTCCGCAGATGCGGATCGGAGTGACGCGCGAAGCTCCCGAAGCGCGCCTGCGGCGAACCGTAGCGAATGGCTTGATACTGCTGGCAGACCGGCTTCACTTCCGCCGGTGACGGCGAGGAGACCAATTTGGCCTGGGGGATGCGCAGATGGACCGCCTCGCGGCCCGTGCTTTCGATCTCGCAATCGGCCAGATTCACCAATTGCAGATGCTCCACGCCGCGGCGTGCCCCGAAGCTCGCCACGAGATAGCGGATCCGCCACTCGGCGTCGTCGAAATACACATCCATCACCCGGCCGCCCGGCGTGTCGTCGACCATCAACCGGGTGCCCAGAATATCGAGAACCGTGCTCAACATGCCGGTTTTGACGCCATTCCCGGCCGGATTATTTAATCGAAAAGTATGACAGCCGAACCGTGGTCATTTTTCTCCAGGCGACTCTGTCGGCTGTTTTTTGCGCTGAGCGGCGCAAAAGCCGACCATCCCGCTAGAGAATTAGCTAGAGAATTACCTTTCGGTTCGGTTCCACCGTCAATCGGTACCGGCCGCCCGCACGGTGCAGCCGCACGGACGCGCCGAACGCGGCGGTGAGGCGCTTAGAATCCAATGTCGCGCGCACCGGGCCTTGCGCGAGGCTGCGCCCGCCCGCCAGCAAGAGCGCGTGCGTGAAGACCGGCATGATCTCTTCGACGTGATGTGTCACCAGGACGAGCGAGGGGCCGCCCGGCTCCTGCCCGAGCCGCACCAGAAATTGCAGAAAGTGTTCCCGCGCCGCGGGATCGAGTCCCGCGCACGGCTCGTCGAGGATCAAGAGCGCCGGCCGGGCGATCAAAGCGCGGCCTATCAAGATGCGCTGGCGTTCCCCTTGCGAAAGATACGTCCAGTCGCGGTCGGCCAGGTGGCAGCATTCGATCCGTTCGAGAATGGCGAAAGCCGCCCGGCGGTCCGCGCGATTCGGCGTGCCCCAAAAATCGATCATCGCGTACCGGCCGCTTGCCACCGTAATCCACGCAGGCTCCGCCTCGGGCATCAATTGGCGAATGGACGAACTGACCAACCCGATCCGGCTGCGCAGCGCGCGCCAGTCCGAATCGCCATACACCTGGCCCAGCATCCGCACTTCCCCGGCAGTGGGAGTGAGATAGCCGAGCAAGGCGCTCAGGAGCGAAGTCTTCCCCGAACCGTTCGCGCCGAGAATCACCCAGTGCTCGCCGCGCCGCACCTTCCAGGTGAAGTCGTCGATCAACCGGACGCGGCCACGCCGAATCGCCAGGCCCTCAACGCACAAGACCGCCGTCTGTCGTTCGAACCGCGCGACCGCCGCCGCGTACTCCTCCGGCGTGTTGATGTTCGACAGCGGACCGTTCGCCGGGAAACCGACTCGCCGTGCGCGTAACTTCTTTGCGAGTGCCTTGAGCGAGAGCTGTCCCGCGTCGAGTTGTTCTCGCACGGTGCCCAGGCTCGCGCGCGGCAGGATGAAGGGAAATCCTTCGGACGCGCCCTCTTCGACGGCGAACACCGCGCGTCGGTGCCGGATGAATGTTTTGATCATCCGTTCCAGCACCGCTCCGTCCACGAACGGCATGTCGCACGAAAGAAAAAGGACGTGGCGAGCTGTGGATTGCATGAACCCCGTAATAATCCCCGCGAGCGGACCAATCGACGGCACCACGTCCCGGTCGATCACTCGCACCGCTCCATGCGGCGCGGCCGTTTCTCGAATGATGTCCAGAAATGTACGGCCGCCCAGAGTCAGCGCCGCCTTGTCCCGGCCCATCCGGGCGCTCCGCCCTCCGGCCAGCACACACACCTCAATCCCCAACTTTCCCGCACGTCCGCTCATGCTCACGCCCGCGCAGCGTACCGACCCTCGCCCTCGCTGACAATCTGGACTGCCGCCGGAAATGTATTACCTTAGTCCCTTACCGGAAAAATCCTGCGCAAAAGGCGCGACATTTTCAATGAGA
>CAYZKY010000195.1:0-9820 GCA_964478815.1 uncultured Verrucomicrobiota bacterium
GTCCGATCCGGACCGCTCAGAAGACTCGGAAAAAATTAGATGCGTTTGCCCTGGTCCATGAGGCCCGCCGCCACCCGGCTCATCTCCTCGACCATCTCCGGCGGAACCTTGAACGGTTCCGTCCCATGATTCGCGATCAAGGCCCCGCGCTCATCTTCCGCCACCCAGAACGAGGCTCCGTAGCGCACCACGCGCGCCGGCGCCACCCCGCCGCATTTTCTCAGCAAATTGTCCACCACCGATTCCCCCTCCGTCGCGAACTGCACGATCGGCAGATCGCTGCGATCCCCCGAACAGATCATATAGCCCCGCAACGATGATCGGTTCTCATCCGAATCGAACTTTCGAAACCCGCCCGTGATCGCCAGCTTCGGCTTTGCCGATATTTTGAATTCGTAATAGGTCGTCCCTCCGGGCGTGGCTCGGTCCGTCAGCGGCGCGGCGAAGGGCGACAATTCCGCCCCCGCCCACTCCTCGGCCTCACTCCCGGCTTCCGCCGCCAGGCGGGTCAACTGGTTGCGCGCGGCGGTCAAGGTCGCCGCCGGAACTTTCGAAAGCGTCACCACCGGAATCGACGTCTCTTGCCCATCGGCCGAGACCCGCATGCGAAAAAACGTCGCCTTGGCCTCCGTCTCCACCGTCGCGCTCCCATTGGCATTCACCTGCATCAATCTAGGGTCGACCTTGCTCCACGGCCCGTCGATCGATGGGGCCGACTCGTACGTCAAAGTCACCGATTCCGCGGCCGAAAGGCGGTTCGGCGATAGAGAAATACACCCCGCCAGCGCCAGCCATCCGCCATGACGCGCGGCCAGGGAGGCAAATCGGTCGAGCGCAGTTTTGATTTTGAAGGCCATAGGTTTGATTCTTTCTTGTTCGTCCCTTGACGTTGAAAAACTACGCGCCTGCCTTCGCCAAAAAGCAAGCGGTTACTCGGCAGCGGGTGCGGAGCCAGAATTCCAAATCCCGACCGGCGGGTCGAGTTCACACCTCGGGTCGAAAGGAAGTTCACGCCCGAAGGCCCCGTCGACCGGAAGGGGGAGCTGCACCTTTTGCAGGCCGTGGCTTGATTCGGCATCCGGGTGCCTGCATCCTCTGGGCCGACAATGACGCGACTTCCATTCGAACTTTCGCTCGCGCTGCGGTATCTGCGGCCGCGGCGGACGTTCGTTTCCGTGATCACGCTGATTTCGATCGTGGGGGTGACGCTCGGGGTGGCGGTGCTGATCGTGGTATTGAGCGTCATGACGGGGTTCGACAAGGAGCTGCGGGACAAGATCCTGGGGTTCAACGCGCATTTGCGGATCACGCAGTTCGGCAGCCGGCCGGTGCAGGACTACGCGGCGGTAGCGGAGCAGATCGCCCGGCAGCCGCATGTGCGAGCGGTGGCACCGTTCATCCTGGGGCAGGTGCTGGTGGAGACACAGCCGGAGGAGGGGGAGTCAGCCTTTTTCGCGCAATATGTGCGGGGGATCGACCCTCGGCTGGAGACGAATATCAGCGTGCTGCCGCAGAGCATGATCGAGGGAGAGTTCAATGTGCGGGGCTCGCGGATTTTGGTGGGGCGCATTCTGGCGGAGAATTTCGGGCTGCGGGTGGGCGACAAGCTGGCCATCTATTCGCCGACCGACCTGCGCGCCATGAAGCAGGCCCGGCAGAGCGAGAATCAGGATTTGCCCCTGCCGGACGACTACGAGATCGCCGGCATTTTCGACGTGGGCTATTACGAGTATAACGCGTCGTTCATCGTGACGTCGTTGCGGAACGCGCAGGCGTTGTACGACCTGGGGGATGGGGTGTCGGGCCTGTTCGCCTTGCTGGACGACCCGTACCAGGCGCCGAATGTGCGGCCAGGGCTCGAATCGGCCTTGGGCGCGGATTTCTACATTTCGACGTGGCTGGAGGAAAACTCGACCTTTCTGCGGGCGCTGGTGGTGGAGAAGAACGTGATGTTTTACCTGCTCTTTTTCATCATGATCGTGGCGGCGTTCGGAATCACGAGCGCGCAGATCACCTTCGCGGTGCAGAAGACGCGGGAGATCGGGATGCTCAAGGCCCTGGGAGCGACGAGCCCGCAGATCATGTCGATCTTCCTGGGGCAAAGCCTGATGGTGGGAGTGCTGGGGGTGGCCAGCGGATTCGGCCTTGGCATGGCGGCGGTTCACTACCGCAACGAATTTTTGCATTTGATGAACCGGCTGACCGGTTTCGAGCTGTTCCCGGCCAAGATTTACATGTTCGCGGAGCTGCCGGCGTTGATCATCCCGGGAGACATCGCGTTGATTTGCGGCGGGTCGCTGGTGATCTGCCTGATGGCCGGAGTGATTCCGGCGGTCAATGCGGCGCGGTTGCGCCCGGTGGAGGCATTGCGCCATGAGTGAACCGGAGCTTCTGCTGTGCGCGACGGGGTTGCAAAAGCGATACACGCTGGGACGCCGTTCGCTGGAAGTGCTGCGAGGGGTAAGCCTGGAGGTGCCGCGGGGCGGGTTTGTGGCGCTGCAAGGAGCCTCCGGCGCAGGCAAGAGCACGCTGCTGCATCTGCTGGGAGGGCTGGATACGCCGGACGCGGGCTCGGTGCGCATTCAGGGACGTGAACTTTCGAAGCTCTCCGGTTCGGCTCTGGCCCGCTTCCGCAACGAGAAGGTGGGTTTCATTTTTCAGGCATATCATCTGTTCCCGGAGTTCGACGCGCTGGAGAATGTGATGATGCCGGCGCGGATGGCGCACCGGGACGCGGGCGAGACGCGGCGGCGCGCCACCCGGCTGCTCGAACAGGTGGGCCTCGGCCAGCGGTTGGACCACCGGCCGTACGAACTTTCGGGCGGCGAGCAGCAACGAGTGGCGATCGCCCGGGCGCTGATCAACGATCCCGAGCTGATCCTGGCCGACGAACCGACCGGGAACCTCGACTCGCACACCGGGCAGGAGATTCTGGAACTGCTCTGCCATCTGCGCGACGATCGGCAGCGGACGTTGCTCGTGGCTACGCACGATGGGAGAGTCGCCGCCCGCGCGCCGGTGATCGTGCGGTTGGAGGACGGGCAGGTCTGCGACCGTCCGAGCGCCGGACCGGCGGAGTGACGGGGTGGGGCACGGCTTTCGACCGTGGCGGAGCGTACAATTGTGAGACCTTGTCCCAAGTTCGATGAGATCAAGCGTGAGCTGCTAAAATTCGCGGGGAAGGGCACAGATTTTTCCGGTGTTTGTTTTCGCTGCACGCAGCCGGAGTTTGCGAGCCAGATTGTCTCCGGGGCAGGCAGCCAAAAGCACGGAGCGCGCTGGACGCCGAAGGGTTCGTTTCCAACGGTTTACCTCTGCGAAACGGCCGAAGCCGCGTTGCAGGAATACCTGGCTCGGGGGCGGCGGTTGAAGCTGCCCGATCATGAGGCGTTGCCGATGGTGATGGCGGGAGTCAAGGTTCGGGTGAAAAACCTGCTGGACATGACAAATCGGGAAGTCGCGGAAGCGATGCGCCCGCTGCTGGAAGGCGAAACACTCCACTGGAGGGCCAGGCAGAGTCAGGGTGAAGCGGTGTCCCAGGCGATCGGGCGCGCCATTCAGGAGATTTGCTTTTCTGGACTGATCGCGCCGTTGCAGGCACTGTCAAACAGCCGGAACATCGTGATTTTTCCACAGAAACTGGGGAGAGGGGAGGCGCTGGCCGCGGCAGGGCTGGAATCGGTGGCTTGGAAATAGTTCTTGAAGTATTGCATAATGAAACCGATGGTCACGGTATGAGTGTTGCCGTCAAGGAACGTCCAGCCCAGAAGGGAACTGCCTCGAAGCGGTTGCTGGTAAAGGATCGCCGCGGGCAATTCAGCAGGGCTCAAGAGATCGATCGCATGTTTCAGCCAGTAAAAGGGAAAGCCGGCGAAGCGGCGGCACTGGCAAAGCTGCGGGCGGCTCTCGGCTGGAGCCGCAATTTTCTGGCGCGGGTGATCAATGCTTCGGAGCGCGCGATCGTGAATTGGGAAGCGGGCGACCCGATGAGCCCGGTCTACGCCGCAAAACTGCGAGAGCTGCAAAGCATTTGCGAGGAACTGGCGAAGTTAATGAAGCCGGAAGAAATGGGAACGTGGCTGAGGACGGAGATGGAGGAATTCGAAGGGCGGTCGCCCGCGGATTTGATCGAGAGGGGGGAAACGGGACGGCTTTGGGCATCTTTGTTTTACCTGAGAACAGGGATGCCGGAATAACCGGAGGGCGATTGGGCGTAACTCGGGGCTGCGGGCGGACAGGCTCCGAGCTTTCGTCCGCCAGGTTGAAGTCACCGCGCGCCTCCCTTCAAACTTGCGACCGGGGCGGGACGCAGGAACACTTTCGAGCGTGACGTTCCGGAAACTCGCGGCGCAGAGCCTTAAGTATTACTGGCGGTCTCACCTCGGCACGGCCGCCGGGGCCGCCCTGGCGACGGCCGTGCTGGCCGGGGCGCTGCTGGTGGGCGATTCCGTGCGGGCGAGCCTCCGGGCGATGGCGCTGGCCGGATTGGGCCGTCTCGATTTCTCGCTTTTTTCGGGAGATCGCCTCTTTCGCGACGATCTCGTGGGCCGCCTGAGAGCAGCAGTAGGGCAGGGGAGCCAGATCGAGGCTGCGCTCCAGGTGGTCGGCACGGCGGCCAATCCCGACGGGCAGGCCCGCGCGAATCGCGTGCAGATCACGGGAGTGGAGCCGACGTTCTGGCAATTCGCGCCAGTGGGTTCGGAGCAGGCGATTCCGGCGGACGCCGTGTGGGTGAATGAAGCGTTGGCGGCGCAGCTCCGGGTCAAGCCGGGCGACACGATTTTGTTGAGAGTGCCGCGCGTTTCCAGCCTCTCGCGCGACGCGCCGCTTTCTCCGGAGGAAGATGCGACGGTCGGCTTGCGGTTGCAGGTCGGACGGGTGCTGGGCGACCTCGAATTCGGCCGGTTCAGCCTGCATGCAAGCCAGACACCCCCGCTGAATGCCTTTGTCCCTCGCGCTCTTCTGCAAGCTCGTGCGAATGCGACCAACCAGTCGAACCTGCTGTTGGCGAAAGGCGGGGAGCCCACAGGGGCCGGCGCGGCCGCGCTCCAGGAGGCGCTCGACCGCATGCTCACCTTGCGCGATGCCCAGTTTCAGCTTCGTCCGGCAGGGACGAATTATGCCGAACTGCGCACGTCGCGCGTGTTTATCGAACCTCCGCAGGGCGAAGCCGCGCGGGCCGTCCATCCGCAAGCGCTGCCGGTCTTCACCTATTTCGTGAACCAGTTTCGCGCGGGCGAGCGGACAGTTCCCTACTCGATGCTGACCGCCACCGCAGCGCCGTACGTGCCGGCCGATCTGCGCGCGGACGAGATCGTCCTGAACGCGTGGCTGGCCGAGGAGCTGAAGGCGAAGCCCGGCGATCTCGTGCAGGTCCGCTATTACGTGATGGGCCTGATGCGCGAGCTGGTGGAGCGCACGAACTCGTTTACGGTTCGGCAGATCGTTCCAATGGAGCTGCCCTGGCGCGATCCCACGCTGATGCCGGACTTTCCCGGCATGACCGACGCGGACAATTGCCGCGATTGGGACACGGGATTTCCGATCGATACGGAGGCGATTCGCGATCAGGACGAGGCGTATTGGGACCAATACCGCGGCACGCCGAAGGCGTTTATCAGTCTCGCGGCAGGGCAGGCGCTGTGGAGCAACCGGTTCGGCAACCTGACGGCGATCCGGTATCCGGCGGCGGAGGGCGAGAAAGCCCTGGCGGAGCTGGGACAGAAAATTCGGGCGCGCGATCTGGGTTTCGTGGTGCAACCGACCCGGCAACAAGCGCTCGCGGCCAGTGCGGGCGCGCAGGATTTCGGAGGACTGTTCATCGGCTTCAGCTTTTTCCTGATAGCCGCCGCATTGATGCTGATGGTGCTGCTCTTCCGGTTCGCCCTTGAACAACGGGGCATCGAGATCGGCACTCTGCTGGCGCTGGGCCTCACGCCGCGGCAGATTCGGCGCTTGTTGCTATTCGAAGGCGCGGGGCTGGCCTTGCTCGGCGGGCTGCTCGGGCTGCTCGGCGCGATCCTGTATGCGCGCGGGATGATCGGAGGGCTGTCGACAATCTGGCGCGATGCGGTGGCGGGATCGGCGTTGAGTTACTACGGCTCGCCGGTGTCGCTGGCGACGGGGTATTTGCTCGGAGTCGCCGCGGCGGTGGGGACCATCGCGTGGTCGCTGCGCCAAGAGGGCCGGAAGCCGGCCCGAGAACTCTTGGTGGAAGGGTTCGCCAATACTGCGGAAATGGCCGGCCGCTCCAACGGTCGGATGAGCGGTTGGCTCGGGCCGGTGGCCGGTGTCGCCGCGCTCGGCCTGGTGGGGTGGGGGTTGCTCCAGCGGGACGGCGGCAATGCCGGGCTATTCTTTGGAGCGGGCGCATTGCTGCTCGTTTCGGGCATCGCCTTCACCTCGTCCTGGATACGCCGCCTGGATCGCTCCAGCGCCGCTGCCGCCCTGAGCCTCGTGGGCCTGGGCGTGCGAGGCGTGGCGCGCCGGCGGTCGCGCAGCCAAGCGGCCGTGGCCTTGCTCGCGTCTGGCGCGTTCCTGATTGCTTCGATCGGAGCCTTCCGGATCGAAGCAGGCGCGGGAGCCAGCACTCGGAGTTCGGGCACCGGCGGATTTGCCCTTTGGGGGGAGACGGCCATCGCGGTCTCGCAGAATTTAAACGCGCCGGCGGGCCGGGAGTTTTTCGGTTTGTCGGACGCGGCCCTGGCCGATGTCGCGTTCGTGCCCTTGCGCGTGCTGGAAGGGGAGGACGCGAGTTGCCTGAACTTGAACCAGGCGCAGCGGCCGCGGGTGCTGGCGGTCGATCCCGGGCTGCTGAGCCAGCGGGGGGCCTTCGCCTTCGCCGGAGTTTTGAAGGGGTTGCCGGTGAACGATCCCTGGCGGCTGCTGGAGCAGGATCTCGGTCCGGACGTCGTTCCGGCCATCGGCGATGCCGCGTCGATCCAGTGGGCGATGAAGAAGAAACTCGGCGACGACCTGATCTATACGGACGGGGCCGGGCGGACCTTCAAGGTGCGGCTGGTGGCCTCGGTGGCGAATTCCATTTTGCAGGGGAGCCTGGTGATTGCCGAGAAGCACTTCATCGCGCGCTTCCCGACCGAGGCGGGTTATCGAATGTTCCTCATCGATGCGCCGTCGAACCGGCAGAACGAGTTGGCCGCCACGCTCGCCAAAGCCATGCAGGATGCCGGCCTGGAGCTGACCGGAACGCGCGAGCGCCTAGCCGCTTTCAATGCCGTGCAGAACACGTATCTCGGAACGTTTCAGATGCTCGGGGGGCTCGGGCTTGCGCTCGGGACGCTCGGGCTGGGGATCATCCTGCTGCGGAATGTGTTCGAGCGGCGCGGCGAATTCGCGCTGCTGCTCGCGGTCGGGTTCCGCAAGAGGGCGCTGCGCTGGCTGGTGCTGAGCGAACACGGGGCGCTGCTGGTGGCGGGTTTGGTGATCGGAATCGCCTCGGCGGCGTTGGCCGTGTTGCCCGCGTTGCTCGCGCCGCGCGGGGAACTCCCGACCGGCACGCTGGGGCTCGTGCTGGGGCTGGTTTTGCTGTGCGGCCTGGGCTGCACCGCGGTGGCCGCTTTCGCCGCGTTGCGCGCGCCGTTGCTCGATGCCTTGAGAAAAGAATAGTTTATGAAGTATTGGTTGATCCTGATCGCTGTCGCGCTCTTCGAGGCCCGGCTCCCGGCCGCCGAGGAAGTGAAATACGCGAATGATTTCGAGAAATCCGAGGTTGACTCGTTGCCGGACGAGTTTCTGGTGCTGGACGGCGCGTTTACGGTGAAGGACGTCGAGGGCAACAAGGTGGTCGAACTGCCCGGCGCGCCGCTCGACAGCTATGGGTTTCTCTTCGGTCCGGCCGGCAAGGAGAACCTGGTTGTGTCCGCGCGGTTCTTCGGCACGGGCAAGGGACGGCGCTTCCCGACCTTCGCCATCGGCCTGAACGGCGTCGGCGGCTACAAGCTCCGGGTCAGCCCCGGCAAGAAGCAGCTCGAACTTTATCGCGGAGATAACGTCAAAACGGCGGTGGCCTTCGATTGGCCCACAGGAAAATGGGTTCATCTCAAGCTTGCGCTGCTTAAGAAAGGCGATTCCGCCTGGTTGCTTGAAGGCCGCGCCTGGACTGCGGGAGGTTCCGAACCGGCCCAGCCCACCCTCACCTTCGACGAGACCGAAGCCCCTCCCTCCGGCCGCCCCATGATCGCCGCCAGCCCCTACGCCGACACGCCGATTTTGTTCGATGATCTCCGCTGTGCGACGGTGGCGCAGTAGTCCGCGATACGCTACTCAACTCGTTGTTGCTCAGACCGCACCGACGGCATGCGAATTTACATCGAAAGCACGATCCCCAGCTACGTTGCCGCACGGCCTGCTCGTGATCTCTTGCAGGCTGCGCGCCAACAGCTTACGCGCGACTGGTGGGAATCTCGAAGCTCCGATCATAACCTCTTCGCCAGCCAGCTCGTTCTGGATGAGATCGCGGTCGGCGAACCGGAAATGGCGACTCGCCGGCTGGAGCTAATGAACGGGGTCCCCTTGCTGCAATCCACCGATGAGGCCGAGGAACTCGCTTGCGCCATCATGGAGGCGGGCCTGCTTCCCGAGAAAGCCTCACCGGATGGAACGCATATAGCGCTGGCAACCGTTCACGCCATTGATATCTTGCTGACATGGAACTGTCGGCACATCGCCAATGCGTTCATCCTCGGACGGCTCCGCCGACTGATCGAGTCCCGCGGCTACAACGCCCCGGTGATCTGCACGCCTGAGGAATTCCTGCAGCAACCCTATGATTAAACCGAGCCCAACCACCGAACCAGAGATGGAAGCGGACCTCGTGCTGCGGGAGATCTGGCGCGCCAAGGACGCCCTCTCCGCCGCGCACGGCCACAGCGTCGGCCGATTGTTCGCCGGCCTCCGTCGCCGCGAACGCCAGTCCGGCCATCCCCTCGTGAACTTCCAGGCCAAACCCGGCAAGCCGCCCGATCTTCCGCTAGCCGGAATTTCGCTTCCGCCAATCGCCGCTGGACACTCAACGGCCAAGCCTCGCCGGGAGACAACACCGAACCGGCGCGACCCGCTGTAACCTTACCCCAACTGGGCCCATCGATCTCCGCCAGATTTTGTCCGCTATGGGATGGCTGTGAAAAATTTCTGTTAATCAGCTTATGCCTACTTTAATATGTTATCGATGCGGGGCCAGAGCAAGCCGTTCCTTTTTTATTTTCCACGCCGCTTACCATGGCCGCAGGGAGCTAGATCCTGGCGAATATATTGTTAGTTACGGCCCCGTCCGGCAAGAACAAGTCCCCGTTTGCAAAAAGTGCCAGATCATGACATTTATTCGCCAGCTACACAATTTAGACTACCTGCTTCATCCGAGCGATGCGGTTGAATTTTGCGCGGCTAAGACACTGCACCCAGGCTCCTGGATTATAACAGCTTGCGAATCCGTTCGAGGTACAGGCAAAAATTACCACAGCTCACCTCACGCACCTTTAGCGGGTGAAATCGTAATTTTAAGTTCTATTGCTAATAAAAGGTTAATCAAGTCAACGGCGATAGCCAACAAAGCGGCATCTGATTTCCTTAAGGGCAAGCGAGTTTTGACTGAATTGTGGCCGATTTCACTTTTTATTCTCTTTGCGCTTTTCTTGACTGCCTGTTGGCTCTCAGCAGTCGCTTTCGGCGAGTTTCGTGGTGTTAGTGGACTCAAACGAACTCTGGCAGGAATCGGAGCTAGTCTAGCTTTCTGCACTTTCTTTTTCCGGTTCTTCGACGTTTTCAGTGGAATGGATAAGGAATGGTAAGCTTCCCGGCGACG
>CAYZKY010000196.1:0-9788 GCA_964478815.1 uncultured Verrucomicrobiota bacterium
CGGGGTCATCGCGGGCGAAAACGCGAATACCCCGGACCGAGGCGTCGGGCCGGTGACGAGAATCAACCCATGCGGCGCATCGACCGCGGCTTTGAACCGCCGGAACGTGGCCGAGTCCATGCCCAGTTTCTCGATGCTCGCGGAGAGATTGGATTTATCGAGGACGCGGAGCACGCACTTCTCCCCATGCACCGTCGGCAGGAACGACACCCGCAGATCGATCGCCTTCCCCCCCACCTTGATCCGCATGCGCCCGTCCTGCGGCAGCCGGCGCTCCGCGATATTGAGATTGCTCATGATCTTGAGGCGGGACATGAGCGCGAGCTGCAAATTCTTCGGCGGCGGAGCGGAGTCCATCAGCACGCCGTCCACCCGGTAGCGCAGCCGCACGGAAGTCTCGAACGGTTCGAGATGGATATCGCTGGCGCGGTCCTTGATGGCCTGCACCAGGACGAGATTGGCCAGGCGGATGACCGGGGCGTCCTCGGTCGACTCCTTCAGTTCCTCCAGGGAGACTTCCTGAGACAGGTCGAGCACCTGCTCGACGTCCGTGGCTTCCGCCTCCTCCCGCTCCGCGTTGCGCTGGGCCTGGATGATCTCCTCCATGCTCCCGGCGCGCGTTTCGAGATTGTTCAGCTTGTCGGTGATGGCCTTCTCGCCGGCGATCAACGGCGAAATCTCCATCTTGGTGATCCGCCGCACGTCGTCCAGGGCGAGGACGTTGAGCGGATCGGCCATCGCCAGGTAGAGCCGTTGATCCAGCCGCGAAACCGGCACCACCTTGTGGGTATGCGCGACTTCCTTGGGAACGATGGAGGCAATCTCCTGGGGAATCGAAACCCGGGCCAGGTTGATCGGCGAGGTGTTCAGCACCCGGCCCATCGAAACCACGAGATCGATCTCCGAGACGTAATTCTTCTCGACGAGCAGCTTGATCAGCCGCGTGCCCTGCTTCTTCTGCTGATCGAGCAGCTCGTCGACCTGCTTTTGCGAAAGCAGGCCATCCTCGACCAGCGCCTCGGCGATCCGTTCGCCGAAAGTCTTGACAGGCTGCATACGCGGTTACCGGAAGATCCGCCGGAGGGTTTTGGCCAGCTCGGCCGGAGGGGAGACGTACCAAATCACCCGCGAGTGAAGATGCGCCTCGAGCTCCCGCAACGCCTGCCGGTTGCACGGGTTGACCGTGGCCACACAGACCGATTTGCTCATGCGATCGAACGGCAGGACGCTCCAGCGCATGCAGACATCCCGCGGCGTCGACCGGGCAAACTCGGCGTCGATATCGTACCGATCCACCGGCAGATAGGCCGAGCGCGTCCGTTCGCAAATCAGCTTCAAGGACCGATCGGTTGGCAGGATCTGCCGGTCGTCGAGGAGTTGGACGAATGTTTCGCCCGGCTGGCGGAGGTTGACGCGCAGATTGGGCGTCGGCCAGTACGCGTCGAAATCCGCGGTCGAGATGGTTTTCGAATCGACGAAAATCTTCCGCATCTGGGCTTTGCCGTCGTCCAGATCGGCCGGGGGCACGTACGCCTGCGCGCCGTTCGCTTTCAGAGCCGCGGTGGCGGCGGCGTCATCGGTCGGTTCCGTCCGGCTTTCGGCCGGGCCGCTCTGCCGGACAAAGCCATTGGCCCGATTCTCGATCTCCTGCAAGGCCTGGCGGATATCCGGATCCTCCGGCCGCCGTTGCAGAATGCTCTCGTATTCGAGGATGGCCGAGGAAAGCTGGCCGACTTGGACGTACGCCTCGGCGATCCGCTTCGACGTCCCAACGATATCCCCCTCGCGTTCCAGCTTGATGTACGCTTCCTTGAGAATCTCAAGTGATTGATAATCAAGCGGTTGGGCTTGAGTAATAACCTCGAACATCTCAATTGTCTGCATCAATTGAGCTTCTTCGTTCGGTGTCAATGTCACAGCCATGCTATGCGAGACTGGCCCCGCCCTCTCCCGGATGGGAACTCGGCAGGTCCTCCCGCTTGGAAATCGGCGTTCAGGCACGAAACTTGACTGCCAACCGGCCCTGCCCATCGGCGGCGGGCCCGGTCGGCGGACCTGGCTGCGAATTCGGCTTGGCATCGACCCGCCGAGCGGCCCCAATGGAGCCATGCGCAAACAGAAGAGCGGCGGCGAGCAACGCCAGGTGCGGTACGCGGTGGTTGGCCTGGGCCACATCGCCCAGGTGGCCGTGTTGCCCGGCTTCAAGAACCCTCGCAACTCCCGGCTGACGGCCCTTGTCTCCGGCTCGGGGAAGAAAATGAAGGTGCTGGCGGAGCAATATGGGGTTGCCCGCACCTATTCCTACGAGCAGTACGATGACTGCCTCCGCAGCGGCGAGATCGATGCGGTCTTCATTGCCCTGCCTAACCATTTGCACGCGGATTTTGCCATTCGCGCGGCCCGGGCGGGGATCCACGTCCTTTGCGAGAAACCCCTCGCGGCCACGCGGCGCGAGTGCGAACGGATGATCCAGGCGGCGCGGCAGAAGGATGTGCGCCTCATGACCGCCTACCGGCTCCATTTCGAGGAAGCCAACCTGCGCGCCATCGAATTGGTGAAATCGGGCCGGATCGGGGAACCGCGCTATTTCAACTCTGCTTTCAGCTTCAACTTGCCGGACGCCGCCAATCCGCGCTTCGCGGACCTGCCCGGCGCCGGCACGCTGCACGATGTCGGCGTGTACTGCATTAATGCCGCCCGGCATCTGTTCCAGGAGGAACCGGTCGAAGTCAGCGGTCTTTGCGCCAGCCGGAAAGACCCGCGTTTTCGCCATGCGGATGAAATGGCCAGCGCCATCCTGCGGTTTCCCGGCGGCCGGATCGCGGCGTTCACCAATAGCTTCGGGGCGGCCTTCCGCAATTACTTCGAAGTGGTCGGCACCGAGGGCTTCCTGCGGCTCGACCCGGCCTTTGGCTATTCGGAGAAACTCGCGTGGCGGCTCTCGGCCGGGGGCAAGGAGGAAGTTCGGAAGTTTGCGCCGAGCGACCACTTCGGAGCGCAGTTCAGCTATTTCTCGGACTGCATCCTGCACGGGCGCGAGCCCGAGCCCTCGGGCGAGGAAGGCTTGATCGATGTCGCCATCGTCGAAGCGCTCTATCGCAGCGCGCGGACGGGCCGGGTCGTCAAAGTAGGACCGTTGCCGAAGGTGCGTCGGCCCACCCTGGACCAGGCGATTCGGTTTCCGCCGGTCCCCCGGGCGGAAAAACTCAAGCCTTGAGCGGCTGGCCCACCTGGATGCCGTGGCGCAGGCAGTACGCGGCGTTCGCCACGTACTTTTCCGCCCAGAGTCGCAACGAGCCACGCTCTTTCTCGGTCAGCGCGCGAATCACCTTGGCCGGCGAGCCGAGCACCATCGAGCCCGGCGGAACGTGCGTGCCTTGCGTGACCAACGCATTCGCGCCGACGATCGATTGCGCGCCGATCACCGCCCCGTCCAGCACCGTGGCACCCATGCCGATCAGGCACTCGTCCTCAATCGTGCAGGCGTGAACAATCGCCGAGTGCCCCACGGTCACGTAGCGTCCGATCAGGCAGGGCCATTCATCCGCCAGGTGGATCACCGCGTTGTCCTGCACATTCGAGCCCTCGCCCAGTTCGATGCGGTTGATATCGCCGCGCAGCACCGCGTTGTACCACACGCTCGAACCGGATTTGAGCGTCACATCGCCGATGACCACCGCCGTCCGGGCGATGTAAGCATCGGGGGCCACGACCGGCTCGCGGCGCAGAAATCGGTTCAGTTGATCCTCAACGCTGGGCATGGACGGCGGATCGGTCGCGATCGATCTTTCAAGCCGGGCTCAAGGCGGGCCGCACCCAGTACGGGCTGGGCTTGTCCACCACGAATTCCACCCGCCGATCCGGGCTTTGCGGCGTGTAAACGGCATAGCGGAGCGGCTTCTCCCGCAATCCCCCCTCGAGCACCCGGCGGGCTTGGTACTTCCACTTCACCAGCGGCGCCAGGGACTGCACCCAGCCCGGCGCCTTCTGGCGAAAGAGTCCGCGCTCGCGCACGGCGTTCGGCTTCAGATTCATATTCTCGCCCGTTTCCGTGAACGTGCTCGTGTACTGCCGGAAAACCTTGGCCCGGATGCCCTTCTCCAGCATCCGCAAGATCCAGTCTCCATCCCCCAGATCCCGATACGAGTCGTCGAAGAACAGCCCGTGCCGGTCGATCACGCTCCGGCGCATGAACGTGCTGCTCGTCTGCGTGCAAAGCGCGAACAGGATGGTGTAATAGCGCTCCGGGAGATGCACCTTGCGAAAGCAGTTGAAGCCGCCGTCCGCGTTCACCACGATCGTGTCGGCAAAGGCGATCTCCACCTGCGGATTCCGCTCGAAAAACTCCCACACCGCCTGCAGCGCCCCCGGCAGATACTGCTCGTCGCAATTCAGATACGCCAGAATCTCCCCCTGCGCCTTCCGAAAACCACGGTTTACCGCGTCATACATCCCCCGATCCTTTTCGATAAACGCCTTCACCCGCGCGTCCTGCGGCAGCCAGTCCAGCGTGCCGTCGTCCGAAACCGAGTCCTGCACGATATGCTCGAAGCGGACGCCCTCCTGATCGGCCACCGAAGGGATGCAAAGCTTCAGCCACTGCGAGCTGCGGAAACTGGGGGTTATGATCGAAAATTGCACGGCACACGACGATTCGCATCGGCTGCGCGGCTGAACCGCCGGCCCACCCGGCCCGGCCCTTTCCGCGATAATTCACCCCGCCTTTCCATCCTGCGTCGTCTCCCCAAGCCTACCGAGACTCCGCTCCCCGGCACAAGCACGAACGGCTGCCCCAAAGCGCGCGCGCTCCCGGCCAGCATCGAGAACCTGCATCGAGAACCTGTTGCAATCGCCGCCGCTTGCTCGTATGATTCCGGCTCAAGGGTTTGCGCGCGTAGCTCAATTGGATAGAGTGCCGGCCTCCGGAGCCGAAGGTTGTGGGTTCAACTCCCGCCGCGCGCACCATTTTTGGTAACATTTAGGAGGAGCGCCCTTGACCGACGGTACAGGCTCCGCTTTACTGGCCGAAACCATTGCAGATTTGATGTATTATGGGTCAACCTTGTTTTCACGCGAGCGTTGAAGGCGCTCAGCATGGGGCGAAAAGCCTGGGTGATTTTCTGGACTACGCCAAGCGGTCCGGCGCGGCGGGCGCGCAACCGAGCAACTACATGCTCCACGGCGAGAAAGGCCTCCAAAAGCCCAAAGAGATTCAGGCTGCCTTCGACCAGCGGGGCATGATTCTCGACGGCATCTCGGCCCACTGCCCCTTCTGGGTTCATACCACGGCCTGGACCGGCAGCCCCACCATCCGCCCCTTTCTCCCGCCCGACGTCGCCAAGAAAAGCGAAGCCGAGATCGAAAAGTGGGCCGAGAGCTACCTCCTCAAACTCCTCGATTACTGCGCCGAGCTCGGCATCAAGATCGTCCCGATGTTCTGGGGCGTGGCCTTCGGCTGGGAAATGGCCTCCGGTTATCCTTGGGGCTTCTGGGCCGGCGGGAACTACGACCTGCTCAAGGAAGGGCAGGAACGCTTCGTCAAGAAAACCGCCAAACTGCGAGATCGCGCCCGGTCGCTCGGCATCCACCTGGCCCACGAGATCCATCCGGGCACGGCCGCCATGTGCGCCGATGATTTTAATATGCTCGTCGCCGCCTGCGATGGCGACAAAGTCCTCGGCGTCAATGCCGATCCCTCCCA
The DNA here is from genome assembly GCA_964478815.1 of uncultured Verrucomicrobiota bacterium. Lineage (GTDB taxonomy): Bacteria > Verrucomicrobiota > Verrucomicrobiia > Limisphaerales > SXQI01 > DASVNK01. The sequence continues at coordinate 5,702 of CAYZKY010000196.1, forward strand.
CTGCTGGGAAGGCGAAAGCTGGGAGACCCGCTTCCGCAAGGTCGGCGCGCGCGTCTACGCCTGCCACGTCAAGAATTTCACCATCCGCGCGGATATTCCGTTGCGCATGATGGATGGCCACTGGCCGAACCGGGCCATGCAATTCGTCGACATCGGCAGCGGCGATCTCAACATGACTCGCTACGTCGAAGTGCTGATCGACATCGGCTATCCCAAGCGGTACTGCCAGATCATGGGCCGGAAGACCGCCCCCCTCATCGTCGAAGCCGAGAGCGCCTATCGCGATCTCGATGCCACCAGCGCCGACGGCATCGCCTTCGTTCGCGACCGGCTCTGCTTCCCGCTCGCCGGAGGCTCCTTCGAAGACGGCATGGGCGCCTAACCACGCCCTCGCTGAATCCAGTCCGCGTTCAAAGGAAGGCGCGCACTCCATGCGCGCCGGGCTTGCCTCGTCTCGCAGCCGGTCGAGCGCTCAAGCTCCTTTGATATCGCAAATATCCACGCCCTGGCGGAGTGAAGCGAGCGCATCGCCGCGCGACGGAATGAACTCCTGCGCCACATGCCCCTTGAACCCGGTATCTGCGATCGCTTTCATGATCGCCGGATAGTGCAGTTCCTGCGTTTCGTCGATCTCATGCCGCCCCGGCACGCCGCCCGTGTGATAATGCGCGATATACTTTTGGCTCTCGCGGATGGTGCGGATCACATCCCCCTCCATGATCTGCATGTGGTAAATGTCGTACAAAAGCAGGAACCGCTCCGAACCCACGCGCTTGCACAACTCCACGCCCCACGGCGTGCGGTCGCACTGGTAATCCTTGTGGTCGACCTTCGAGTTGAGCAGCTCCATCACGATGTTGATCTTGTGCTTCTCCGCCGTCGGCATCAGCTTTTTCAGACCCTCGGCGCACACCTTCAAGCCCTCTTCATCGTCGAGCCCCTCCCGATTTCCGGAAAAGCAGATCACGTTCTGGATGCCCGCGTCCACCGCCTGCGGAATGATCTTTTCGTAACTCTCGATCAAGGCCGCGTGATACTGGCGGCGGTTGAACCCTTTCGGAATGCCCATCCCCGCGCCGGTGGCCATCGCGCAGGTCAGGCCGTACTTCTTCATCATCGGCCACTCGGCGGGCCCCTGCAGCTCCACCGAACTGATCCCCATCTCCTTCGCCGCCTTGCATAAATCCTCCAGCGGAACCCCGTTGTAGCACCACCGGCACACCGAATGGTTGATCTTGCCGTGGCGCGGCGTCGCGGCCTGCGTCGTCTCCACGAACTTGTTCATCAGCGCCAGTGCGGCGCCGGCCGTCGCGGCGGATTTCAAAGCAGAACGGCGGGAAATAGGCGTTGTCATAAAATCACTCGGAGTTTCTGCCACAGTGTTACACCCGCCCCGCCCGCCCTGTCCAATCGATTTCCATGCCGTTGGCTCCCCTCCTTTCGCCACCCTAACCGTGTCCGATACCACCCCGCCGCCGCGGCGGAGCCTTGCCTCTCTCAAAAAGGGGCAGAAGGCAAAGGTTGGGGGCTGGGGTCCGGAGGACGAAGTGGGGGGCTTAAACGAAATGACCGATGCCGACCGGTGGCGATGCGGCAAAGCTTCGAATTGACTATGGGCGAACCCGAGTCATGAACTCTCGCACACCGGAAAGCATGGTTTTCACTTGTTCCTCGTTGTATTCCCCATACTTGCCGTGAACCGCATTGTTTCGCAAATCCAACCAAGCGCTGACTTGCTTCTGATCCAGTTTCCCGTAGGCAACCTTGCCAAGGTGGTCGTTCAAGACGGAGGTTTTTATGTGCCTGCCTGCGGCTTCGACAGGGATGTTGTGCGTGCAGCAAAGTTGTCGCAAATGTTCTTCCAAGACGGAGCCAATCATGACGGCGGCGGCATCTTTGTAATGCTCTGACAGCAGGTATTCGGCCTTCTCCAGGAAATCGGAAAAAATCTCAGCCGAAAGTAAGGCTTGAAACCTGTCCAGCCAGCCTTGTTCAATGTCATCACGGGCTGCCCCCAAAATGCCTAAGCCCGCCTCCACTCCCTGTTTCCATGGATCAACAACTTCCCTATCAAATTGCTTGAAGTAGTGGTGGGACGAGCCGAAGACTTGACTTAAGAACGTGAGAGATCTGGCACGGAAGTAATTGAATTCCTCTCTATTTTCCGGATTGTGGGGAGAAGGGGCTCGGGCGAATAGGAGATTGATTTTCCCGAGCAATTCGGACTTTTTCGACTTGTCCATTGTTTTGGTTTCGATCTCCTCCCGCGCATCGTGGTCCAGAAGGAAGCTCAATTTTCTAGCGGAGACATTTGGCGGGCGACAAGCAGGTCCATCTCGCCGCGATGATCCTCATAATAGGCCAGGCACTCGTAGACCTGTGCCCGGCTGAGATCTGGAAAGCAGCGGGCGACGAGACTATCGACCGTTTCACCGTTTTGCAGCAGCCCGATGACATCGTGGACTCCAATGCGGGTATTTTCGACACGCGGCTGGCCGCCACGAATCGCGGGGTCAGAGACGATGTAACGGTACGCTGTAGCCGACTGACTCATCACTGGACCCTACTCTCCTCAATTGCGGGAGGCAATTCCCACAGTTGATCGACTTGCCACCCGACGCATCTCGGCACCGTCCCCAAGCGATGCCGGCTTATTGTTCGGAGTCCCGCGTTGACGCGGTCTGGCACCGGAAAACTCCCGTACCGCCTTAAGGCGAAACTCCCAACGGGGCAGTGTCCAGATGCGCCCCTTGCCACCCGAGGCAACACAAGTGCGCTCGCACGGTGAAGGAGGGACGTCTACTTCGGCGAATATTCCTGGATCGGCTTGACGCCGTAGCCGCCGCGTTTGAGGGCGGCGATGCCGAGGGCGGCGGCTTTGGCTCCGCTCAGGGTGGTCATGATGGGCGTGCCGGTGTAGACAGCGGTGGTGCGAATTTTGATCTCGTCCTCTCGCGGCGTCTGGCCGGCCGGAGTGTTCACGACGAGTTGGATCTCGCGGTTCTTGAGGAGATCGACGGCGTTCGGGCGACCTTCGCTGAGCTTGTGGACGCGGGCAACCTTGAGGCCAGCCTTCTCGATGACCGAGGCGGTCCCGCCGGTGGAGATAAGTTCGAAGCCGAGGTCGGCGAAGAGCTTGGCGACTCCAGCGACGTGTTGTTTATGCGCATCGCTCACGCTGATGAAGACGCGCCCACTGAGCGGGAGCGGACCGCCCGCGGCCATCTGGGATTTGGCATAGGCAATGCCGAGATCGGCATCAAGACCCATGACCTCGCCCGTGGAGCGCATCTCGGGCGAGAGGAGAATGTCCTGCCCGTGGAAGCGGTTGAAGGGAAAGACCGATTCCTTCACCGCCCAGTACTTGGCCCAGATTTCCTCGGTGAAGCCGAGATCCTTAAGATTCTGGCCCGCCATCACTTTCGCGGCCAGTTTGGCGAGCGGGACGCCGATGGCCTTGCTGACGAAGGGCACGGTGCGCGAGGCGCGCGGGTTTACCTCCAGCACGTAAACGGTGTCGCCCTTGACAGCATACTGCACGTTCATCAGGCCGATGACCTTGAGTTCGCGGGCCATCGCGTGGGTATACTGGCGGATGGTATCGATGACCGAGGACGAGAGCGTGTGCGGCGGCAGGACCATCGCGGCATCCCCCGAATGGACACCCGCGAACTCGATGTGCTCGAGCATCCCGCCTATGACAATGGTCCCTTCGTCTGGATTCGTGAACTGACCAACATCAGCGATGCAATCCACATCCACTTCCGTGGCGTCTTCGAGAAATCTGTCGACGAGGACGGGACGCGCGGGCGACGCCTCGACGGCAACGCGCATGTAATGTTGCAGCTCCGCGTCGGAATAAACGATCTGCATGGCGCGGCCGCCCAGCACGAAGGAGGGCCGGACGAGCACCGGGTAGCCGAGCTGGCGCGCGGCCTCGAGGGCCTCGGCGTCATTGGTGGCGATGCCGTTGGCGGGCTGGGGAATGTCCAGCTTTCGGAGCATCGCCGCGAAGAGCTTGCGGTCTTCGGCGATTACGATGTTCTGCGGCGAGGTGCCGATGATAATCACGCAGTTCTTCTGCAGG